>NZ_OZ245746.1:0-475000 GCF_965227465.1 Ekhidna sp.
GAAAATTGAATTAAAAAATAATACTCCAGTATTTACTGTGGTGGAACCAGTAAGGATACCTGAAGATAATATCATTCCAAATAAACCTCTAATATTAATCATATCAGCCTTTATTGGGGGGGTTACTTTGACAATCGTATTTTTATTTAGGTACACGAAAGGTGTTAAGGCTCATTAATAAACTAGGTATTAAATCATCACCAATAATAAGGGGATCATTTTCTTCTTTTATGGTTAGGGTAAGTGGATTTCTACTTGGCTTTTGTTTTGTTTTAATCTTGACAAGAAGCTTGGGTGTAGGTGTAATGGGGAACTATGCCATTACTATCACGGTGTTGAATTTGCTCTCAGTCTTTGGTAGACTAGGTCAGGATACGTCAACACTAAGATATATTTCTCATTATTTTGCTTTCAATAAAACAAATGTAAGTGGTGGGATATATATACAATCCTTTTGCATTATACTATTCACATCGATTGTTATATCTGTTCTATCAAGATTTGTGTTAGTATATCAAGACATCTATCAACTCAATGATGAATTGCAGGGTTATCTTTTAATTGGAATTTGGGCCATACCAGCAATATCACTTAACGCGTTAAATGCCCAGGTGTTTAGGGCTATGAGAAAACCGGCTTTATTTACTTTTTTTAAGTTTGACGCAGTGCTGCTACTTAACATTCTAGGGTTATCCATTGGTATTTATTTATTGGGTCTGGATGTGAATCCGGTATTAATATTATTAATATCTGTTTGCATCACCATAGTCATTAATACCTCACTCATAATTGGTTCTTTGAATTTATTTAAAAATAAAACCTATTGGTACTCCCGAGGATTGTTCAACAAAAAAGTCATTCAAACAGGTGTTCCAATGTTGTTTGCGGATGCGACTACCTTTCTTATGTCATGGGTTGATATACTAATGCTAGGATACTTTTGCACCTCCGAAGAGGTTGGTGTATACAATGTTGCAATGAAGGTCAGCTCCTTCACAGGCGTTTCTTTATTCGCAGTAAATTCTATATCCACCCCAAAATTTTCTCAGTATTATAATAGCGGCGATTTTGATCGATTTAAATCAGCCGTTGCAGAATCTACTAGGCTGATCTTTTTGACTACTTTGCCCCTTGTTGTATTCATGTTATTATTCTCAAGGCAAATCGTCAACTTATTTATTGGTGACAGTAGTATTTATTTAAAAGACCTAGGCTCACAGATTGTTATTATTCTAGGAGTAGGCCTTTTGATTAGCGCCTTAAGTGGTTCGGTGGGTAATATTATGAACATGACCGGAAAACAAACTTCATTTAGAAATGTCATATTACTCACTTTAATAATTAAAATTATGTTGAATATATTTCTAATATCATCTTGGGGCGTAACCGGTGCTGCTTATTCGAGTGCATTTGGAACTATCTTTTGGAACATTCTTTGTGTTTTACTTATCTATAGATTTTATAAGATTTACACCGTTTATATCCCTAAAATAAATTCATGGTAGAAATTAGGCCAATATTTTTGTTCAGTCTGCCAAGATCAGGATCTACTCTAGTTCAGAGAGTACTTGCCTCAGCTAAAGAAATAGAAACTCATCCGGAACCATGGCTATTATTGCCCTTGTTTTATATGACTAAGGAAGTATATGCAGAATATAATCATAAAACTGTGAATGATGCTATTTCTGCCTTTATTGAGCAGTTGCCTAAGAAAGAATTTGACATAAAAACGGCTATAGTCGAATTCGCGACTTCTCTTTACGCTAAAGCGACTAAGTCACCCAATGCAAAATATTTTTTAGATAAAACGCCAAGATACTCATTGATAAGCGATGATATAATTGATGCTTTTGAAGAAGGAAAATTTATTTTTTTATGGAGGAACCCGCTGGCTGTTATTACCTCAATCAATCATTCGTGGGCAGATGGTAAATGGAATGCATATAGGTACTATGTCGATCTATATAAAGGGTTATTAACCAATATATCTGCATTTAAGAAGAATCAAGACAAGGTAGTTAGTGTTAGATATGAGGATTTAGTAATTGGAAGCACTGAGAGTTGGCAAGAGATATTTGACTATCTTAAAACCCCCTTCGATAAACAATATTTAACAGATTTTAGTGCAATAAGTTTTGAAGGACAGAAGGGGGATCAAATTGGTACAAAAAAATATAAACGTCTTAGTAGCAAGTCGGTAAACAAATGGGAAAAAGAGTTCTCAAACCCTCTTCGTAAGAGATGGGCAAGGAATTACCTGGCTAAAATTGGAAGTAAAAACTTGGAATTGATTGGTTATTCTTACAATGACTTGTTGGATACTGTAAATCGTACTCCATTCTCATTTAAATATCTTTTCAGTGATATAATACGAATGCTAATCGCGGGCCCCTACCATTATATTGACATAAGTCCTCTACGTTCTAAGCTCAAAAAGAAATGGAAAAATGATGGATTTTATCAGAACAGGTAGAATTACTATACAGGAATTTTTCAACTTGTCATTCCTTTTTTTATTAATGACTCAAGTTATATTTTTTTTCCCCTATGTTTTAAAGCAATTCAGTGGCCCATTATATGCTCTCCTAACTCTAACATCTATTTTTCTTATAACCCTATCAGCTTTTTTAAAAAGAGAAATTAGCATTAATACCCCGTGGGTTTACTCGAGAGACTTCCAAGTATTTTCTGTACTTTATATGCTGTATTCATTTGTCGTTATCTTAGCGACAATTATTCAGATTAATGATCCAAGAGGTCAATCCCTTTCTCCAATTATTTATCCTAATTTTTTTCTAATTTTTGCGGGATTAATGTTTGTGAGCTTGGAAAACGAATACATTTTCAAGCTTGATAAAATTTTCAATAAATTAACCTTACTATTTGCAAGTTTAGCCATCCTTGGAACAGTTCTTATAGCTTTAAAAGTACTCCCACCACTCGGAACAGTCTATATGGAAAGTATGTCGAAGATTGCAGGTACAGGTGAGCGAGATTTTTACGGACTTACACTTGGATGGATGAATTTGAGGATTGGATCTATTAACTTTCCACGTTTGCAATCCTATGCATCTGAAGCGGGGAATTTCGCAATGCCAGTTGCGATTGCAATTTTTCACTTTATGTATAGGAGAAAGTTAAAGTGGGTTTACTTGCTTCTAATTGCATTTATATTAACCTTTTCTTTAGGCAACTGGCTCTGTATCATTTTTGTACTTTCCTTGAGGATTTTTCGAGGAAAATTGTTTCAGGTGCGGTATGTCAATTTTTTACTCGGTTTATTTACTTTTATTGTATTTATATCCGTCATAGCATCATTACCCAAAGAAATATTTAATTTTTTTGAATGGTATCTTTCAACCAAATTTGGAGATGGAGGAGATACAACATCTTTAGGAATTAGATACACTGGGCTCTCCTATATGTTCAATGAAATGAATAAAGACGATGTAATTGTATTAGGTTATGGATACAATGCTAAGTCTTTTTTAGCCACAACTTTGGCGAATGGCTGGACAGACCCTTTTCTAAAAGGTGGAGTGATAGGTACAATTTTATGTTATACTGCATACTTCATGCTAATATTTAAAGCGATTAAATTCATAATTATAAGTGAAAGTCCATTATTACTCTACGCTGGATCTTCTTTATTATATATAACACTTATAGCTACTCAAAGGGGCTTTATGGATGCATCATTGTGGGCCTGGTGGATTGTCATCTTATTTCTCAGGTCCCCATATCTTTGTAGTGAGTTAACCAAATCATCAACTTTTAAATGAAAACGTAATTCAGATGAGCAAACTTCCAGTAGTTATTTGTAGTTCAGTAATTCGCTCTTCCCAGCAAGGTGAAAGTCATGGCGGATTATATTTGGTTGACTTAGAATCTGCAAAATACAGGCAGATAGTAGATTGGGATGACCCATCAATTAATTGGGAAGGCAGGGGTGCGGACAGAGGACTGAGAGGAATAGCTTTTTATCGCGATGAGATAATTTGCGCTGCTTCCGATGAAGTTTTTTTCTATGATAAAAAGTTTAATATTACGCGATCCTACAAAAACAAATACTTGAAGCACTGCCATGAAATTTTTGTTGAAGAAAATTTCTTGTATCTTTCATCTACAGGGTTTGACTCAATTCTAAAGTTTGATTTGAATAAAAATGAATTTGTTTACGGGTATTGCTACAGATTTTTAAAGCCATTTGGTGGGAAGTCTAAATCCAAATTAAAAAGGGGTATCAATAAAATTTTTTCTAGAACGAAATATTATTCTTTTGATCCACTGCGTGACGATGGACCTTTTCAAGCTGACACCACTCATATCAATAATGTTTTTGTTTTAGATGGAGTAATTTTTTTCTCAGGAACTAAATTAAACGCATTAATCAGCGTCAATAAAGATGAAAGTGTTGAAGAGAGGGCTCGTATTCCGTTAGGAACTCACAATGTTCAATTCTATAGAGGTGGAGTTGTATTTAATAACACAAAAGACGATAACATAACTCTTAAGGAATCATCTTCAAATACGGTTATAAAATTTGAAATTGTCAAATATTCAGTTGAAGGCCTATCCAATGCCGATTTATCGAATGACCTTGCCAGACAAGGTTTTGGAAGGGGGCTGTGTACGTATGATGGGTTGTTGATAGGAGGCTCATCACCAAGTACAATTTCTGTATATAATATAGCTGATGGCAAAATGATTAAATCAATAAATCTTTCTAAAGATCTTCGGAATTCTGTTCATGGGCTTGAAGTATTTCCATACGCCTTTGAGTAACCTTCATCTCTGAGTGATCTTCTGACTGATGGATCATGATAGAAGTTATTGATTTTAATAGTTGATAATTTTTAGGCATTTGAATTGATAGTTTTCATTCAAAACTTTATAATGGAAAATTTAAAAAGAACAGTTCGATCTTCTCCGTTTATCTATCTTAACTACCAGTTACTTAAACCTAGTAAGCGCAAATTAGTGGTTACTCGTAATACTAATCTTGTTGTTGAGGGCTTTCCTCGCTGTGCCAACTCGTATACGGTTCATCTGATTGAATATTTATTAAAAAAGCACAATATATCTGATTTTAAAATTGGACATCATTTACATTCTATTGCGCAAATAAAGAGAGCCAAAAAACATAACATTCCCTGTGTTATACTCATTAGAGATCCTACCCAAGCCATAGCTTCTTATCTGATTAGAAGTAATATGTCATCAGTTAACCAACTACTTAAAGAATATTTACATTTTTATACAAAGATTTCAGAAATTAATTTTCAATTCGTTTTAGTTGATTTTAATGAAGTTATATCCGACATTAATATTCTGATCAACAGGGTAAATCTTCGTTTTAATTTAGACTTGCCTCTCTTTATTGAAAGAGATAAGGATGAGGTTATTAATTATATGACTCGGGTAAGCGAGGAAAAGTATTCCAATAATAGGTCAAAATATTCTGTTCCAAATAGAGAAAAAGAAATCGAAAAGAAACTGGTTTTAAAACAAATTAATGATAGCGAAAAAAATAATCTTCTAAGGGAGGCAAGTGAATTATATAATGAGCTGAAGTTAACGTTTATTGAAAAATAATATGCAAGAAAAAAGGATTCTAATTATTGATCCGATCTTCAGGGCCAGCAGATTATATATTACCTATTTGATGGCAAAGAGTTTTACCACGGAGGACTTGAAGGTGACAATATTGACACGTTCAGGCTGGAAGACTAATCAGTATAATGAAATTTTTAAAGACCTTCAAGTAGAAATTAATCCAACTCTCAGGGTGCTAAATAGCCTTTGGTTTGGCAGAGTCTCTCTCTTAGTTTGTTGGCAAACAATCAAAGAGATTAATACAAATAAGTATTCCAAAGTTTTATTTTGTGGATTTAATGAATACTATCCAAAACTACCTCTCTTATCAATTATAAAACCACTTCGCGCAGATTGTAAGGTTATTTTAATTGATTACCATAGTAACTATCTGTTTGGTTGGAGAGAAAATTTGTATATTAAGCAATTTGTAAATAAAATAATCAAGACATTCCTTTTAAGAATAAGCCTGAAATCCAAGAATATTGTGTTTGCACATTTGGATGATCGAATTAAAGATAACAATTACTTTCCGCAAGAACGTTTGGGTATAAGACATCTTTTTCTTCCTGACCCAAGCCCAGCAACCAAGCCAGCAACGGAAATCCAAAATGTGACTAATAATAAAGTGAAAATTCTAATCGTTGGCACTCAAACGAAAAGAAAAGGATTTGATGAATTAGTTAAATTATTGAAACATTCACCATTAGTTCTCAATGGAATTCAATTTCAGTTTGTAGGAAGACTATCTAAAGATACGGAAAAATATCGATCCTTTGTACAAGCAATAAAAAGTGATACCTTCCAGTGGGAAGAAGGTTTTGTTACAGAGGAAAGGATGATGTACAATTATCAAAACTGTCATTATGTAATTCTTCCATATGATAAATCGTTTAATGCTTCTAGTGGGGTAATGGCTTATGCGACAAGCTTTGGGAAGCCATTAATATCAACAACGCACGGATGTATTGGCTATAGAGTAAAAAAATATGAAATGGGGATGTCTTACAATTATGGAGATATTTCTGGTTTAATAAGAATACTCAGAAGCATTATGGAAGTAGATGAGTCTACCTATCTTACTATGAGTAAAAATGCCCTTCTTTTTGCGAGAGAACATTCAGTAGATAATTTTAAAAATGCCATTTCTAATTTATAATGAGAGTTTTAGTAACGAATGTTTTTGGCGATTTAAATAAAGGTGATAAAGCACTCGTGGAGACCTTAGTAAATGTTCTTTTAGAACAAGGAGCGACTGAAATATCATTAGTTGCAATATATAATGAGAGCCTTCATAATCTAAGAGGAGTAGAGAACATTCATAAACCCTTACATAGACTTTCAATGCCAAAGAAGGTACTTATTTTTCTGTATCCATTTATCCTATTTTTTGGAGTTTTGAACATCAAATTCAAGCATGGATTCAGGTGGCTAATTAGTACTCGGCAATTGAAGTTGATAGAGGCATACCGCAACGCTGACTTGGTATTAAGTTGTCCAGGTGGCTTTTTGGAGGACTCCAATAAATCCTACTACCTAAACCTCTATCAGCTGGTACTTGCAATACTAAATAAGAATAAAATTATAGTTGCTCCACAAAGTATAGGCCCTATAAAAAGTAAACTTGGACGTACTTTACTTGGGTGGGTTTTAAAGAATTGCGAAAAAGTATTTGTAAGAGAAACATTTTCTGAAAATTTTTTACTTCAGGTCATTAAAGTAGACAGGAAAAAAGTTTTGTTAAGCACGGACATGGCTTTTTACATGAAAGGAGTTGATTACTCACAAGAGAAGAATAAAAGTATAATGTACTCTACAGTAGTCAATTGGAATTTTCCAGAAAGCGATGATAAAGATCTGGCAATGAAGGAATACATTTCTGCTCTTGTTGACGTTTACAATCACATCAATAAAAAGTATAATAAAAAGATTGTCATATTAAATCAAGTTGAAACAGATTTGCCATTAGCATACAAGATACAAGAATTATTGCCCTCAATCGTATCAGTTGATAAGAAGTCTTATTCACCGGAACAAATGATTTCAATGATTAGCAAAACAGAGTTTTTCTTGGGCACTCGTTTTCACTCATGTATATTTTCCATGATGAGCAATGTTCCATTTATGGCGATTTCATACTTACCAAAAACAAAAGGAATACTTGATTGGATGGGCTTATCAAATTACAATGTCGATATATATAACATTGATGAAGGTTATTTAAAAGAAAGTGTTGATTCAATTATTGGAAACCAAGAATATCATAGAAAATTAATTGGAGACCAGGTAGAGATGTTAAAAAGAAATGACACATTTAGTTCAATCATTCATAATTACATAAATGGATAAATATCTACTCAAACTTACAGTTAGCGAATCTTTCTTTACTCTTTACAAATAATAAGAATTTTCGTATGAATGTTAATGAGTGCTTTCATCTTGCCATATGATGACTAAAGGAAGTTTATATTTGTCGAATGAATTTCGCCGATATGAATGAGGAAAAATGTAAGTTGATTGCCATTAAATCGTTTTATTATTGATTTCTTTTCAATTTATGTTGAGTCATAGCCTAATTAGAATAAATGAAATTATTATTAGTTGGCCCATTTCCTGACCCTATTACTGGAGAGTCTTTAGCTAACGAACACTTCTTTAACTTTCTTAAAGCTGAAAATTATATTGTTGATAGAATAGATACTTCTCTCGGAGAAATTTCTTCGATACAAGGCATATTTAGTTTATCTAAAGCTTTTAGGGCTGCTTTACCTTTTTTTAAGGTCTTTAAAATCATAAGAGTAGATGTGGTATATATAACCCCTGGTCAGAGTTTTTTAGGAATCCTCAAATACGCCCCCTTTATCGTTTGTGCAAGTCTTTTAAGAAAAAAAATAATAATGCATATTCATGGAGGTAAATTAAGATTTACATTGAAAGAGAGTAGCGGATTTAAGCTAGAGTTAATTTCCTACCTGATTGGTAAAGCTGATGCCGGTATAGTTTTATCCCACAGACTAAGAGAAAATTTTGGCACACTCTTGCCGAAAGACCGAATTTACGAAGTAAGAAATTTTGCAACTAATAAGCTATTTGAAATTGACTTTTCAAGTAAAAAATTCGATAAGCTACGGATTTTGTATTTAAGCAATCTAATGATTGAAAAGGGTATTTTAGATGTGATTGATGGCTATTTAATTGCAAAGGAGAGAGCAGATATTGATTTAATTTTGGCAGGGAATATTGAAAGAACATCATTTCAGAAGATTCAAAGAAAAATTGATGAAGGGAAAATATCCTATCTAGGTCCTGTTTATGCCAAGGATAAGCAACTTCTTTTAACAGAAAGCAATGTCCTCATTCTACCTACTTATTATAAGACTGAAGGCCAGCCGATAAGTATAATTGAAGGTATGGTTTCCGGGAACTATATTCTTACGACGGATCATGCTGGTATAGGAGATATTATTGTTGATAAGGTAAATGGTAGTTTTGTATCCGAAAAATCACCTAAAGAAATAAGTGAGCTACTTTTAAGCCTCGCCAAGAGATTAGATCACGTGAAAGAGGTTTCAAAGCATAACCTCAATGAATCTAGGAAAATGTATACAGTCAATAGATTTGGAGAGGAAATTGTATCAGTAATGAAATCAATAAATAAAGATTGAAAAAGGTAACCTTGTATTCATATTATTCTCCAGAGGAGTTAACAGGAATAGGGAAATACAATGGAGAATTGATTAAGTGGTTACTTCAAAATGATATTGAAGTAACTTCCATTTCCAATGCGCCATTTTATCCACATTGGAAAATTTATCCTGGATTTGGAAATCAAATTTATTCTAAAAAAAAATACTCATATGAGGATATAAGAACATGGGTTTACATTCCGCCAAATCCTGGTGCATTAAAAAAAATTATATCAGAGCTAAGTTTTGTGATCTCAAGCACATTTGCTCTGGTTATGAATATTAAGGGGATTCGAAAAAGCTCACTATTAATAGTAATCAATCCACCTTTTTTTTTAGGGTTATTGCCTTACTTTCTCATCATTGGCTCAAAGTGTCGAATTTTGTTGCATATTCAAGATTTACAAATTGACGCAGCGCGAGAACTTAACTTGCTTCCAATAACAGTGTGCAGATTTCTAGAGGTAATAGAAAAATGGTTGTTGAAAAAAGTGGACTTTGTGTCTACAATCAGCATTGGAATGGCCAAAAAAATAGATAGTAAAAATATTGGAAAGAAAGTTATGCTTCTGCCAAACTGGTCTGAATTGAAACAGATTTTCCCTATTGAGAATTGTACATGGTTACATGATCATTTAGGAATACTTAAGTCAAGAAAGCTTGTGGTTTATTCTGGAAATATTGGTGAGAAACAGGGACTTGATAATCTTGTAAAAGCTGCCAATCTACTTAAAGCTAACAATGAGATACACTTCATCGTTTTAGGCGAGGGTGTGTACAGAAAGAAATTGGAAAACTTAATAAACAAATACGACCTAGATAATTTCACCTTAGGATCTCTTGTCCCAAAAGAAAATATGAATGAGATGCTAAATAGCTCTTATATTCAGGTGGTAATTCAAAAGGGACAATCTACTGAGTCATTTCTTCCAAGCAAGTTGACTAATATACTTGCTTCAGGAACAGCATCTATTGTGACAGCTAATGAAGGAACTACTTTACATACTATTTTGAGTAGCACTAATTCTGCTGTTTTAATAGATCCAGATAATCCAGAATCACTTGCAAATCAAATTTTGAATTTGTGCAGTGATAATGATTTAAGAAAAAAAATTAAGAATAATGCAAGACTGTGGGCGGAAGATAACCTTGCCATAAACAAGTGCTTGAAACCACTCTCTGAGATATTGGGTTAATTATAATTCTATAGTTTTGCGATTTAAAAATCAGTCAATGAAAAAAGCACTCATTACAGGAATAACAGGTCAGGATGGAGCATATTTAGCTGAGTTGCTCCTGGAAAAAGGATACGAAGTTCACGGAATAAAAAGAAGATCTTCTTTGTTTAATACAGATCGTATTGATCACATTTATCAGGATCCACATAAACCAAATACTAAGTTATTCTTACACTATGGAGACTTAACTGATTCAATGAATTTAACACGATTGATTCAAGAGATCCAGCCGGATGAGATTTATAACCTAGGCGCAATGTCCCATGTACGGGTAAGCTTTGACACACCAGAATATGTAGCTAATGTAGACGGGATTGGAACTCTTAGGTTATTGGAAGCAGTAAGATTACTAGGACTAAGTAAAAAAACAAGAATATATCAAGCATCTACATCTGAGCTTTATGGCTTAGTTCAAGAGGTTCCGCAATCTGAAAAGACTCCATTTTATCCAAGATCCCCTTATGCCGTTGCTAAAATGTACGGATTCTGGATAACGGTAAATTATCGAGAGGCATATGATATCTATGCGTGTAATGGGATACTTTTTAATCATGAATCTCCGCTTCGAGGTGAAACATTCGTTACTAGAAAAATAACACGAGCTGTTGCAAAGATGGCAATGGGACTTCAGGATATAGTTTATATGGGAAATCTTGATTCTAAGCGAGATTGGGGTCATGCAAAGGATTATGTAAGAGGCATGTGGTTAATGCTCCAACAAGATAAAGCAGAAGATTTTGTGCTTGCAACGGGTGCCACCACTCCTATACGTGAGTTTCTGAAAATGGCATTTTCAGAAGTAGGTGTCGAAATTGAATTTAACGGAAAAGGTGTTGATGAAGTTGGTAGAGTAAAATCCTCAAAGAATTCTGATTATTCATTTAAAGTTGGACAGGAAGTAATCCGAATTGATCCAAAGTACTTCAGACCGACCGAAGTGGACTTATTAATTGGCGATCCTTCAAAAGCCAAAGAGAAATTGGGGTGGGAGCCTGAATATGATCTTGAGGCGTTAATCAAAGAAATGATGCAATCAGATTTGAAGCTTTTTGAGAAAGATAAATATTTAATGGAGGGCGGTCATCAAATTCTTAAGCAGGCTGAATAATAAGCATGGAAAAAGGAGCTAAGATTTATATAGCTGGCCACAGAGGAATGGTAGGCTCAGCAATAATAAGAAAATTGGAGAGCGAGGGTTACTCAAATTTGGTATTCAAAACCTCTGCAGAACTTGATTTAACTAATCAAGCAGCTGTTACAGATTTTTTTGAAAATGAAAAACCTGACTATGTTTTTATAGCGGCAGCTAAAGTAGGTGGGATAAATGCGAATAACATTTACAGGGGCCAGTTTTTATATGAAAATTTAATGATCGAATCAAACGTCATTCATTCTTCATATAAAAGCGGTGTTAAAAAATTATTGTTTCTTGGAAGTTCATGTATTTACCCAAAGCTTGCGGATCAGCCAATACATGAAAACAGCTTATTAACTGGACCTCTAGAATCAACAAATGAACCGTATGCGATAGCTAAAATTGCTGGAATTAAGCTATGTGAAACCTATAGAGATCAGTATGGGTGTGACTTCATTAGCGCAATGCCAACTAATCTATATGGTCCAAATGACAACTACGATTTAAATAATTCACACGTGCTACCGGCTTTAATGCGTAAATTCCATTACGCTAAAATAAATGACTTGAAAAGCGTTGAAGTATGGGGTTCTGGAACACCTTTACGAGAATTCCTGCATGTGGATGATCTTGCTGAGGCTTGTTTACACTTAATAAATAATTACAGTGACCCTCAAACAATTAATGTTGGTTATGGTAGTGATTTAACAATCAAAGAATTAGCTGAAACTATTAAAAGTATCGTTGGGTTTCAAGGTAAACTTCTTTTTGATAACTCAAAGCCTGATGGGACTCCTAAAAAACTAATGGATAGTTCAAGAATTAGAGCCTTAGGATGGAATCCTAAGATAAATCTTCAGGACGGTATAAGGTCTGTATATAATTCTGTTGATAAGTCCCAATGGTAGATTGGTTCAATTGTAGTATATATTTGTTCTTTACGAAGACGAATGCCATCTAATCACAGATATTCCCCCTATTTTCCCATCCTATTTCTGCTTACAGATTTAGTATGTTTGAATATTGGAATATTTGTAGCTAACGAATATCGCTTCGGATATTTAGTCCCATCAAAAGATTATCAGTTATTGCAACTTATTTTAAATGTTGTTTGGATTGGGGTTTTCTTCAGTTCTAATCTCCAGCGGATAAATCGTAATTCTAGGTTGTTGGACCACCTTAATAAGGTACTCACAGGATTGGTAATCAATCTTTCTATTGTATTCGCTCTTTGGTTTGCACTACAGCCTGTCGATTATTCCCGAAAATATCTTTTTGTGACCTATTTGGTTTTCACCATTCTAATTCTCGGCTGGAGGAGTATTTGGCATTACCTAATCAGATACTATAGAATAAAGGGCTACAATATAAGAAGGGTAGTGATTATTGGTAAGGGGGATCTTTCAGATTCATTGACTCAATACTTCAAAGAAACCCCTGAATTAGGTTATCAGCTTGTAGGTGTTGTAGATGATAACGATAACGCGGAAGCTCCATTAAAGGATTTTGAAAATTATACCTTAAAGAAAACAGCCGATATTGTGTTTTGCTGTCTCCCTCATTTGACCGACGATCAAGTTAAGGATGTAATCGATTTTGCTGAGAATAATTTAATAAAAGTTAATCTGATTTCGCAGTTTAGTCGACTTTCCAATTATAACTTGTCGATAGAACAATTTGGAAGTATCCCAATTATAAATGTCAACACAATCCCATTAGATAGCCTAGCAAATCGGTTTATAAAACGTTCTTTCGACATTGTATTCTCATCCATATTTATCGTTTTAATTCTTTCCTGGCTGGTTCCCGTAATTGGTTTACTTATCAAAATGGAGTCAAGTGGTCCAATCTTTTTTAAGCAGAAGAGACATGGGAAGGACAATCGAGGTTTCATGTGTTGGAAGTTTAGAACAATGACTTTTCAAAAAAATGCTGAGTTCGTCCAAGCCACTAAAAATGATAACAGAATAACTAAGATTGGTGCAATACTTAGGAAAACTTCTATTGACGAACTTCCTCAGTTTATCAATGTATTTTTGGGGGACATGTCAGTTGTTGGGCCAAGGCCTCACCCTATTAAACTAAATGAAGAATTCCAGCCAAAAATCGATCGTTTTTGGCAGAGGCATGCAGTGAAACCAGGAATTACCGGACTTGCTCAGGCAAAGGGATTTAGAGGAGAGACTGCAGAATTGAGCGATATGAGTGGTCGTGTAAAACTGGATCGCTTCTATGTTAAAAACTGGTCTTTGATTTTGGATTTGAAAATCATCATTTTGACAGCAATGTCTATTATTAAGGGCGACCAAAACGCGTACTAAATTTATTTTCAATTTTGAAGAACATTCTTGTAACAGGTGGCCTTGGCTTTATTGGCTCCCATACAGTGGTTGAGCTATTTAATCAAGGTTACAACCCAATCATCGTAGACAATCTATCAAATTCTAAGGAAGAGGTACTTGATCGTTTAGAGCAAATAACTGGAGTTAGGTTCTTATATTTAAATGAGAACCTCGCTAATTACGAAGGAATAAAAAAAATCTTTCGAGATAATAAAATAGATGGAATCATTCACTTTGCAGCATCTAAGGCAGTTGGTGAATCGGTTGAAAAACCACTTCTCTATTATGAAAACAATCTTGTTTCACTTTTAAATCTTTTAAATCTTTCTGGAGAGTTTAATGTCTCGAATTTCATATTCTCCTCATCTTGTACGGTATATGGTCAGCCAGATAAGCTCCCTGTAGATGAATCATTTCCCAAACTTCCAGCTGAGTCTCCATATGGAAATACCAAACAAATAGGAGAAGAAATTATTGAAGATTATTGTAATTCCAATCGTGAGTTTAAGGCAATATCACTAAGATACTTCAACCCAATTGGAGCTCATGAATCTGCTCTTATTGGTGAACTTCCTTTGGGTATTCCAAATAATCTCGTTCCTTTCATAACTCAAACTGCTGCAGGAATTCGAGAAAAGTTGAATGTTTTCGGCGGAGATTATGACACACCTGATGGCACCTGCATCCGAGACTTTATCCACGTGGTTGACCTGGCGAAAGCGCATGTTGCTGCACTTGAATATTTAGAAGAAATGCCTAAAAATTATGATGTGTTCAATGTTGGCACTGGAAATGGCTACTCAGTTTTAGAGGCCATTAAATCCTTCGAAAAGGCTTCAGGGATTAATTTAAACTATGAAATAGTAGATCGGAGGCCTGGTGATATTGAAAAAATTTATGCAGATACCAAAAAGGTAAATGGTGTCTTAGGATGGAAAGCCGAGCGAGATCTAGATGATATGATGAAATCTGCTTGGAAATGGCAAAAAAGCCTGCAAAAGAATTAAAATCACATTTTACCTAATAAATTAGCCCTTTTGCCGAAATAGTTAAATTTTGCCTAGAAAAATGAACAATTTTAAGCTTGATCATGGACATTCGTGTAAATGATCTCAAAATTTAAAAGTGGGTATCCCAATTGCTATAGCGACATCTTTTTTAGTAACACTGACTTTAATGCCAGTTGTCATTAGAATATTTAAATCAATTGATTTATTAGATAGACCTGATAAACGAAAAATTCACAGCGTTAGCACGCCTTCTTTGGGAGGTATTGCAATTTTCATTGGCATATTGCTGGCGGTAATGATGTCTGTTTCTTTTGCAGAATTAGCATCGCAAAAGTATTTCATTGGCGGAGGGATCTTGATTTTCTTACTTGGTGTTCGAGATGACCTTTCAAGCCTTATGGCACATCACAAACTCGTTGTTCAAATTTTCGCATCATTTCTGGTAGTATATTTCGGAGGCATCAAAATTGAAGGTTTCCACGGGTTATTTGGAGTTGAAAATTTTCCATGGATTCTTGATGAGATTTTTACGATTTTTGTAATTGTAGTTATGACCAATGCTTTCAATCTAATTGATGGCATAGATGGTCTGGCAGGTAGTATTGCTTTAGTAATAGCCACATTCTTGGGATGGGCAGCAATACAAAGCGGATATTACCTGGATGCTACTTTTGCTTTTACAATTGTAGGAGCGTCGCTCGGTTTTTTACTTTACAATTGGTATCCATCGAAGGTGTTTATGGGAGATACAGGATCAATGGTTTTTGGTTTTATTCTCACAACCCTCATGGTAAAATTTTTAGCGGTACCGATACCACCTTCTGTGATTATTTCTCCAGTGGCAGTTAGTTTGGCATTATTTGTTTTGCCTGTGTATGATACACTTAGGGTATTCATTATAAGATTTTATACTGGGAAACACCCATTATCACCAGATAGGAACCATATACATCATGTCCTTTTGAAATTAGGTTTTAATCACGCATCATCAACCCTTATTCTGGTAGGGTACAATATATTGATTATTGGGCTGACGCTTACTTTTCAGGAAATAGGAGAACTTTGGTTGATGTTAACAATGACCATTATTACTGTGGCAATTGGTTACCTATTGGATAGAAAGCTCATGAGACGAGAAGCGGCGCGAGTAGCTCAACTGATACCTCCAGAAATTAAATTGAGCAAGGAGTATACCTCGCTTTAATTAGTATTTTTGCAATTCATTTGAATTAGCAATTATATGCTCGATAAGGTAAAATCACTTTTTTCTGAAATTAAGGACACTTCGGCTAAAACGGAGGAAGAAATAGAACAATTCCGCCTAAAATTTATTGGTCGAAATAATGTCATAAATGAGCTTTTCGGAGAATTTAAAAGTGTTCCGTCGGATCAAAAAAGAGAACTTGGACCTGCACTAAACGAATTAAAGGTACTTGCAGCTACCAAACTCAAAGAGCTATCTGCTTCGCTAAATTCAAAAGAAGTTTCTTCTGCAGATGTTGATGTCACCTTACCAGGTATTTATGCAATGGAGGGCTCCATCCATCCTATTTCGCAAACCAGAAGTCGGATTATAGAGATTTTTGAACGTCAGGGATTTAATGTGGAGGATGGTCCGGAGATAGATAATGACTGGAACAATTTCACCGCGCTGAACTTCCCTAAAAATCATCCGGCAAGGGAAATGCAGGATACATACTTTATAGAAAAAGATCCTGACATACTTCTTAGAACTCATACATCAAATGTTCAGACACGTTTGATGAAAGCTAAGAAACCTCCAATAAGATCAATAATGCCTGGACGTGTTTATAGAAATGAAGCTATATCGGCTCGAGCGCATTGTTTTTTCCATCAGGTAGAGGGATTGGTAGTTGGCGAGAACATTAGTTTTAAAGATTTGAAAAATACGCTTTATCATTTTTCGAAAGAAATGTTTGGTAAGGACACAAAAATAAGATTGAGACCCTCTTATTTTCCTTTTACTGAACCTAGTGCTGAAATTGATATCAGTTGCTTTATCTGTGGCGGATCAGGATGTAAAATATGTAAGCAGACCGGATGGGTAGAGATAGCGGGATCAGGAATGGTGGATCCAAATGTATTGGAGAATTGTGGAATTGATTCTACCAAATACAGCGGATTCGCATTTGGAATGGGTATTGAACGTGTAACTATGCTTAAGTACCAACTGGATGACCTAAGGCTGTTTTCAGAAAATGATATAAGGTTTTTAAAGCAATTTTAGAGAAGATCACTAATGATCTTCTCTTCTGAAATACCTTCAGCCTCTGCTTTGAAATTGCGGACTATTCTGTGACGTAAAACAGGAGTCGCTACTTCTTTGATATCCTCAATGTCCGGGGAGTATTTTCCATTAATTAATGCATTGCACTTTGCAGCAAGAACCAGAAATTGTCCCGCCCTGGGTCCAGCTCCCCATTCCAGGTATTCGTTAGAAATAGCATCGGCCTTCTCCCCATGAGGTCTTGATTTTGCAACAAGATTAACGGCATATTCAAATACATTGTCTGCCACAGGGACCTTCCTTACCAATTGTTGATATTTTAGAATTTGCGATTTTGAAATCACCTCCGAAACCTTTGAAATTTCTTCTGAAGTAGTTCGTTTAATTACCTCAATTTCATCCTCGTATCCTGGGTAATTAAGTTTGATCATAAACATAAATCGATCAAGCTGAGCTTCTGGCAGTGGATATGTACCTTCTTGTTCGATTGGGTTTTGGGTGGCAAGGACAAAAAATGGCTTATCTAAAGTATAATTCATCCCGGCAATTGTGACAGCACCCTCCTGCATGGCTTCCAGCAAAGCTGATTGAGTTTTTGGAGGGGTCCTGTTAATTTCATCAGCAAGAATCACATTGGAGAAGATGGGTCCTTTAATAAATCTCAGGTTTCGCTCTTTATCCAATGTTTCAGCACCTAAAATATCTGAAGGCATTAAGTCAGGAGTAAATTGCACGCGATTAAAATCTAATCCCAGACACTTTGAAACCGTTTGAACTAGTAATGTTTTTGCTAAGCCTGGCACACCTACAAGGAGAGAATGTCCATTGCAAAAAAGTGATGTAATCAGAAGCCTAACTACTTCTTTTTGTCCAATTATCTTTTTTGAAATTTCAGCTTCAAGCTTTGAGAAATCAACGGCTAATTCATCTGCTAATGCTACATCCTTGTTTTCGGCCATATATATTTTGCTTTAATAAGTCCCTGTTTAATCGTAATTTAATTGGAGAGGTTACAATAATCGTACTCAGGGTCTATTTCAATAAACACATTTCCTCGTGCCTTTTCAAACCATTGAGAAATTTTTGCATTTTTCTTTTGAGCTAAAGTAGCAGCTGCAATTTTTTGATAATCGTCTTTAAGGTTTGCCTGATGAGGTGCAACTTTATTTTTGTAGTAGATAAGGCGAAATGCATAACTCCCATCTTCTTTTTGGAAACGAATTGGCTTGGTTATGTTTCCGATTTTCATTGTATCAATAGTAAAGAAAACGTTTGGGTCCAGTTGCTCAGCAGGGATACGTAAAGCTCCGGTTTCATCCTGAAAGAATCCACCAGCTGAAGAGGTCAATTGATCATCAGAATACTCCTTCGCAGCAGCTTGAAATGTAATGCTATCATTTATAATCACCGTCCTAAGGCTGTCAAGATATTGTTCAGTTCTTTTATAGTCGTTTTGATTAGGTTGAGGACTGATGAGAATATGCCGGGACCTATATGTATTACCTCTTTTTTCTTGTAGCTGAATAAGATGGAATCCAAATTGAGTTTCAACCGGCATAGAGATCCCTCCAGGTTTCATAGAGAGTGCGGCAGCTTCATATTCTGGAGCTAACTCACCTCTGCTGTAAAAACCTAGCTGACCACCATTTGCGGCAGACCCTGGATCCTGAGAGTATTGTTTGGCTAAATCCGCAAATGATTCACCACTTTCTATTCGGCTCCTAATCTGCAACATTAGATTTCTAACCTTATCTTTTTGAGACGTTCCTGCTTTGGCGTCTTTAACGATTTGGGCAATAGAGACTTCAGTGGAAAAGTAAGGGAGGGAATCTTGAGGAATATTCTTAAAAAATTTCTTGACCTCCGATGGTGTCACCTTCATGCTTGAAGTTAATTCGGATTGCATCCGCTGAATAGTCATTTGCTCCTTGATATTATCGAATATCTCGGACCGGATTTGCTCTAAACTCTTCCCATATGCTTTCTCTATCGCTTCTTCTCCTCCGAATTGCTGAGCCATAACTGACATTCTTCGATCCAGGTTATTGTTTACCTCAGCATCCGCTACAAAAATGGAATCAATTTCTGACTGGGCCATCAACATTTTATTCACCACCAATTGCTGAAGAATCTGACACTTCGCATTACTTCCTCTCATTTGCCCTTGAGAAAGAAAGTCAAGATAAGATCGTTCCAACTCAGATTTTAAAATGATGTAGTCATCAACCTTAGCTATAATTTTATCTATTACTACTTCCTCTTTTTGAGCAAAAGAGGAAACGGCCAGAATAAGGGATAAACTAATTAGGAAATATTTCAAACGCATTTGATTGTTCTGCTTCTTCATAAATTTTCTTTTCCAGCTCTACCTTCAGAGCAATTTTTCGCTTGTTGATGATGATATCCGAAACACTTTCTTTAATAAATTCAAGTGGTGCTATCTCACCAATTAATTTGTATTCGAAAATTTTCAGAAAATAAATAAAATCCTCATCCGAGACTTCAACTGAGCTGTTGGTTTTCAGAAATGCTGTTTTATCACTAATATCTTTCAAAGGGGTTTCGATGAGTACCTCATCAAATTTGATCCAAACCGAATCCTCGATAAACGCTTTAACAGCATGCACGTTTGCATACTCCCAAATTTGAGTGGTATCTTTTGGGTAATTCTTCAGATTTCTTCTAAACCTCCAAACATCTGGAGCAGAAGCAGGAATTTTAAAATAAATGCACTTTGCAAGGTTTTGTCTCAAAACGAAATTTTCAGATTTTTCATTGTAATATGCCTGAATTTCAAATTCACTTACTTGTTCGTTTAGGTTAGCGTCAATGTATTTTTGCTCAAGCTCGTGAACCATGAGTGCATATTGATAATCAAGCACTTTCTTCTGAATTCTTGCTTCATTGAAGTCTATGGCTTCTTCAGCTTTGGTAATTAAAAGTTGTTTCTTCACCCAATCGAGAACAAACTTTTCTACGAAGATTGCACTGTCCATCGGTGTAAGATTAGAGGGAATCAAATCAACTAAATTAGTAGCGAGAAGCTGTTTTTCTCCAACTCTTGCAATCACTGTTTCCTGCGTTTCCTCCTTTGGTTGGAAATATTGACAGCCTGTTAAAAATAATATGGTCAAAATGAGGATGTTTCTCATTTAAGGATACATTTTAATGAGTCTGCAAATATTGTGATTCTTTTCAGTAGAGAACTCAATTTTATCCATTATTCTTTTTACCAACATAAGACCTAAACCACCTTGCCTTCTGGTAGATACAAGTTCTTCCATAGAGGGGGAATCATATTCATTTATATCAAAGCCTGTGCCTTTGTCTTTAAAGGTGAAGACTATTTGCTTGGGCTTAAAGTCAATGTTGAATTCAATATGGCTGCTTGGGTTACAATCATTGGCATGAATGATCAGGTTAGCACAGACTTCATCCACAGCCAAAACAAGCTTGTGCGCTTGCAAATCCGGGACCTTATGCTCCTCAAGCATATCGGAAGTGAATTGGCGAATTCTCACCAATTCTTTTTTATTACATCCTATGGTCAGTTTTTTACTCATTAAGTGAGCTTATTGCTGCTTCCTTATTTTCAACGATTGTTAATAATTTTTCTAGTCCGAGTATATCAAACACTTGCTTTACCGTTTCGTTGATGCCAAAAATTGTCAATCTGATTTTTTGCAATCTAAACTCGTCCAAGTGTGAAATAAATACGCCTAAACCAGCGGAAGAGATATAGTCCAGTCCCGACAAATCAACGACTATTTTTTTCTCACCATTTTCCATCGCGCCTTTTAGCGCATCATCCAGATAAATACTTGAGCCAGCATCTATTTCTCCATTTACATGGATAAAATGGATTCCTTCGTTATTATCTGTCTTAATATCAACCATTTTTACTGTCTTTAAATTGAATAACCACAAGTGTGTAATCATCATCTATAACCATCTCACCTATAAACTCAGAGAGATCATTTTTTATTCCTTCTTTTACCTGGTCGGGTGCTTTAGAGGCATGTTTTGTGAAAGCTTTCTTTAAGCGGATATCTCCAAATTGTTCTCCATCACTATTTTTAGCCTCAGTGATTCCATCTGTATAAAGGAGCAGAGTATCTCCTACATGATAGTTCACAGTATTGCTATGAACGTAATCATCGTAGCTTGAGTTTCTTACCATTCCAAGTCCCATTCCATCACATTTCAAATAGTCAACAGAATCCGCTGTTTTACAATAAAATAGGCTTGGGCAATGTCCGGCTCTAGAAAAATGAAGGATATTTTTTTCTGTATTAATGTCAAAGTAAGTGGCGGTGATAAAAGATGTTTTATCTAAGCATTGACTTAACGCAATATTTGCTTTTTTGTTAAACTCCTCGGGAGTAACTCCTTGATGAGCGAGACTGTGAAAAATTCCTTTCATCTGGGCCATCTGAAATGCTGCACTGGTTCCTTTTCCTGATACATCCCCAATGATTAATCCAAAGTGATTCTTCTTGTATTCCAGTATATCATAATAATCACCACCTACTTCGTCAGCTGCCATTGAAAAGGCCGCCATTGTCAGATGATCATTGTTAATAAGCGAGGTTGGTAATAAGCTCTTTTGTACATTCTTGGCAATCTTCAGTTGCTCCTTGTAGCGCTCGTTTTCAATAGACTCTTTGATCAGCGTCAGATTCTCAAGCGAGATACTAGCCTGGTTGACAAACGTGGTAATGATATTTACCATCTCTCTGTTGAAAGCCTCCGAAACTTCATTTAGCAATACAATAAACCCTTCTTGCCGGTTCTGCACCATGATGGGCAGGGCAATAATCGATTTATACTGTTGATGCTTTAGGTCATCAGTCAGTTTGCCAGGGTTTATTTCACTGTTTAGTTCAAGTTTTAGAATTGATTTTATAGTCTCACTTTTGATGGAGGATTTTATCGCGTTTACTTCCTGATCTTTCAGGTTTCTGATTACTTTAGTTATACCGCTCTCCTCTTTTATTTCCAGCCATGCCGCATCGGCAAATACAGCACTCATTGAACTTTCTAATAAAATCTCATAGGTCTGATCTCTAGTTTCGCCTCTGGGAATCGATTGACTCAATTTTTGGAAATCGAGTGCTTCCTTCAGTTTTTGCTCAAAGACAGAAGAGGTAGGGAGGTTAAATAATGTTACTAAAATGGAGATGACTGCATAAAGAAATAAAAATATGAAGAGCCCCCAAATAAAAACCCTATCAAATAAATCTATTACAAGGACTTCAGTGCTTGAAAACTTGAGTAGGTTTAATAGGAAGTGGTATAGATAGATTGCAGATAGTAGGATAAAAAGAATACCCTTCCATTTCTGCTTAAAATTTAAATAAGCAACCCACTTGAGATTAAAAACCAAAATGATAGAGAAACATCCTAAAATGACTAACGCTACGTTAAATTTTGGTTCTCCATACTGGATGCTAAAAAAATCAAACAATAGGCTGGCGACCAGAGCTATTTCAAAGAAACCCCAGAGCTGGAGTAGATTTTTAGATTTTTGATAAAGGATGAGTCTTTTCCAAACGACCAGCGTTGACACCATGAAAATTACAACAAGCGCAATCAGAATATTGTAAAAAAAGTTGACTGTTAAAGGGCTTTCTACTAAAGTACTTTGAGCAAAAACAGTAAAAAAAAGCCGAATAGCCAACGAAATTAAGGTGGTAATTAAACCTGTTATAAAGACCTTCCAGAGTAAATCCGTGAAATTGAGCGTGTCGGCTTTTGTTATGATATACCTGTAATAGGCAAAGGTGGAAAGTACAAAACCGGTAAAGCATAGTTGTGGAAAGAAGTTGGAGAAGTCCACCTTCATGTCATAGTTTTCCACGAATTGCAAATAAATACTGGACCCTGTAAACAGTAGCCAGCAAATAATTGCCCCGAGAAAACTTAGCCTTATTTTCACCTTGTCCGACACGACAGCAAAAATACATTGCTTAGCCTACATAATGCCTACAGCGAGTCTGAGAGTGGTTAAAGTATGTTAATCAATCAAATCAACAATCTGTTGCAGGTATTGGGCGTCAATCTCATCAAAATCGTCAGGCTTCGAGCTATCAACATCGAGGATTGCTATGGTTTTCCCCTCTTTTTTCACTGGTAACACTACCTCTGATTTTGACGCTGATGCACATGCGATGTGGCCAGGGAATTCATCTACATTTGGGACAATAAGTGCCTCTTCTTTTTCCCAGCATGTTCCGCATACTCCTTTGCCCTTTTTGATTCGGGTACAGGCTACAGGGCCCTGAAATGGGCCAAGTACTAGTTCATCGTCAGAATCAACAAGGTAGAATCCTACCCAGAAAAAGTTCATACCTTCTTTCAAGGCTGCTGATATATTGGCAAAGTTGGCGATCCTATTAGATTCACCATACAGTAGTCCCTCTATTTGAGGAATTAAGGATATATACTTTTCCTCTTTTGTTCCTTCTTTTATTAGGGTTAAATCTTCAGCCATGTGTGTTTTTATAAATGGTTAATTTGTCATTAAAGATCGCTGTTTCAGAAAACACATCTCTTTCAATACTAGATGCCATGATGCCTTTTCCGAACGTTTTCTCCGATTCAAATACTCTTGCTTCATCCCAACAGTTTTCGTTGATAAAAGAGTTCAATACCTGAGATCCGCCTTCAATAATGACAGATTGAATGTTGCGTTCAGATAAATGTCGCAACACACTCCATGGATTATTCATATCTGTTTTTATCCACTCAATGTTTTTAATCTTTTCTTCTTTCAGGGAATTAAAAACCAGTGTGGGCGCATCATTATTAAACAGTTTAGCTTCTTTGTGTACTTCCAGATTACTATCCAAAAGGATTCGAATTGGATTTTGTCCAACCCATTCCCGAGCAGTAAGTGACGGATTATCATGAAGGGCCGTGTTCTTCCCAACAAGAATTGCATCTTCCTCTACTCTCCATTTATGAACCAACTGCCTGGATGATGAATTACTGATCCACTTTGAGTCGTGGTTTTCACGTGCCACAAAACCGTCTTTTGTTTGCGCCCATTTAAGAATCACATAGGGTCTTTGCTTGCTAATTGCAGTGAAAAACCTGACATTAAGTGCGTCAGCTTCACTTTCCATTATTCCGGTAGCAGTATCTATTCCTGCCTGCTTTAATTTTTCAATCCCTTTTCCATTTACTTGATCAAAAGGATCCATAGATGCTACCACCACGCGCTTAATTTTCTTTTCAATTAATAGATCAACGCATGGTGGAGTCTTACCATGATGTGCACAAGGTTCAAGGGTCACATATGCAGTACTTTTAGGAAGCCGGGACTGATCTGTTACCGACTGGATAGCATTAACTTCAGCGTGTGCTTCACCATATTTTTTGTGATAGCCTTCTCCAATTATTTTATGATCATGGACGATAACGCAACCCACCATTGGGTTGGGTGAAACAAGTCCTCTGCCGAGTTCGGCAAGTTCCAGTGCTCGTTTCATGTATCGCGTATCATCCATTGAATGTGTAGTTTCGCTTTAAGATGCAAAATGTCAAGCAAATCTGGCAAGAAACAGCGAAACGACTTGAAAAAGTTTATGATAGCCGTGAGGCAGAGAACATATCATACTTGTTGTTAGAGGATGTATTTAAAATAAGTAGAGCGGATATTCTAACAGAGATAGATAAAAGTGTGCTTGAAGATAAGCTCGAAAATCTGATTCGAAGATTGTTAAAAAAAGAACCTATCCAACACGTGACGGGAGTGGCTGACTTTTATGGTAGAAAATTTCAAATCAGTCCTGGAGCCCTTATCCCCAGACCAGAAACGGAAGAGCTATGTGATGTAATTATTAAAGAGAATAAACAAACGAACCTGAGAATTCTTGATGTTGGAGTAGGTTCGGGATGTATTTCAGTGACGTTGAATTTAGAGCTAAAGAGCAAGGTCTATGGAGTTGATATTTCTGATGAAGCAATTGAAATAGCTAATCAGAATGCAACCTCACTCAAGTCGTCAGCTACTTTTTTGAAAAGCGATGTTCTTTCGGAAGAATTACCAGAAAAGGACTTGGATATATTGGTTAGTAACCCTCCATACATACCGATGAGAGAGAAGGTCGAAATGAGCGGGAATGTGCTTGAATATGAACCTGCGTTAGCTTTATTTGTACCTAATGATGACCCTATCCTATTCTACAAACGAATTTCTAAATTAGGTTTGAAGAGTTTGAAAAAGGAAGGAAAGCTTTATTTTGAAATTCATGAAAACTATGGAAAGCAAGTGACAGACTTTCTCAAAGCTGTTGGATATTTAGATGTCATCCTGTATCAGGATATGCAAGGAAAAGATCGAATGGTTTCGGCTGTCAGAGTTTAAATTTTACTTTCAATCTTAATTTATCCTCAACCGGATTACCATCCTTTTCAGCTGAGTTCCAACCGGGTCCGTGTTCGACCAATCGGATAGCTTCCTGATCACAGCCATATCCTAAACTTTTTTTAATAAAGATATCCTGAATGTCACCACTTGAACTTATCCTGATCTCTAGGACAACTGTGCCTTCAATTTCATTGTCTTTTGCAGCTACCGGATACTGGAGATTTTCTTCGAGATACTTTTTGTACGCTCGATTTCCAATGGTTGGATGGGCAGGTGAATAACTTGGACCTGTTTCACCTTCATCGGAAGTGCTATATCCTGTAACCACTACTTCCTGAAGAGCAGTAGCTCCTCCGAGGGTAACCTCAAGAGAGGAACGATTGCCAACATCAATCTCTTGAGTTTCAAATCCCACAAAAGAAAACACCAATGTTTGGTTATCTGTTTTTGGGAGCTGGAAGTTCCCTTCTATATTAGTGATCACACCTGTCGTGGTGCCTTTAATTACTACGTTAACACCTGGAAGTGGTTCACCGGAATCATCGATTACTTTCCCAGTAATAATTTCAGCAGCTACCAAACTTCTTAAAGTTGCTGATGAAGGCATAGTTTTGGATCTCTTGCCTCTTTCAAGCGAGTTGATTTTTTCTGTTGATTCCTGTGCAAGTAAAGGCTGTGCGATGATGACAACTTCATCAAGTTGAGAAGAATCAATATCTGAGGCAATTTCAGCTTTTTCATATGCAGCACCAGAAACTTGGGTTTTAAGTACGTCTGTAGGATCATCATTAGAAGATACCAGTTCGGTAACTGCGACCACCTCTTCCGTTTCAATTTTGGCAAACACTTCATCAGAGGTAACTTCAGCTAATAGCCCTTCATCTTCTTCAATTAACAGTTGAGTTACATCATCATCTTTATCTTCAACCCTGAGCCCGTCTTGCTTGAACTCCTTGACTTGATCGTTTTCATCAGTGGATCGAACCCCTTCAGCCACTTCTTTTTGATCTTGAATGAAAGTGGTGTCTGGAATAGGTGTGCTATTAACGATTTCCTCAACAGGTTCTTTTTCTAATGCGAGTTGCTCATTTTCAATTTGGGTTGTAAAAAAGTAGACGGTAAAAGAACCAACAATCAATAATGCAATGACTGCAGCTATTCTTGAAATTGAAAATGGTTGCTTTTTCTTAGCTGAGATTTCCTTTTTCAGTTGTTCCAGATCGGAAAGTGAGTCAATACCTTGTGATTCAAAACCTTCCAGCGCCTCTTGTGTAAATGGATCATCTAAAGCCTCACGTTCAAAAGCATGCGCTTCCTCCGGACTCATTTGACCTTTCAAATACCTTTCGATTTTGCTGATATGGTTTTTATCTTCTGACATTCTTGCTCTCGAGACACATTTTCAAATTTCGCTTACCATTTTGAATGTGACTCTTAACTTTCTTTAAATCTATTTTAGTTTCCTCAGTAATTTGTTGATAGCTTTTCCTCTCGAGGAAAAACAAGTTCACACAAATCTTTTGATCTTCCTTTAACTCCTCGATGCATTCTTCTAATGCCTCAATGTCTTTCTCCAATTCAATTTTCTCATCAATAAGATGCATTGCTTCCGCAGATTCCATAAAAATATCTCCATGCACTTCTGGGTTCTTTTTACGCAATTCCATTAAGCAATGATTTTTACTGACCATGAATAGCCAGCTTTTGAAATGGTTTACTTCTGTTCCAAGAAGTTTATCGCTTATGTGTTCATAGATCGCCATGGTAGCATCCTGACTATCAGCCCTGTTTTTTAAATACTTCAAACAAAGCCCATAGACCAAAAGCATGTAAGAGTTAAATAAACTACCGATTAATTCCTGATCACCTGTTTTTCGGTATCGAGAAAGGATTTCTTCATCCGTCGGCAATATGGTTTTGTCTTTTTTCAGAAAAAATTATGGAATCTGTTTCATATCTGCATCTCAATGTCAAATCAAATGAAAAAAGAGATGAAACAGTTAATAATCTTACTTTCTCTGTCGCTGACGCTCAATGTTAGTGCCAAGTATGTAAATGGTACAGTCACTGACGAGGGTGGCCAGTCATTACCTGGAGTGAATGTTGTTATCAAGGGGACTACTTCAGGTGTTATTACAGACATCAATGGGTTCTATTCCATTGAGGTACCAAGTGAAAAATCAATCCTCGTTTTCTCTTATGTCGGTTTTGAATCGCAGGAACAAAAGGTGGGAAAAAGAAAAGTTGTCGATGTGGTGCTTATTTCTGCTGTAGAAGGTGAGCTTCAGGAGGTGGTAGTAGCTGGAGTTTCAAAACCTAAATTCTTTAGAGGGAAGAAGAGTGCTGCGGTTAGTAGGTCGATGAGCTATACAACTGGCTTTGTGCAGGATCAGTATGCCAATTATAATACGGAGGAATACTCCACTATTCATGAAAATGGATTTAAAAAGGTTTTGGATGAAGCACTCTCTACATTTTCTATAGATGTGGATGCAGCTTCCTACAGCAACGTACGTAGGTTCATCAATAATGGACAGCTCCCACAAAAAGATGCCGTTCGCATTGAAGAAATGATAAATTATTTCAACTATGAATATGAAAATCCGGAAGGTGATGATCCATTTTCAATTAATACCGAAGTAGCAAGAGCACCCTGGAACGAAAAGCATATGATCGCGCAAATAGGTCTTCAGGGGAAAAAGATTGAGCTGGAAAATCTTCCCGCTTCAAACATTGTATTCTTGTTAGATGTGTCTGGATCAATGAGTGCACCAAACAAACTACCTCTATTAAAATCTGCTTTTAAGTTATTGGTTAATGAGCTACGACCACAAGACAAGGTATCCATTGTGGTATATGCTGGAGCAGCTGGCGTGGTTTTAGAGCCAACGGATGGAAATGATAAAAAGAAAATCATGGATGCTTTGGATCAGTTACAGGCTGGAGGATCAACTGCAGGAGGTGCCGGAATTCAACTGGCATATAAAATTGCCAAAGAACAATATGTAGTGGGAGGAAATAATCGAGTGGTTTTAGCAACAGATGGAGATTTCAACGTGGGTGCATCCAGCAATGCTTCTATGGAGCGGTTGATAGAGGAAAAGAGAAATGAGGGAGTTTTCCTGACTGTGCTTGGTTTTGGTATGGGAAATTATAAGGACTCTAAAATGGAAATCCTGGCTGACAAAGGAAATGGAAACTACGCATATATCGACACCATGAAGGAGGCAAAGAAAGTTTTGGTGAATGAGTTTGGAGGCACAATGTTCACAATAGCAAAGGATGTGAAGATCCAGGTAGAATTCAATCCTACAGTTGTACAAGCCTATCGCTTAATTGGATATGAAAACAGAATGCTAAATGCGGAGGATTTTAACGATGATAAAAAGGATGCCGGTGAGCTGGGCAGTGGACACACCGTAACTGCGCTTTATCAGATCATTCCTGTCGGTGTAAAGAGCGAGTTTGTAAAAGACATTGATCCCTTAAAATATCAGACAAATGATCAAAAAATTGTTGGTTCAAATAAAGAACTGCTCACGGTTAAGTTTCGATACAAAGAGCCGAATGGAACAAAGAGCAAACTGATAACGGAAGTGGTAGAAAATGAGATTAGAAGGTCTAGCCATAATTTAGATTGGTCAATGGCAGTAGCCGGATTTGGGATGCTTTTGAGAGACTCAGAGTATAAAGGAGATTTGCAATATGCAGATGTACTACAAATGGCTAAGTCTTCGAAAGGAACAGATGAGTTTGGCTACCGAAGTGAGTTTATTGAGTTGGTAGGCCTAGTCAAAAGTATGAGTCCAAATAATTGAGTTTTAAGTTTGGTCAAGGGCGATTCCATTGGAATCGCCTTTTTTATTATTCTTGTAAGAAAAACCCTTATGAGAAATCTATTAGCATTCACCCTTTTACTTTCTTCCATTATTGCTTCAGCGCAAATTAAGGAAGGAGCTAAAGTCGTAGACTTAAGCCTGTCATATTCTAACGCTAATGGTAGCGACTTCTTTTTTATTCAACCTTTAATTGGATTCGGGACATCAGAAAATGAAGTGGTATATGCTGGCATAAGCTATTCTCATCAGAAAAATGATTTTGGTGGAGGTACAAACAAAAGCAATTTTACCTCATTCATTATCGGATATGAGCAATTCATTGAGCTTAATCCAAAAGTCTATTTTTCACCATTTATTTCAGGATCATATGGATTTGGTAAATCTGAAGGGTCAGGTACTGAAAGCGATCAAAATGGATTTTCTTTTAGTTTGAGGCCAAGGCTTCACTATTTTATGAATAGCAAATGGTCAGTTGTTGCGAGTGTGGGCGTCATTCAATATACAAGACAGGTTGCTAAAAATGCTTTTGGAGAATCTACATCAGATGTATTCTCAATGAACTTGAATTCAACAAACGTGTTCTTTGGTATACGATTGAATTTAAACAACTAGTAATTTGAAAAAAGTACAACTAGGAAAATCGGACATTCACATCTCTCAAATTGTTTTCGGAGCTTGGGCCATTGGTGGGCAGGCCTGGGGAGGAAATGACGATAAAGATGCAATAGAAGCAATAAAGAAAAGCCATGATTTAGGCATCACCTCCATTGATACGGCTCCTGTTTATGGTTTTGGACATAGTGAGTCTCTGGTGGGTAAGGCAATCAAAGAAATAGGTAGAGATAAGTTGGAGATCCTCACAAAGTTTGGCTTCAATTGGAAAACGGAGAAGGGTGAATATCAATTTCCTACAAGTGATGGGGGTAAAACTTACGCTTATGCCGGAAGAGATGGTATCATGCAAGAAGTAGAGGATAGTCTTAAACGATTGGGTACCGATTATATCGACCTGTATCAGATTCATAGGCCAGATGCCACAACACCTATTGAGGAAACAATGGAAGTTTTAAAAGAACTTCAGCAGCAAGGAAAGGTTAGAGCGATTGGTATGTCTAATCATACAGTAGAAATGATGAACCGAGCCGGAGAGGTAATTGATTTGGCATCTACTCAATCTCCATATAGCATGGTGTACCGCAAAATTGAAAAAGACATTGTCCCATTTTGCGTAGAGGAAAAAGTCGGAATTTTGGCCTATAGCCCTTTACAAAGAGGGCTGTTAACCGGAAAGATTACTTCTGATTATGAATTTAACGGTGATGATCACCGAGCGGATAATAAGTTCTTCAAGGAACCTAATAGGTCCAGAACGAATGAATTTTTGAAAAAGATCAAACCGATCGCTGAAAAGCGTGATGTAACGCTTGCTCAGCTTGTAATCAACTGGACTGTTCAACGTCCGGGAATAAGCGCTGCATTAGTTGGAGCTCGGAATGAGAAACAGGCGAGTGAAAATGCAAAGAGCCTGAGCTTTCAGTTGACCGATGAAGAGCTTGGAAAAATCAATTCTGCATTAGAGCAGGTGGTGATTGATAATGATGTTTAGGGAATAGATGCATTGCTAAGTAGACCTGAACCTTACGATTCAAAAATAAAGGGCTACAAATACTATAAACCCAACCAAAAGAGCAGCTTCAATGGTGTTTTGAATTCTTATTGGTTGTTGCTGAATAGTTTTTTCACAAATAAATCCAACAATCCAACTGACTATTAGTCCTAAAAAACCAAGAGCAGCCAGCCCCAGGCTAAATAATAAACCCCATCCCTTGCCATCATCTAGCTCACTATAAAACCAGAGTGTCCATATGATGGTCAATGAAATATGAATGATAGAAACTACTTTGAGGACAGTAAGCTTTTTCATATCCTCAAAGTAAGATTTCAAATAGCGCGACACCTATGATATTAAGCATCGCGCGACATGATTTTTTTTAGAATCTCAAGTTCAAAGCCAATAGAAAATTCCTTCCAGCCTGAGGGTAAAAGTAGTTTTCTCTTACTTCAAAGTCACCGCCGGCATATCCGAAGGTGTATCCGTTTGAAGAGTATTCTACATCCATTACATTATTGACAAGTAGACTCACGTTTACATTTTTGATGGATTCTAAACGGAAGTCATAGCTTAACCTTACATCATTGACAAAATATGCATCAATGCTTCTGGCGTCATTGCTGGTGTTGTCTAGAAATTGCTTCCCAACATATTTACTCAAAAGTGCTGCTTCGAATCCTTCCAAAGGTGAATAAGTCAATTGACTACCACCAATAACATTCGGGGAAAAGGAGATATCTGTATCCGTAAATTGTGTCTCCTCAATATTAAACTCATCGAAATTTTCACCATAATTATATAGGACTTCAGTAAAGTTTTTAATCTTATTTCTGCTGAGCGTAAGGTTTGCATCCCATCTTACCTGATCTGTGAACTGATACGCACCTACCAATTCAACCCCCATTCGATAGCTATTTGGGACATTTTGTCGCACACTTGATCCTACATCATTTAGTTCCCCAGTTAAGACAAGTTGATTTTCGTAATCCATCAGGTAATAATTGGCCTGGAAACTAAAGTCCTGTCCAAATTTTCGGTATCCAACCTCTAGATTTCTTAATGTTTCATGTGTTGGAGTAATACCTCCCGGAGCATCGATAAAATCGTTCCTGACTGGTTCACGGTTACCAATCGCAATAGAGGCATATACATTTGAGCTTTCGTTCAACGTATAGGTGGCACCTACCTTAGGGTTGAAAAATGTATACTCATCCCCAGTGTTAATAGCTCTCAAGTCACTGTCAATTCCTACGGTCTGATAATCAACCTTTCTTACCTGCATATCTGCAAACAGGTTTAGATCATTTAGTTGATAGTTGGTTTTTAAATATATGTTGAAATCTGTTTTGGTACCGACATTATCATAGTAGCGGTCTCGAATATCACTGTTACTTGCGAATTGTGCCCATATGATCTCGCCAAAATGATCTCCATCGTACTTATTCCAGGCTCCACCGAAGGTGATGTCTAAACCTTTCCCTAGATAGTTTAGTGAGAATGTAGTCCCATAAAAATCATTGTCTAACCACCTTCTTCTGATGAGGTCTGTAGAAGTAATGGTACTGTCTCCAATAGTAACATTATTCAGGTTATAATCAGAAAAATCATCATCATCTCGAAATTGTTCAAAGTACCCTCTGCCATAGGTATAATGTCCAGCAACATTGAATGTCCAATCTGAAGACAGGCTGTGTGACAAATGAAGCTGGTAGTGATCTTGCTGATAATTGTCTACCTCATTTTCATATAGGTAATAATTAAAGGTACGTCCTGCCGTTCTTATGTTTTCAGCTTGCTCTGGTGTGTATCCATTATTTGAAATGACGGCTTCAATTCCAGTATCATCATTTTCCAGTACTGCCTGTGGTGTACCCCACCAGCTCTGGTAGGTCACTTCCTTTCCACCAAAAACCAACGCTTTTACGATCGTCTTTTTTCCATAGTATCCTCCTGATAAGAAATAGGACTGAAGGTCGGACTCTGCACGATCAATGTATCCATCAGAGGCGATTTTTGATAAGCGTGACTCAAACGACCACTTGTTATTTAACAAGCCTGTGTTGTACATCAGTGTATGCTTTCGCGTATTGAAAGATCCAAAACTATTGTTCACTTCCGCGTATGCATCTTGTGAGGGAACATTTGTCTGCAAGTTCACAGAAGCACCGAACGCTGCGGCACCATTCGTAGAGGTTCCTACACCGCGTTGGATTTGGATATTATCAACTGTAGAAGCCAAATCAGGCATGTTTACCCAAAAAACTCCATGAGACTCTGAATCATTTACGGGAATACCATTAATGGTCACATTGATTCGAGTTGCATCACTCCCTCTAATTCTCAACCCAGTATAACCTACACCTGCACCTGCATCTGAAGTGGTTACCAGAGAAGGTGACCAATTCAACAGCATAGGCAGGTCTTGACCAAGATTCACCTTTTCTATTTGCTTTCTTGAAATCTCAGAATAGGTTGTTGGAGTATTCTCCTTTGCTCGTGTAGCATAGACAATCACATCATCTAACTCTTGCGTTTTCAGGCTGTCTTGTGCAATAGCAAAGCCTGACATCAGCATCATCGCTGATAAAAATAAAATTTTCATTGTGTTTAACAAATTAACATTTAACCATTCGAAGAGCGGGGACTCTTCCTTATAGGTTATCATACTTGATCACGATTTTAATCTTGATCTGTCCCTCCGCCGGCATTATCCGGATCAGGTTTATGGGTATGATCTCAGCCTCTTATCGGCACCCCATTGCAAATGTAGAAGTTTTAGCTGTTAAGGAAAAAAGACATGGTCAACGAGAATAAAAAGTAGTTCGTATGATTACCGGACCTGTTGTATATTATCTCCCTCGATAAAAAAGTAAAAGAAGTGACTGTCTCGAATACAGAAACCAAAATTGTGAAGTATAAAAGATTTAAATAATCTAATATCTAATATCTAATATCTAATATCTAATATCTAATATCTAATATCTAATATCTAATTAACCTCACTCAACTCCAGCCATCGCATTTCTTTCTCCTCTAGCTCGTCCTCTATCGCTTTTATCTGACCACTGATTTCTTGAAGTTTCTCATATTCCGTTTCGGAATTGAGGGATTCCTGAAGTTCAGCTTTTTTTGCCTCTAGTTTAGGAATGTCTTTATCCAGCTGATCCAGCTCCCTCTGCTCGTTGTACGTGAGCTTGCGGGTTTTCACTTTTGCGGCAACCGGTTCCGGTACTTTTCGGCTTTCTTTATCCTGCTGAGGTAACTCGGCAACCGGCACACCTTCTTTGTCACGATAGTCTGTATAGTTACCAGGGAAGTCCCTAATCTTGCCATTCCCCTCAAAGACAAATAAGTGATCAACCAATCGATCCATAAAGTACCTATCGTGAGACACAATCATCAAACAACCAGCAAAATTCTGTAGATAATCTTCAAGGACATTTAATGTGGTAATGTCCAGGTCGTTCGTTGGCTCATCCAGAATAAGGAAGTTTGGATTAGCCATAAGCACGCGCAGAAGTTGAAGCCTTCGCTTTTCTCCTCCACTCAGCTTACCCACAAAGTTGTGTTGCATCTTAGGAGGAAACATAAACTGATTAAGTAATTGAGAGGCAGAAACCTGACTTCCATTATCGAGTTCGATGTATTCAGCTACCTCTTTGACAATATCCAGAACCTTTTTATTTGGATCGAAGATGGTCTCATCCTGTGTATAATATCCAAACTTGGTTGTTTGGCCTGTTTCAATGTTTCCGGAATCCGGTTTTATCTGTTGGGATAGAATGTTAAGGAAAGTAGACTTACCCACTCCATTCGGTCCAATGATACCAATCTTTTCTCTTCGCTTAAAGACATAGCTGAAGTCTTTCACTAAAGTCAAATCTTCATAAGATTTGTTCACATGGTCCAGCTCCAAAATCTTTTTTCCCTGACGCTCACCTTTAAGGTTGACTTCCATTTTTTGTGAATGAACTGCACTGTGTGCTTTGGCTTTTACATCCTGAAAAGCATCGACCCGATATTTTGCTTTGGTCCCTCTGGCTTTTGGTTGTCTTCGCATCCATTCCAGCTCCGTTTTGAAGAGATTTTTTGCCTTATCGATTGAGGCGGCTTCCATCTCCATGCGTTCAGCTTTTTTCTCCAGGAATTGAGAATAATTTCCTTTGTATCGAAAGATTTTGCCGTGTTCGATTTCTAAGATCTCGTTCGTAACCCGATCTAAAAAGTAGCGATCATGTGTTACCATTAAGAGTGTGAGGTTGGCTGTTGCAAGGTAGTTTTCCAGCCACTCGATCAAAGCCAGATCCAGGTGGTTAGTTGGCTCATCCAGAATTAGGAAATCAGGATTTACAACTAATGCCTGAGCGATAGCAACGCGTTTCTTCTGTCCGCCTGAAAGGTCACCCATTTTCTTCTCCAGATCATGAATTCCCAACTGACCCAAAATAGCCTTTATTTGGTGTTCGTACTCCCAGGCGTTTAGCACATCCATTCGCTCGAGGATAGGGGAAAGGTCCGGCGCATTTTCCGGATCATGCTCCATTTTATACATGGCACGTTCATAATCCCGTATGACATTTAGTTCTTCCTTATCTTCAGCAAAAACAGCCTCGATGATTTTCTCTTCAGGATTAAACTCCGGATGCTGGGCTAGCATAGAGACAGTGAGTCCTTTTCGAAAAGAAACAATCCCTTTATCTGGCGACTCTATTCCAGCAATTACCTTCATCAGGGTAGATTTACCTGTCCCATTTACACCTACAAGTGCAGCTTTTTGCCCCTGATCCAGCCCGAAGGTAATGTTTTCAAACAGCTTCTTTTCATCATAGCTTTTGCTAAGCTCCTCAACTGATAGATAATTCATGTTGCAAAAGTAGGTGTTCAATATTTGGAACAAATCATTCGGTTTTAGTTTTATATGTATAAATCCAACTGTCATGAAAAATTTCATTTATTCGTTCGTTCTGATTTCACTGATCGCGTGTGAACCATCTAAATCACAAGATGTGCCTTCCGAAAAGCCAAAGGATTTTAATGGATACTGGTATGCCGGCAAGGCAGAAATCACCAGTTACAAACTTGAGCAAGCCAGGTATGGTGAAATTCATGATGGAGAGGCGGTGCTTGTTTTTGTTACAGAACCTTTTTCTAAGGGCAAGCAAGTGAAATTGGATAACTGGAGAGACAAAAGTGAGGACAATGTGAGCGTGATGAAACTGAACATGACGAAGAAATTTCTCACAGGTATATATCCGTACTCTATGATGATGAGTACGTTTACCCCTGTTTTAGCCGACAAATATCCGGATCCTATTAAAGTGACTACCTCCTCTCAGGAATGGTGTGGGCATACCTGGATGCAGTTAAATTTATCCGATGAAAATTATCGTTTAAGAGGGTTTTCCTATTTCGAATCAGAAGGGGATGTGGATGTATCAGTACCAAATGTGATATTGGAAGATGAATTGTGGACACGAATCCGTTTGAATCCTGGAAGTCTGCCTATTGGTGATGTGGAAATTGTTCCATCCACTTTTTATCTAAGGTTGCGTCATCAAGAGAGCGGTTCGAAACCTGCAACTACAAAATTGATTTCCCTTCCTTCTTCAGAGTACGCTGATCAAGCACATAAAATGTATGAAATCGAATATGAAGATAGATCTCTGACCATTTATTTTGAATCTGCTTTCCCTCATATCATTCTGGGATGGGATGAAACATACCTGAGTGGTTTCGGTAATCCCGAACAGCTGACTACTAAAGCTAAACGCATTAACACCATCCTGTCGGCCTACTGGGGAAAGAACAGCAATAAAGATCGAGAGATACGTAAGGAGTTGGGATTGAGTTTTGAGTAAACATCCCCCTCCAATCACTCATTCCTTCACTCCCCCCTTCAAAGGGGGATTGCTATTTGTGTTTATTTTACAAAATGTCCCCTTGAGGGGACAGCAGGGGTGTTTACTTTTGGGAATATGAGTAAAAACAAAAACCCCTGGATCACCCATTCATCCAAAGAAATTTTCTCCAACCCCTGGATATCTCTCACAGAACATGATGTCACCAACCCCGGTGGAGGAAAAAGTCTTTATGGAAAAGTACATTACAAGAATTGGGCTTTGGGTGTGATTGCGCTGGATGAAAATCAGGATACCTGGCTGGTAGGTCAGTACCGCTACACCCTTGATGAATATTCGTGGGAAATTCCAATGGGAGGAGGACCTTTGGATATTCCAAAATTGGAGTCAGCTAAACGTGAGTTGAAAGAAGAAACAGGATTGACCGCTAATAAATGGACAGAGATTTGCAAAATCCATACTTCTAATTCGGTGACGGATGAAGTGGGTTTTGTCTACCTCGCTCAGGATTTAACGCTTGGAGAAACCGAGTTCGAAGAGACAGAAGATCTCCAAATAAAAAAACTTCCATTTATTGAAGCCATTAAGATGTGTGATCGCGGAGAGATTACGGATAGCCTCAGCGTTGCTGCTATTTACAGATTGGCAAGAATGCTAAATCTTTAATAAAATCTTTTATGATTCATCATTTTCATATGACATCATAAACCAGCCATCATTGCGAGTTGGAGGCTGAAGATATACCTTGCGACTTGATTTTTTTAAAGGCATGACCCTCAAGGAACATTTTCGGAAAAACATCATCCTATCACTACCTGTAATAATAGGTCAGCTTGGCCATATTATGGTGGGTGTATCCGATAGTATAATGGTGGGGCGGATCGGTGTAATTCCTTTAGCGGCGGCAACTTTTGCAGGTACAATTTACCACGTGCTTATGCTCTTTGGGATCGGAGTGAGCTACGCAATAACGCCTAAAGTTGCAGCTACTGATGTAAGAGATAAGACCAAGCTATTACAGTTTCTTCAGAATGGATTTTTCATGAATCTTGGTTTGGGACTAGGACTATTTGCTTTAGCATATTTTGCCAGCCATTTTCTTAATTACTTCGGGCAGGAAGAATCGGTGGCTGAAGCAGCCGGACCTTACCTGATCATAATGTGTGGCTCATTGATCCCTCTGATGATATTTCAAACATTTCGGCAATATGCAGAAGGGTTGTCGGATACGTTTAGCCCCATGATCGTATCGGTCTTTGCCAACCTTCTCAATGTTTTTTTCAATTATATGTTGATCTATGGAAAACTGGGAGCACCAGAACTTGGACTTAATGGAGCAGGTTTAGCCACACTGCTGGCTAGAGTAATTATGTTCAGCGTGATGATATGGTGGGTTAGGAAAAAAATAATCGGTTTTGAGTGGAAGTATAAATGGTCAGGTATTAAAGAACTATTGAGAATAGGAGTACCCTCCGGGCTTCAGTATGTTTTCGAAGTGGGAGCTTTTGCCACGGCAGCAATCATGGTTGGGTGGATCAGTGCGGAGGCTTTAGCTGCACATAATATTGCGCTAAATCTGGCAGCTATAAGCTATATGGCGGCAACCGGACTTGCAGCCGCATCAACCATCCGTATTGGTAATCAAATGGGATTAAAAGACAGGCGAAACTTACGAATTGCCGGTTTCTCCTCTTTTGCCTTGGTGACAGTTTTCATGGCATTTTGTGGGCTCAGTTTCATTTTACTTCGGAACGTTTTACCGGCATTATACATAGATAATGATGTAGTTCAGACCACCGCTGCTTCACTTTTAATAATCGCGGCGGCTTTTCAAATTTCAGATGGGATTCAGGCAGTTGGATTAGGTGTTCTTAGGGGATTGACGGATGTCAGAGTTCCTACTATTGTCACATTTGTCGCTTATTGGCTCATTGCGATTCCAATTGGATATTGGCTTGCGTTTCATGGAGGACATGGGGTGCAGGGTGTATGGTATGGGTTATCCATCGGACTTACAATTTCAGGGGTGTTACATATTTGGAGATTTAATCGGCTATCAAAAAAGGTTGCTTTTTAAGACATTGCCATTTTTGATGGAATGACGTAACTATGCCGATCGTTTTCGAATCATGAAAAAGAAACAGGCCGCACTCATATTTATTTTCATTACCGTCCTGATAGATATTATTGGGATCGGCTTGATCATTCCTGTAGTGCCGGCATTGATAAAGGAAATTACAGGTCTAAGTACCAGCGAGGCATCTTTTTTTGGTGGAATGCTTGCAGCAACTTATGCGATCGTTCAGTTCTTTGCTGCACCTATTTTAGGTGGATTAAGCGATCAATTTGGTAGACGGCCATTGCTACTTGCTTCGCTTCTGGGGCTTGGGTTGGATTATGTGGTGATTGTTTTCGCTCCAAGTTTAATATGGCTGTTTATTGCCCGCATGATTTCCGGATTATTTGGAGGTAGTATTACAGTTGCCAATGCTTACATTGCCGACATCAGTACGGCTGAAAACAGAGCTAAGAATTTTGGAATGATTGGAGCTGCATTTGGACTGGGGTTTGTAATAGGCCCATCCATTGGGGGAATTTTGGGAGAATTAGGGACCAGAGTCCCATTCATGGCAGCTGCCGGTCTATCTCTACTCAATGCCACCTATGGGTTCTTTGTAGTTCCGGAATCGCTCACTGCTGAGAATCGAAGACCTTTTTCCTGGAAACGCGCCAATCCATTTGGAACGCTGAAACGAATCTTGAGTCATAAAAAAATTGTCTGGCTGGTAGTCGCATTATTTGTCATCTACGTCGCGGCAAATGCGACGCATGCAAACTGGTCTTTCTTTACCATTGAAAAATTTGGTTGGTCCGAGTTAGAGATTGGCTTGTCGCTGAGTTTTGTAGGTGTAATGGTCGCGATTGTCCAGGGAGGTTTAGTGGGACCAATTGTAAAAAAAATCGGAGAAACCAATGCGGTTTATACTGGCTTTGCCTTTAACGCTTTTGGTCTTTTAATGATGGGTATCGTTTCTCAATCATGGATGGTGTATGCCGTAATAGTGCCTTACGCATTTGGGGGCTTGGCGGGTCCATCGCTTCAATCCATTATGACTAGTCAAATCCCCAAAAATGCACAAGGTGAATTGCAGGGAGGACTCACCAGTGTAATGACTTTGACTGCCATTGTTGGCCCTTTGCTAATGACTGGAATTTTCAGGTATTATACCAACCCTGAAAATGATATTTATTTCCCAGGAGCACCTTTTGTGATGGGCACCATACTAGCTCTAATCAGTATCGTGATTGTAAGCAGATCTCTACCCAAAAAAGGCACATAATTATTCGTCTTTCAGGTACTTAACAGGATTAGAGGAGGCTGCCTTTAATGACTGGTACCCTATGGTAGCAATGACCAACACAAGTACGATCAGCAACGCCAAACCAAAGGTGATCCAGGAGATATTTATTCGATAATAGTAAGATTGTAGCCAGTCATTGGCAAAGTAAATTGCAAGGGGTACACTGAGTATAAATGCAATAACTACCCACTTGGTGAACTCTCCAAAAATCAATCTCAAAACAGTACCTAATTCAGCACCTAGTACTTTTCGAATGCTGATTTCTTTGCGCTTTTTCTCAATGATGAACAGGGTAAGTCCGTACAATCCAAGGCATGCTACAACGATAGAAATGATGGAGAACATAGTGACCATCCCTAAATAGCGTTGCTCATCTTCATACAGGATTTCCATACGATCATCCATGAAGGAATAAGTAAATTCTCGAGTTGACCCTAACTCATTCCACATCGTTTCAATTTCTTCAATACGCTCTACCAAATTAGACATGTCCATTTTGATGCTGATGTTTCTATGCGCACCGCTTTCAGCTGTACGATGGAGCATTAACGTTGGGGCCACTTCATTCTGAAGCGTTTCAAAGTGAAAGTCCTCAGCAACACCCACCACGTTTAACCTGCTATCACCAACCCGAATGACATTCTGATTTTCCGGATCAAACTGGAAAGCTTTCATAGCTGCTTCATTGAGTATTACTGATGTGCGCTGGTCACCTTCCGTATCAGGTAAAAAATTGCTTCCATGTTTTATGTTAATTCCATAGGTATTGAAAAAATTGGCATCCAAAAAAGTATACCTCATACGCAGTGGATCACCCGACCATTCATCCGGGCGGACAAAAGTGAAACTGCCGCTCCAAAAAGTGGGAACATGCCTGCTTCTGGAGACTTCTTTTACATAGGACTTCCCGGCTAGTTCAGTTTTGAATGTGTTGATTTTATTCATTCCTACTTCACTATCGGTAAAGTCCCTTGGTGACGCACCTATAGCCAGCACTCCTTCGCTATCAAATCCCATTTCCTTTTGGGTCATGTAATTGATTTGATTTCGCACAATCAAAGTACAGGCAATGAGGAAAAGGGCAATGGAAAATTGAATGATAACCAGCGCATTTCTGAATTTAGTGCCGCCAAATCCAAGTCGCTGACGCAACACTTCTATTGCCCCTATTGATGAAAGGTAAAACGCCGGATAACTTCCACTCAAAAGGCCAAGTGCAATTGCTAAAGCAAAAACCATCAGCGTTATCTCTGCTAAACTGAAAATCTTTAACGTGATGGTAACATCAAAAAATGTATTGAAACCAGGGATGAGTAATAGAACCAGACCAACTCCAATAACAGTTGCAAAAAGCGACATGACAAAAGCCTCTGTTATAAACTGCGTTCTTAACTGTCCCTGAAATGCACCCAATACTTTCCTTAATCCTATTTCTTTCGCGCGCTTTGAAGCTTGAGCAGTAGAAAGGTTCATGAAGTTGACGATCGCAATAAAAAGAATACCTATTCCAATCCAAAGTAGCGTTCGAGCATTCGATTTATTTCCAATAAAGGTATCGTAGAATTCGTCCATTGGAAGAAGCCGAAAGTTGGTATTTTCTTGTGTCTCTGCTCCGAAGATAGATTCAACCAGATTTGGAAAATCGGCTTCCAAATAGGCCTCATCGCCCCCTTCTTTAAGCATAACGTAGGTACCTAAAAACGAACTTCCCCATTCATTCACAAAGTCAGAATAGAAGGGAAGTGCTTCCATCTCGATCATTAAATCTGGTTGGTGAGTAAGGTTTTCAGGAAGGTCTGCAATAATTGCTGAAACTCTAAAGCGAAAGGTTGTATCCTCATCAGGAAGAAAGACCTCCAACTCTTCATCTATCGCATTGTCTCTTCCAAAATATTTGTTGGCCATCTCCACACTTAGAACGATTGAGTTTTTGTTCGGAAAAACATCCTTTTGGTTTCCATGTAAGATTGGGAATGTGAACACATCAAAAAGAGAAGCATCTGTATAAATAATATCTTCCTCTATGTATTGATTGCTCTTTTTAATTCGGGCCTGTGTATCATAGATTCTGGCTGCTGTTTCGATTTGCTCATAGCTGTCCGTCAGTCGATCCTTCATTGGAACCCAAGTGTCATACGTTTCTTGTGTGCCATCCGGCGTGATTCGCTCTTTATACACCATGAAAATTCGCTCTTTATTTTCATGAGAGTCATCAAATGTGAGTATTTGATTGGTGTAGAGAAAAATGAAAATGAATGCAGCCACACCAACCGAAAGTCCGAAGATGTTGATGAATGAGGTTGACCTCCTTTTAAGGAGGGATCGAAAAGCAACTTTGAGGTAGTTACGGAAAATCATAGTATTAACAGATAAGTGATAAAAAGATTTTAGGTTGGTGGGCTTTAGTGATCGGAATACTTCAAATATGAATTTGAATCGAGCTTTAAAAAGTCCTTCTTCCTTCACACGCCAATAAAATGCTTCAGTGATATCGCCTTGTATTTCATCCGAATAATCTGGTCGAAGAAAAAATTCAAGGAATCGCAAAGCCCATTTTGGTGGCTGATGGTTCATGTGAGGCTAAAATTTAATTTAGGTATGGATTTCCAGATTTCATTTCTTCGGTGCTGCAGTTCTTGTGCAGTTTCATACCCTTTATTCGTGGCACGGTAGAATCGTTTGCCTTTTCCTCCCCGTTCAGGTGTTGGTTCACCGAGTCGCGATTCTACAAATCCTTTCTTTTCGAGTCGTTTTAGTACTACATGAATGGCAGGGAGCGATATGGTCTGCGAAAGCTGATTTTTATACTCTTTGGCAATTTCCACTCCATAGGTTTCTTCCTTCATGAGTAGGATGATTAGGATCATTTCTTCCAGTGTTCCAAGTTGAAGATTCATTAGCGTTTGGTTTTAGGATGGTGGCAACTCAGAAAAGTTGCACACAAAATCAATTAAATTAATTTTTGTTTAAAATATGAATACGAATTAAATTAATTTTTGTTTAAAAAATAATTGATGAAGCAGAAATTATGAATTGTCCCCTTGAGGGGACTACAGGGGTGTTTTAATAATTCACCACTTACACCCTCCTAACCTCCCTCAAGGGAGGAATCTTTAACTTTCAACATCCTCCACGTCCACATACCGGCCACAAACTCAATAAATGAGAAGGCCACCAAAGCAAGCGTACCGCGCTCAAAGACATACAACCAGATGAAGAAGACAAACTGTATAATCCTAATCTGAACGGTGAATCCAAAAAATGGAGTGAGGTTCTCTTTTGCGTTTCGGATATAGTAATAGCCTAACACTGCCACCACAAATCCAAGTACAATTCTCCAAACACTTTTAGGGTCAGGAATGCCGATGGCTGATAAGATTGAAGCAGGAGCTAACATGAGGAAGAGCCCTTCCGCAATCAGATAGATTCCAAAGTACCAGACAGTTTTCGCAGGTTTATCCATAATATTTTAAATAATTTCAAAGGTTGTCATTTCGACAGAAAGGAGAAATCTGCGCAAAAAAAATGACTGAACAAGGATGGATTTCCACTTCGTTCGAAAAGACAGTAACAGGCTATATTCGGTTTTTTGAATAAATTCCTATTGTTTTGAATCTCATTTTTCAATCTACTGAAACTATGCGAAAACTACTCACCTTCCTTTTTGTATGTCCGCTACTTCTCAACGCCCAAACCCCTGCTGATCAGGTGTTGGCAAGAGCCAAAGCCTATCATGATCCTCAGGATGTCTGGCCGTCATTGGTGACGACTTTTACTTTCAAAGAAACCAGGCCGGAGGGCCCGGATCGGTCAACCATTATCTCACTCAACAATGGCAACAGCTACATGAAAATTAATCGAAATGACGAGGAGGTGTATGAAGTGAATGGGGAAGTGGCTGAAGTGCTCAAGGGTGACAAAGACAAAGAACGAGCACTGGTTTTGAGAAACTATTACCTCTACTTATGGGGCTTGCCGATGAAATTGTATGATTCCAACACACCCAATATTTCTCTGGCCGGTGATGAAAAAGTTGAGGGAGTGAATTGTCGTGTGCTCAGAGTGGCGTATGAAAAGGACACCTGGTATTTCTATTTTGAAGAGGATTCAGGTAGAATGCTTCAGTACAAATTTTATCAGGATGCGGCGGAGACAAAAGGTGAGCTCATCACGCTTGAAGATGAAATCATGGTAAAAGGAATCAAAATCCTACAAAAAAGAAGTTGGTATACACTGCCTGAAATGGAGTATTTAGGGACAGATATTTTGGTTGAAGTGGAGTGATAGGAAGAGAGAAACCACTTTTACTAATTTTTCTTATATCAGGATCGTTTACCGTTTGGCTTTTCTTGAGGGAAAGAAGTTTGAAGGAAGAGTGTACTCATTTTGAATATGATTTTAGATTTTGGAGGAATTTGATCGTCGGCTTAATTATTACCACAACTGCCACCTATTATTTTATTGAACTTTACTATTATTTAAATCCATCAGAAATGGATTTATTGCTATAGGAATTTAGAAAGTTGAGGGATGGGTAAATTTTCATTTTTCGTATTTTTCTATTTGACCGAATCGACGTACCGCTTCAAAGCGCTAGCAAAAAAAATCTCGCTAAAATCAATCCTGTCACCCCGCAACCCAACACGTGATTTTAGCCTTTCGATGCTGCTACAGCGATTAAGAGGGTATAGAAGCTATGAGCGTAGAGAAATGAAGTAAGCAAATTAACATTTACAAAACCACTGTTTGAGTGTAGCGAGTTTGGTTTTGTTTGAGAGTCCAACTTCATTTCTCAGCGAGAAGGTTCTCACCCTAGATTTTTGTTTCTTTTCATCAATGGAAAAGAAATAGAAGGCCTACTCATCCTTCAACGTCCTTGCCGGATTGATGTGGTAGATTTTCACTGAGTGCATAACTATCGCAATGAGTGCCGTAACTAATACCACCATGCCAGCCAGAATAAACAGCCACCAGGCAATCTCAATCTTATAGGCATAATTATCCAGCCAGCTAGACAATAGGAAATAGGCAATTGGAGAAACAATGAGCATCGCAATGATCACTCTCCAGGCAAATGGTCTAAAGAGATTGGCCATCAAACTATTTAGGTTAGCTCCTAATACTTTGCGTACGCTTATTTCCTTCGTTTTCTGTGTGGTGATCAAAGAAATCAATCCGTATAATCCCAAACAAGCAATGATCAATGTAACAATGGTCAGTGCCTGAAACATCTTTGCAAAAGCCACATCTTCCTGATACAAGGAATTCAAGTAATCATCCAGGAATATCAGATCGAAAGGAAGATCAGGAAATATACTGCTGAATTTAGCTTCGATAGCCTCTACGAGTTCCATCATGTTACCCGGTTCTACCCGGATATAAACATCTTCCTGCAAAGTCCGGGGATACATAATTGCCAATGGCCCTATGTCATTATGTAGCGATGAGAAGTGATAATCTGCAACAACTCCAACGATTTTGCCAGTACGAATTCCCCCAACTTGAATGGGCGCTCCAAGGGCTTCCTCAGGTGACGTATATCCCATGTATTCAACCGCTTTTTCATTTACAATAACTGCTCCAGCACTGTCTGTTGGGAAGGATTGATTGAACTCCCGACCGGCTACTAATGGAATACCTAATGTTGCAAAATAGCCATAGTCAACTGCATCGATGAACATCGGTTTGGATTCTTCCATGTCTGGGGTCTTCACCGGGACGTTTCCATTATCTCCATCCATTCTACCATCAGCAATAGCGACTGCTGAAATCCTGGATATGGATCTTAATTGGGTTTTTAATACCTCGCCTTCAGCTAAAAGTGATTGTCCGGGAACTCGTAAAACTGCCATTGCTGATTTATCAAATCCCAGATCCTTCTTCCTCATGTATGAAATCTGCTGGTAGATAATGATGCTTCCTGCCAGTAGTCCGATCGTGATAGTGAATTGCAGGGTCACCAATACCTTTCTGACATTGATGCCCAGCTGTCCACCGGAGATGTTACGACTCAGGGCGACTAATGCCTTCACTTTGGACATGACGAAAGCCGGATAAGCTCCACCTAGCAGACCTACGATAAATACAAGAATGATCCAGGCTGCAATGAGCCATTGATTGAATCCTAAAACTTCGATCGGATCAATGTTTATTCCAATAAAGGAACGTAGAAAATTCATGGTTGGAAAAATGAAAACCAACGATAAAATAAAAGCGATAACTGCAAGTAGAATAGATTCAGCAGAAAACTGGGCAATGACCATCGATTTACTGGCTCCTAGTGCTTTTCGAACTCCGACTTCCTTAGAACGGTTAAGTGATTGAGCAACCGAAATATTGGTATAGTTAAAAATGATCAATGAAAGCAACAGGAAACCGGTGATGCTGAGCGCATATATATTAGTCCAGCTACCGGAAGCAACCGTATCACTATCCACATCACCCAAATAGATGTCTTCGAGAGGTTGCAGCACAAACCGGAAGCTTCCTACTCTCTCTTCAGACCAATGAACTTTGATAAAGTCTTCCAATTTTTCCTGAAGAAGATCCTTTTCCTCTTTATCCCTAAGCAGAACATAGGTATCAAATGAAATCCAGCCCCAGTCATTTAGCGTAACCGGATAGCCAAACGGTACTCTGAAAGCATGAAAAGGGATGATAAATCCCGGTGATAAATGAGTGGTTGAAGGCGGTGGATTCAGAATACCTGTTACGGTATACGGAGTATCAGAGATTTCAATTCTTTTGCCAATGGCAGGTTCATCTCCAAAATATTTTTTACCCATTTCAGCAGATAAGACAACAGAACTGGCATTCTGTAAAGCAGTTTTAGCATCTCCGAATTGCAAGGTGAAATCAAACACATTGAAAAGTGTGCTATCCACATAGAAAATATTGCTTTCATAAAAATTATTGTTTCCAACTCTAACAGGCCGTGTTGGAATGTCCCTAAATCGAACAAAATTCTCTACCTCACCATAGGTATTGGCGAGCGCAGGCCCCACTGGAGGTCCCACTGTTGGCAAATGACGATCGCTCCTTCCAGTACTGCGCTCATCATGGGTCACCCGGAAAATTCGATCCGATTTACTATGCCACTTGTCATAGCTAAGTTCACGAGTCAGCATTAATGAAATAATGAGTGTCAACGTGAACCCAATAGTGAGTCCAACACCATTAAGAAGTGCACTGACCTTATCTTTCTTAAGATTTCTCCAGGCGGGTTTAAATGTATGTTTGATGAACATTGTTGACGTTTTGAGTTGATTTATATTTTTCCAGGTATAGCGATAGCGAGTAAATAGAAGTGTAGTTAACGAGAGGTGAATGTTGGTCCTGAGCTTTCCGTGATTTTTCGAAAAGGTTTCCATTTCCTCATTCAAGTCACCAATAATTTCTTCTCTCACCCTTTCATTAAAGAGCGTTCGACAAAGAAATTGCACACTACCAGGTAGTTTTTTCATGTGGTGATGAATTGAGTTTGTAGCACTTTTACTGGGATTTTATCCCAAAATTTGGCTCTCAGATTCTTGGCTTCCTCCAATTTCTTCAACCCCAATGCTGTGATTTCGAAAATTCGTTTTCGCTTACCACCTCTTACTGAGGTAGCCTCTCCCATGTAACTTTTGACCAGCCCTTTGTCTTCCAGTCTGGTCAATGCACCATGGGCGGTACTTAAGTTAATATTCCGTTTTGCCGTTTGATTGATTTCATCTTTTACAGTATTACCGTAAGTGTCCGGATGGGTGGTGCAGACAGCTAAAAGCACCAATTCTTCAAATTCTCCAAGATGTGTTCCTTTCATAGATTGATTAAATACGTATATGTAGAAAATATGTTTTAATCAGGCAGTTTGAACAGCTCTTTATTTACTTAACAAATGTGAAACTTATGTATTACATTCACGTTTGTTAAGTAAATATTTTAATCCATGGAATATCAATTAGGTGAATTTGAAGAGCTGGTATTGCTCACGGTTGCCGCACAGCATAATGAGGCATATGGCGTCTCCATTCATGAATTTCTTACCGAAGAAACCAAAAAGAAAATCAATATCAGCGCGATTCATGTCGCATTGAAAAGATTGGAAAAGAAAGGTTTTGTCGACTCTCGTTTCGGAGGGATTACTGAAGAACGAGGAGGTAGAAGAAAGAAATTCTACATCGTAACAGCCCTGGGAAAAAAAGTATTGGATGCTTCACATGACTTACGAACGAGCATCTATCAGAAAATACCACAACTACAATTTGCTAAAATCTGATGCCGCAAAATCAACCACCAAAGTGGGCAGTACGCTTTCTGCGCCTGTATTGTCGGGAAGAGTATCTTGATGAGATCGAAGGCGATCTTTTCGAGTTTTATTATCTCAGAACTCAAACCTCCAAGCGATCAGCTAACCTGTTTTTTGTATGGAATGTGCTGCGATCCTTCCGGTGGATTAATCTTAAAAAAACTCAACTCTCAAATAATTGGACTATGAACATGTTTAAAAACTACACCAAGATCTACTTCCGCCGTTTCAGGAAGGAGACAGTGCATTACATTGTCAATATTCTGGGTCTTTCACTTGGTCTTTCCATCTTATTCTTCATCCTCATGTTCGTTTACGCTGAGCAAAACATTGACAGCTTTCACAGCAAAAAGGATCGAATCTACCGGGTAGTGGGCCAAGTGCAGGAAGAGAATGGTGTCAATCATTACCTCGCCGGACCCAACCCATTGGCCAACGCACTTGAATCTGATTTTCCTTCAGTGGAAGCAGCAGGTTGGACCACCTATTTCGGTTCGCATGTGCTGGCGAAGGGAGATAAACGAACGGCTGATCGCGACTGGGTCATTTTCACCAAAAGTATGTTTGATATTCTGGATATTGATATCATAGATGGGAATCCCAAAAGGCAATTTGAAGGCTCTGCTGGTTTAGTCATAACAGAAGATGTGGCAATGACTCTTTTCGGCAAAAAAGATGCCGTAGGTGAGATCGTTGATGAATCACGTTTTGGACCCATTGAGGTCATAGCGATCATGGATTATATGCCACGTAATTCGAGCTATCAGTTTAAAGAAATCTATGTCCTCGACCCACCGCAGATGCATGAAAATTGGCAAACCTTTCTGAGTGACTGGGATACCCAGTTTATGCAGACATGGGTGCTGTTGAAAGCTGGAGCAACACCAGACGACATTTATCAATCAAAAGATGATTTTTTGAGCAAATACATTGATGAAGAAACGCTCGCCGACTATGATTTTTATTTACATCCTTTAACAGATGTTCATTTAGGTTCCACTGGAATTGAAGCAGGGGGCCCGGCACCTTTATTGGCTGTTCCTTACAGCGATCGGGAGTTTGTTTCTATGATCCTGATCATGGGAATATTGGTGATATTCATCGCAGCTTTAAATTATGTGAACCTTTCCTCTGTTCAGGCTTTGAAGCGAACACTTGAAGCGAGCATGCGAAAGATCAATGGTGCTACAAATAAACACCTGTTTGGACAGTTGTTTTTTGAAACATTTTTGACCGTCATCATAAGCTATGTTCTTGCCTTGCTTTTGATTGTCGTTTTATTTCCTTTCTTCTTGCAGATAGCCAACAAAGATTTTGGAATTGGACTGCTGTTCTTCACTGATTTCATTTTCTATCATGTGATCAGCATTCTTATTATCTGGACTATTTCAGCACTGCTTCCTGCCCTATATTATTCGCAGCTAAAACGATCACTCCTGGTCATGAAAAATGCGTTTTCAGGCAAAGGTGACTTACTTCGAAAAGGATTAGTTGGTATTCAATATGCACTATCAATCTTCCTCATCATTGGGTCGTTGGTGATTTATCGACAGCTCAATTATGTACAGTCAAAAGACCTGGGTTTCACAAATCAAAACTTGATTGTGCTTGATATTAATTCAGGAGCAGCACGGGGTAATTTCAAAAACATTGTCGAAGGAATTAAGAATAATCCGAATGTAATCAATGCTTCTACTTCCTCTCGGGTGCCTGGCGAATGGAAAGACATCCCGATTGCCAATGTGAGCAAGAATTTGACTGATGATGCCATGGAATTCAGCCATTATGCTGTAGATAAGTATTGGTTAGATACTTATGATATTAATCTATTGGATGGGGAGAATTTCGCAGGAGCGGACCAATCAGATAGTTTGTATATCCTAATCAACGAAGAAGCAGTAAAAACCCTAAACCTGGAACAGCCAATCGGTGAAAGTGTGTGGGTAATGTCGGATAGTGATTCAGTTAAAATGAGAATCAAGGGTGTTGTGGAAAATTTTCATTTTGAATCGCTTTATGAAGCTATTGGTCCGGTGATAATCACCCATTGGAACAATCACATTCGATCGATAGATTATTTCACCATTAAGTATGCTCAAAACCCAAAAGAGACAATAGCACATGTTGAGGAAGTCAATGCAACGTTTGATCCCAATACGCCTGCTGAAATCAATTTTCTTGATCAGCAATGGGAACGCTTTTATAAAGCTGAAGAAAGCAGAAGTACAATTATCCTAATTGCATCCATTGTTTCCATTATTATATCAGCATTTGGCTTATTCGGCCTAATCAATTTCACTGTTGAGCGAAAGACCAAAGAAATTGGCATACGAAAAGTGATGGGAGCAAATGTTCAAAACATTACTACCCTTATACTCAAAGACTATTTGATACTTCTAATCCTTTCATTGGTGATAGCCGCACCGGTATCTTGGTGGTTATTTGGTGATTGGCTGGCTGATTTTGCTTACAGAATCAATATGAGTGTAGATCTGTTTGTGATTGCTTTCGTGCTAGTACTTATCATTTCATTTACGACAGTTTTGGCAAGGATTTATAGAATCGCGAAAGCTAATCCGGTTCAATCCATTCGATACGAATAATGAATCAACAACCACCAAAGTGGCCTTTGAAATTCCTGCGATGGTTCTGCAAGGAAGACTACCTTGATGAAATCGAGGGGGATATCATTGAGCTCTATGTAGGACGTGTCAATCAATCAAAGACCAAAGCACGTGCTTTTCTTATATGGAACGTGCTAAGATCCATGCGGTGGTGTAATCTGAAACATAAAGAGGGATTCAGATTAGGGTTGTTTAAAAATTATTTTAAAGTAGGATTTAGAGCGTTAGTTAAAGACCGGCAGTTCACGGCAATCAATCTTTTTGGACTGTCTTTAGGATTAGCGGTGTTTCTTACGATCATCCTTTTAGTCAGACATGAGATTAGCTTTGATACGTTCCACTCAAAAGCAGATCGAATCTATCAGGTTATCCAGATACACCAAAATGCGGATGGCGATGATCCTGAAATCTGGACTTCTTATCAGCTTTCAGATGCCTTACGAAATGAAGTGGATATCGTCGAAAACGCGGTGACCATACATGCGACATCCTCTACTTGGGCGGAGGCCGATGGTAAACGTTTTTTTGAGGAGGATGGAATTGTGGCTGGCTCGCAGTTCTTTGAAATCTTTGATTTTGAATTAAAAGATGGCAATCCGACACAGGTATTAAAGAATAAGCGCTCAATTATCCTCTCTGAGTCTTTGGCAGAGAAATATTTTGGATTTGAAAGCCCTATTGGTGAGGAAGTATATCTTGAATTCTATGGAAGGTTTACTGTGACAGGCGTTTTAAAAGACATTCCCGCCAATTCATACATTCAATTTAATTTCATCATTTCTCAGGATTATGACATTTTTCTTGAAAGTGTGTCAAACAATTTCAGAAGATATTTCTATGCCTGGGAAGGCGATCCTGTTGCGACATATGTGCTGCTGAAAGACACCAATGATAAGGAGCTCTTTGAAGGGAAGGCTGAAACCCTACTCGAAAAATATATGGACAAGGAGGATATCAACCCTCACTATTTACTAGGGTTACTCGATCTGCATTTCCAGTCTCATGGCATTGATGGCAGGATTAACAATTATGTAAAAGGAGATTTTTCTAAAGTGAAATTTCTAATCATTGTTGGTTTTATCATTCTGTTGATGGCATGTTTCAATTACATTAGTATTTCTACCGCGCGATACATCAAAAGGACAAGAGAAGTTGGAGTTAGAAAAGCAATGGGGGCTCAAAGCAAGCAAGTGGCCATGCAGTTCTTAATTGAATCCTTCCTGATGGTTTTGTTTTCGTTCATTTTATGCATGATTATTACACATTTTATCTTGCCATACTTCAATCTGCTTACAGGCATCCAGCTAGCGTTAACTACTGTATTTCTCATTGAATCGATTCCGTATTTTATTGCAACAATTATTCTGGTAACCCTATTTGCAGGATTTTATCCGGCCTTTCATCTAAGCCGATATTCAGTGGTCAATGTCTTGAAAAGCATGACCATTTCGTCTTCAGGGAATGACTCTTTGAGAAAAGGCCTGGTCGTGGTGCAGTACTTGTTTGTAATGACAATTTTGGCTGGTTTGTTCATTGTAAATCAGCAATATATCTACATGAATAGTAAGTCACTGGGATTCAATACTGAACAGTTACTAATTGTGGAAATCAATAGTGGCCAGGTGAGGGATAATTACTTAGAAATTAAAGATGAGTTGCTCAAACTTCCTGATGTACAAAAAGTGACAGGAATAACCCGGATGATCAGTGGATACCGATCAGGAACAGCTGTTGATGTAAATCCTATAGAAAAGCCTGATGAAAAAACCCCGATGAGGTATTACGGAATAGACCAGGATGGGATAGCTGCATTGGAACTATCATTGGTTGTCGGTCAGGGTTTTTCCGGAATTAACGGTCAGGACAGTATTTCTGTAATTCTCAATGAGACTGCAGCTGCCAAGTATGGGGGTACTGGTGCAATTGGTAAACTTATAAAGATACAGGAGGTGGGAGACGATGAGTTGAATGCCAGAGTCATTGGAATTGTTAATGACTTCCATTACCGATCGCTGAGAAAATCAATTGGTCCAGTCGTAATTGGTCATTACAACAATCCTTTTGTTAGCCTGGACGATATTGTGATCCAACTAAGTGGTTATAATACCATTGCCACTCTTGAAGAAATTGAAAACATTCATAACCGATTTGACACGAATCAAGTGATGACCTGGGAGTTTATGGATGACATGGTTCAGCGGGAATATGAGCAAGAAGCTATTTTTAGAAATGTCTTTTTGGGTGCTTCGATCATCTCCTTTTGCATTGCAATTTTAGGAATGATTGGACTTTCCTCATACAATGTGATTGCACGAAGAAAAGAAATTGCAATCCGTAAAATTTTAGGAGCTGGATTTCTCAGTTTAATAAATCAGCATACCAAAGAGTTTCTCAAATTCTTGTTGATTGCATCCATTGTATCCATTCCATTATGTTGGTGGCTTGCATCTGAGTGGTTGGTCAGTTTCGAATATCGAGTGAGTATTTCACCACTTATTTTCCCAGGAGTTATCGCTCTTGTTATGCTAATTACCAGCATCGTCATATTGGCCGTCAGCCGGAAAACAATTAATTCAAACCCTGTAAATTCAATTCGTTACGAATGATTCGAATAGCAACGCTAATTTGTTTGCTTCATGCTTATACTTCTTATGGTCAGCTTGAAGCTTTGATTAAAGAACAGCAGAAATTCATTAGTGAATTTTCCGGAGCAATTGAGTGGGAAGGAGTGTCACTTAATGCACGAAGCTCACCAGAGGAAAGAGAAACTGCCAGAATCTACCTGGAAAGTCAAATTCTGTCAATTGGGCTTAAACCTCAAAGGCAGTCGTATAGGATGCCCAACTTAAATCAGTTTATTGATATTCTTTTCGCTCCTTTCAAAGGAGCAAATGTTTACATGATTATTCCGGCTACTAATGAAAGCAATGAGTATTTAGTACTCGGCGCACACTTTGATTCTGAGGTAGACTGCCCCGGAGCAATTGATAATGCATCAGGCTCAGCACTTATATACAGTGTTGGGAAAATGCTCAATTCATTGGATGAACGTAACATGAATGTGATCATCGTCTTTTTTGATCAAGAAGAGGAAGAATTAATAGGAAGTCAGGCTTTCGCCAAATACCTGAAATCTGAGGAATTAAATATTCATTCAGTTCACACATTCGATATGGTTGGCTGGGATGAAGATGGGAATGGAGAAATGGAACTTGAGTTGCCAACCCCAGAATTAGAAAAGACATATTTCGAGGTTGCGTCCAGGCTTGAAATCCCACTCTATGTTACCAATATAAATTCAACAGATCATCACTCATTCAGACAAGCAGGCTTTCAGGCAATTGGGATCAATGAAGCATACGGTAAACGAGACACTTCACCATATAAGGATACGCCGGACGATACCTATGAGACTGTCAATTTTGACTACCTGGCAGCATCAACCTTGTATGTTTATGAAGTAATAAAAGAAATTGTGAATGGAAGCGATTAAAAAAAATTACAAGACTAATCCGATCTACACTGTGTCTATGCTTGTTTTTGGTGTGGGCTTTTTTGTTAGAGGAGTTGACTATCTGATCCTTGGTAGTGTGGCCCCTTTCATCATTGGAACATTTATGCTTTCCGGAATCTATTATGCTTTCTTAAAAAAGAATAAGTCATCCAGAAGATTAATGAAAATTATTGCAGTGATGTTGATTTTTTGGGGAGTAGTCAGGTTAGGACTCGAATTACTCTTTTCATTTGTTCCAGTAACCGAAGCTCATATAATGTCTCAGTTCACATGGACAAACAAATGCCTAAGCATATCCGCCATATTATTTGGTATCTATTTTTTCAAGAACCAAAAGTTCAATCAAACCCCTGAGTAAGAGGTCTGATTGAATCCAATTTATCCTGGCATAGTATAGTAAAACCGCTCATGGACCACTTGTCCATTTTCCCACTTTTTCACAGATACTTCTTCCATTTTGGCTCGATTTCCATCCTTGTAAGTGGCTTCCATCCATGATTCTGAGATAGTTAAGCCATCTTCCTCATTCGAGGTAATGGCAGTAACTCCACCTCCATGAACTTCCTGTACCATTTCCAGCCATTGCTGTTCCCTGGCTCTGTTGGCATCTTTTCCTTCGGTAGTGCCCGACATAGGTTCAACCATCACCACATTGTCCGCATAAAATTTTTCAAAGGCTTCCATCATTTTGCCTTCACCAATCATTTGATGTAATTCTTGTTCCTTTTCGAGTAAGCTCATATTCTTTTAGGGTTTAAAGTTTAATGTACTAACGAGTTTACTGCTTCCGGATGGACAAGGTTTAGAATAAATCATTAATTATTTTGATATTTCGTCGATAAAATCAGCTAATCCGAAACTATCGCGCACAATTTCTGGTTGAATTAGCGTATATTATAAGGCAAACTATTGCAAATACATAGGTCTAACGCCTATCTTTGCAGATTGCTTTTTTATACCCGTAACAATTTAGTTTTTAAAGAGATAATATGCGACAGTTAAAGATTACCCAGTCAATTACCAACAGGAGAGAGAGCCACACCCTGGAGAAATATTTTACTGAGGTAAGTAACGTTCCAATGATTACCCCGGATGAAGAGGTTACGCTTGCCAAGCGCATCAAAGAGGGCGATGATCTTGCATTGGAAAAACTCGTAAAAGCAAACTTGAGGTTCGTAGTGTCTGTAGCAAAGCAGTACCAGAACAGAAGTTTACCACTAAATGATTTGATCAATGAAGGAAACCTTGGATTGATCAAAGCAGCTAAGAAATTTGACGAGACAAAAGGATTTAAGTTCATCTCATATGCGGTTTGGTGGATTCGACAGTCCATTATGCAGGCATTAGCTGAGCAGTCTCGAATCGTTCGACTACCAATGAACAAGTCTGGTGCAATCAATCAGATCAGAAGAGCATATGCAGAGCTTGAGCAGCAGTTTGAGCGTGAGCCGACAGAAGAAGAATTGGCTGACATTCTAGACATGAAGCCTAGCGAAGTAAGAAATACGCTTGGAGCTGAAGTGAAACAAATGTCCATGGATGCACCTTTCGGTGAAGACGAAAGTGGATCACTTTTAGATGTTCTTGAAAACGTAACCACGGGTCCTACCGACGGAAACTTGGTTTTCAACGACTCATTGAAAGTTGAAACGATGAGAGCATTATCAACACTTACAGCTCGTGAAAGAGAAGTAGTGATGATGAGCTTCGGTATTGGTTGCGATAACCCGTTCACACTGGAAGAAATTGGCGATGCAATGGGTCTTACACGTGAAAGAGTAAGACAGATTAGAGAAAAGGCACTTCAGAAATTGAGAGAGCCGGGCAAAAACAGAAGGCTAAAAGAATTCTGCGCAAGCTAAATAATTCGGGAAAAGCATAAATTTAAATCCTGACCATCGTGTCAGGATTTTTTTTGTCCAAATTTTTTAAAATGCCCATTCAGGACCAACTTGCATTTGCCTTAGATCGAAATGACCAGGAACCAAATAAAATGGTGGCTAAGCAGATTGTAGATGCAGGAGGTACAAAAGAGGTCAATCAACTTATTTCATTCATAAAAAGTAAACCCAAGCAAAGAGCTCAATCTGATGCTATTCTGGCATTGGCTTATGTGGGTGAGTTAGCTCCAGCCTTACTCGTGGATGAAGCAGGTTTTCTGATTAGCCAATTAAGCAGTTCAGCCAACCGGGTGATTTTTGGGAGTATGATTGGGCTGGCCCACATTGCACATTTGCAAAAAGAAAAATTGTTTGATTCGCTCCCTCAGATCATTGAAGCGATGGATGCCGGGACTGTGGTAACACGGGACTTTGGCTACCGAATTATGATCACGCTGTATCAGGATGATCGCTTTCAGGAAGATATGTTCCTACTCCTTCTGGAACAGTTGATGAAGGCTCCATCAAATCAACTTGGGCAATATGCAGAAAGACTGATTGAGGTGCTGAATAATTCACACCTTAGCTCTTTGATCAAAGTTTTAGAAGAAAGAAGGAACGATATTAGCAACGAATATCACGTTAAAAGACTAAATAAAAACCTTAAAAAGCTGTATAAACAACTATGATTAGCTGGAATGATTTTGAGAAAATAGACATGCGTGTAGGCACGATAAAGAAGGCAGAAGAATTTCCAGAGGCTATTAAACCGGCCTATATTCTAACGATCGATTTTGGTCCGGAAATCGGAATTAAAAAAAGCTCAGCGCAGATAACTACGCTGTATAATAAGAAGCGTTTAAAAGGAGAGCAAGTGATCGCGGTAATCAACTTTCCTCCAAAGCAAATTGGGCCATTTATCAGCGAATGTTTGGTCATGGGTATTTACAATGAACAGAACGAGGTAGTGCTACTACGACCCCAAAGGGAGGTGATGAATGGCTGTAAGATTGGATAGCTCAAACGAGAAAAACAAGTGAATTGATCCAACAATTTGCCTGTTGTTAGCTTTTAAGTTTTAATAATGATTTGTAGTGCTTTTCTTTGCGCACCTAACGAAAAAATAATCTTTTAAATGTCCCAACTCCACCTTGTTTCCTGGAATGTCAACGGCATCCGCGCCATGATCAAGAAAGATTTTATTAAAGACGTTAAGGAAATGGACCCTGATGTAATTTGTCTTCAGGAAACCAAGGGACAGCCCGAAGATGTGAAGACTGCACTGCAACTTTTACCTCAGTATGAGGTTGCGGTGAACTCATCAAAAGCACGAAAAGGATACTCTGGAACGGCCATACTATCAAAAGAAAAACCGCTTGAAGTTTTTTATGATATGGGCATTGAGGAGCATGACCAGGAGGGTAGGGTAATAGCTGCTGAGTTTGAAAAATTCTTTGTGGTAACCGTTTACACACCTAACTCGGGTGAAGGGATGAAGCGACTGGACTATAGAGCTACCTGGGACGATGCATTTAGGGAATATATCATCAGCCTGGAAGAAAAAAAGCCGGTCATCATCTGCGGTGATCTCAATGTCGCCCATACGGAAAATGATTTGGCTCGAGCCAAAGAAAATTACAATAGGCAATCAGGATATACGCAAACCGAGATTGACGGATTAGACGCATTACTTAATGAAGGGTACATTGATACCTTTAGGCTTAAATATCCGGATGAGATAAAATATTCCTGGTGGAACTATAAGTATAGAGCTAGGGAACGAAATGTAGGGTGGAGAATCGATTATTTTTTAGTGAGTGAGAAACTGAAAGATCAGGTGGCTGAAGCTCATATTTACAATGAATACATGGGATCGGACCACTGTCCGGTCGGATTAAAACTGAATAGCTAAGAAGCATGGAAACGAAACAAATCCCCTTAAATGACCTGCATGAAAAATTAGGCGGCAAAATGGTGCCTTTTGCAGGATATAATATGCCGGTTCGATATTCTTCAGACAAAGAAGAACATCAGACGGTTCGCCAAGGAGTGGGCGTGTTTGATGTATCCCATATGGGTGAGTTTATGTTGAAAGGGCCAAATGCGTTGAATTTGATTCAGTGGGTGACGAGCAACGATGCATCTAAAATTGTAGATGGACAAGCGCAATATTCTTGCCTACCCAATGACAAAGGAGGGATCGTTGATGACCTGTTGGTTTATAGAATGGGCGATGAGGAGTATATGTTGGTTGTAAACGCATCCAATATTGAAAAAGACTGGGACTGGATCAAAAGTCAGGACAGGTGGGGTGTAGAGATGGAAGATATCTCCGATGATATTGTGCTACTTGCGGTTCAGGGACCAAAGGCTGTAGATACGCTTCAAAAGTTGACAAAGGTGAATCTGTCGGAAGTAAAGTTTTACACTTTTGTTGAAGATAAGCTTGCAGACAAAGAAATGATCATTTCAGCAACAGGGTACACCGGTTCTGGTGGATTTGAGTTGTACATCAATAAGAATGATGCAGAAGAGGTATGGAATAAAATCTTTGAAGCAGGAGAAGAATTTGGGATAAAACCAATCGGTCTAGGCGCTCGAGATACATTGCGATTGGAAAAGGGATTTTGCCTCTATGGCAATGACATCACGGATGAGACCTCTCCATTGGAAGCAGGCCTTGGATGGGTGACCAAGTTCACTAAGGAATTTGTGAATAGTGAAAACCTGAAAGCTCAAAAAGAAGCTGGTGTCACTAGAAAATTGGTTGGCTTTGAAATGATTGAAAGAGGGATACCGAGACATGACTATGAACTTGCAGATCTGGATGGCAATGTCATTGGCAAAGTGACCTCAGGTACCATGTCTCCTTCGCTGGGATATGGAGTAGGAATGGGATATGTGACCATTGAAAACAGCAAAGCTGATACGGAAATTAATGTCATCATTCGCGACAAGTCGGTAAAAGCCAAAGTAGTCAGACCACCCTTTTTAAAATGACACGAAGTGGCATCCTGAGCGAAAGCGAAGGATCTCTTATTCTATATTAATTCGTTTGAAATGAAAACTATCGAAGTTTGCTTAACCCCTGACCTCATCCATCAACACGACCTTACCGGGAAGATAGTGGTAGTTGTTGATATTTTTCGTGCCACTTCCTGCATCGTAACAGGCCTGGCCAATGGTGTAGAATCAATTAAACCTGTCGGAGAAGTGGAAGAATGTAAAGCGCTTGGAAAACAGGGTTATCTCATGGCAGGTGAACGAGGTGGACAAAAAGTAGAAGGCTTTGATATGGGTAACTCACCTTTCGAATACCTGGAAGAAAAAGTGAAAGGAAAGAAAGTGGCAATCTCGACCACAAACGGATCACAGGCCATTCTGAAGTCAGAAGGAGCAGATGCGATTTTGATTGGCTCATTCCTGAATTTGGAAGCGCTGACTGAATATATTTTACAGCTTCCAATTGGAGTAGTTGTTCACTGTGCAGGATGGAAAGGAACTCCGAACCTGGAAGACACGCTCTTCGCAGGAGCACTTATTGACGAATGTGCCGAGGAAATGGAACCAATCGGAGACTCAGCATTACTTGCTCATCAGTTGTTCATCGCCAATCATGAGAACCTGTTAGGTCTGGCTTTAACTTCAAGTCACGCAGAACGACTCAGAGGTTTTGGTATAGAAAAGGACGTGGAGTTTTGCCTGGAAGTTAGCAAGTATCCTGTTGTTCCTAAGTTGATAGATGGTGAGTTGGTATCTTAGTAAATGACCTGGATTTACGTCATCATAGCGATTGTTATCCTCATGCAAGTTGGCATATTCATCATGTCCCATCGAATCAGAAAGCGGGAGAAGGAAGATAACGTACTTCTAAAGTATAATATCAATTCACGTCAGCGAGCTTGGCAGCTATTAGCTGATCCTGATGTTTCTGATGATGATAAAGTTAAGATCAGGGAATACTACGATGCTGAATAAACAATGAACTACTTCAACTTCTCATTCTCCTGATGCCTGGTGCCATCTCTTGAATCCTTCTTTTCTAAATTTTTCAAAAGCGCTTGTGTCAGGTCTACACCAGTTTGGTTAGCCAGACAGATCAGCACCCAAAGTACGTCTGCCATCTCATCGCCAAGGTCACGGTTTTTGTCTGATTCTTTGAAAGACTGCTCACCATATGTTCTTGCAATTATTCTTGCTAGTTCACCGACTTCTTCAGTGAGCATAGCCATATTAGTGAGCTCATTGAAGTAACGCACCCCTTTCGTTTTTATCCACTCATCTACGACCTTTTGTGCTTCTCCTATGGTCATCGGTTGCTATTCGCTTCCAGGTTCTCATTGATGTGTTTTAGTTCAAAACCTTCTTTCTCAAGCTTAGATAGAAAGAATGCCATTCGGGTCTTTTCTTCATTCATCAAACTATCCATGTTAGGTTCAAACTCCTTAAACGTTTCATGTGGAAATCTTTTACCAGGCTTATAATGATCTTTCCAAAAAAGACTTTCTACGATCTTTCCATCCTGATAATAGTATTTAAATTCTTCAGCCAGTCTATCATCTCTGAAATTCATCATGTGGCCGGAAAATATGGGCTTATCATTTTCAAAATAGAAATAATCGTCTTTTTCAAAATGTGGAGTCTTGATAATACCAACAAGCTTCATCAAACGGCCTTCGTTAAAATATCCACGCACTTTATAAGAAGAGTCCGACTGAACAAAATCATCTTCGATAATACTAACACGATGGTTTTGATCTATGTGCTTGACTTTGTAGTCAATAGCTTCTACCAGATGCCTGTTTTCCTTTTTTATTTCTGATCCACACGAAGAGAGTAGGAAAATGAGTGCGATAAGAGCTGAATTTTTCATGAGTAGGTTGGTTTTATTTCAAATTTGGAGCTTTAATAAGAGCTACCTTATTGAAAAGTTAAACAATTCCTTTGATCAGTATGACGCCACTTCCATGGACTGGGTGATTTATTCGATGTATTCCTAACGACATCCTGTGTGTTTGCCTGAATATTTAAGGCAAATTGCCAAACATCTGATTGGTTTTCACGTGCATAGAGTGACCCATTTTGAATTAATTTGAAAACAACAACCATAAAAGCACAAACATGAAATCATTAAAAATTGCATCAGTATTGGCATTAAGCCTAATTATGGTCTTTTCTGCAAACGCTCAAAAAGATAAAAGCAAGCGGAAGAGTCCACCAGCACAGGTGTCACAGGAAATCGATGGGACGAAAATCACGATTGATTATAGTAAACCATCTAAAAAAGGAAGAGATATTTTTGGCGGTCTTGAGGCGTACGGGAAGGTATGGAGAACCGGAGCAAATGAGTCCACATGGATTGAGTTGTCAAGTGATGTAGAAGTAGAAGGAAAGAAGTTAGCGGCAGGAAAATACGGATTATTTACAATCCCCGGAGAGGATGAGTGGACGATCATATTCAATAAGAAATGGGATGGCTGGGGCGCTTACGAATACAAGGAAGCTGATGATGTCTTGAGAGTGAAAGTAAAACCTTCATCTACTGACGGAGTAGTAGAAGTGTTCTCGATTGATATTGAAAAATCAGGGGATGTGATAATTGCCTGGGATCAAACCAAAGTTGAATTCTCCATTAGATAATTGGAAATGAATAAGTAAAAAGCCCGCATCAGCGGGCTTTTTTTATACAATATTTAGATTCTGTTCCTTTATTTTTTCCAACTCGTCCTTCATCATCACGACCGTTCGCTGAATTTCAGCATGGTTAGCTTTTGAGCCTATGGTATTAATTTCTCTTCCAATCTCTTGAGAAATAAAACCAAGCTTTTTACCAGCAAAATCTTCTTTTTGAAGCACCTCATCAAAGTAATCAAGGTGCTGTTTTAGTCGCACTTTCTCCTCCGATATATCCAAACGTTCCAAATAGAAAATCAGCTCCTGCTCAAATCGGTTTTCATCCACCTGAACCCGATCCTTTATTTCATCCAGGTTCTTCTGCAGGCGCGTTCGAATATTGTCAGTTCTGCTTGCGTCGTTTTCTTCTACGCTTTTGAGACCACCTCTAATATTTGAGATATAATCAGACAGCTTGGAAGTTAATGTATCACCTTCTTGCTTCCGAAAATCAAGACATTGATCAATTGCTCCCTTTATACCGGCTTTTATATCTTTCCATGGTAGGGATTCAGGATCAATTTCTTGCTGCTTTATGACATCAGGGGCCTGCAATGCAAGTTTTACAAGGTCAGAGCTTTGACTGTTGACTTTTTCTGATAACGAATTGAATCTATTGAAATAAGCTTTAAACCGAGCTTCATCCACCTGAACTTCCAGGTTACTATCATCATCCAGTTCCAGCTCAATCGAAAGCATAACCTTGCCTCTTTTAAGCTCATCGGTTATTAAGTTTCTTATTTCAGCTTCTTTATCCGCCAGCTCCTTTGGAATTCGAGGCGAAAAATCTAAAAATTTACTATTTAAAGCTCTGATTTCGGTTTTTATCCGAAGGTTCTGACTTGTGCGTTCGTCACGCCCATAGCCTGTCATGGATTGCTGCATAGTATGCAAAGGTAATCTTTGCCTTAAAAGTCTAGTCCTAGCGTGAAATAATATCTTCGATCATTAACTTCTCCATCCAGATATGGTCTTGCAACATCGAACTTGATGTAATAACCGAACAGTACGGTTCTAAGACCATACCCAAATCCTCCTAGCCATGGATTCTGAAATTTTACTATTTCGGCAGTAAAAGGTCCTTGCTCAAATCGTCTGGTAATAGGCCTGCCATCTTTAAATGGTGGCGATCCAGTCCACACAGAACCAATATCGAAGAATGAGATAATCTGAAAATTTCTAAAGAAGTTGGATTTAATGGGTCCATTGGTGAGGTATTGAAACAGTGGAACTCTTAGCTCACTATTGAAAACCAGCACATCAGATCCGTATGCTTCATTGTAATCAAGTCCTCTTAGATTGGTAACAAACTCATTAAATAAGATATCACTGTTGTCACGGTTATTACTTATAAAAAGTGGATCCTCTTCACCTTGTATGTCCTGTGAGGCGAACAGCCAATTGTCCATTCCCCCCAACATATAATCTTTACGTGCAGGCCCCATTTGTTTTCCATAGAGGATTCTGTTCGCCCAGGTAATTTCTCTATGTACCTTTTGATAATGCCTGAAATCAAACCGAAGCTTGCTGAAGTTGAGATTTGAGTTTGCATTAAAATGAGAAGTGAATTCAAGAAGTGCTCTGGTACCTTGATAAAGATTGAAAGAACGTTCAATTGCATTATCGAATATTAATGCTACACTGCCCCCAAAATACTGTTCCCTGTTATTTTGAGCTTGTTCGGATGCTTGCCCGGTCACACTCAAAAAGTTGAGATTAGTAAATGATGTCTCTGTAAAAAATGGAGATGCCTCAACCCTGAATGTATGAGTAATAGGTAAGGCTGCCGTAAGTTGAAATCTGTTGAGTTTATACTTATGTCTTAGGTTGTCATCTTCGGATTGATTTTCAAGAATATAGGTCTTTCTGTCTACCCTTGCCTTGAAATCCATCCAATACTTTAGGTACTGAAACTCAGCAAAAATGTCTCCCTGCTCAAAATTGGTCTTAACCAATGCTCCACCCTTTATTTTATAGTTTTCGAGTACGTCATTGATCTCGGTTTCCATGAACATCATGAAATTTCGATAAGGATCCCAAAGAAATGAAGTGATCACATTGTTGAAAGTGAACTTAGGGTTGTAAGGAATTGGTCCTACTCGCTCGTTTTCTTGCTCGAAATTCTGGTATTTACTGAAGAAGGATTCAGGCTCAAAAGACGTCTCAGACTCATCTTCAAACACATAGTTATCGGTATCTATCCAGCTAGCATCTTCTACATCAGTGGTGTCGTCACCTATTTCTTCTTCAAATAAGAAATCATCCGTATCAATTTCATCTTTTTCTGGTTCAGGAGGTGGAGGTTGATTATTTGCGGAGTTAAGCACCCGAGTTACAACCCTTACTGCATTTTCTCGTCGCTTTCTAGGTGTTTCTGTTGTGAATTTGCTGCTGTTTAGATCGGAGATTGAGTCCAGATAGACCCTGTGCTCGCCCTCGCCTAACATTAAATAGGTTAGTCGATCAGGGTTAAAATGCAAGTCATAACTTACGATGCTTTTATCAAAGTTTGTGATTTGAGTGGTTAAGGAATCAAATAAATTGTAGCGGTAGATATTAGCAATGCCCTGCTGATCACTCAGGTAATAAACTTCATTTATATTCTTGGCATATGGTTTTCGATCTTCTCCATAGGTGTTGGTTAGACGGAAAAAATTTACTGTTGTTGTATCAAGGTCGTAGACGAACAAATTAAAATTTTTATCAAGTGTTTCAAGTGATACATCTGTGACATTTACTGAGTCACTTTCTCGATTGGAGCTAAAGACTATTGCTGCTGTTCCAGGAACAAAAGTTGGATCAAGATCGTCGAAAACATCTCTGGTGATCCTTCTCAGTGCATTTCTATTCATTGCGATTAAGAAGATGTCATTCTGCCCGTCAATGTCTCCTGAGATTACAGCTAACCTGCCATTGTCATTAAATGAAAAACTTTCAATTTGACGAAATCGGGTAAGTGGTTTTTGACCTTTTTCACCAGTTTCCAAATTAAAAGTGTTGAGGTATAAAAACCCTCGTTTAAAAAGTATAACTCCTAATGTATATTCATCCTGCCAATCCAAAAGTGGCAAATGGCGATCCACATCCTGTCCGTTTATTCGGTATCCGCCCGTTGCGATTTTTTTTGTTCTACCGGAAGTTAGGTCAGTGACATAGACAAAGTATTTTCCATTCCTGATTGCGGCATAGGCCACCTTATCCGCGTCTTTGTTGAACCGAATCGTGCTGGTAATTAGGTCCTTACTATTACTTATATCATGCAACAATCGCTCATCACCTGACTTGGAATAATTTTCCTCAACTTCCAGCCGTTGAAGTAAATAATAATTTTGCCAGTCATTAAGAAAGTTTTTGAATGAAACGCCAAGTGTATTCGCTATACTGTTTTCTTCCTTCCTAATGATACGAGTGAGGTTCAAAATATTTGAGATGTTACCATCGCCATACTTCACCGCTATGTAATTCCAAATACTATGCCCTACCACTGCCGCAGATTCGCCATCTATTCGCTTAAGTTTTTTGATTTTTTTCCGGCCCATGTAATCGCGTAGGTAGTCGTCCATTTCCCTTGACCATCCATAAGCGATATATCTGGCTGCCCCATCAATAAACCAGTCAGGAAGTGTGAGTAAGTAACTATTCTGAAATATTTCAGCCAAGCTCCCACCATACATCATGTCATTAATAAGCGTACTGGCTAACTTATAAATGAGATCTTCTTTGAATTGGTGTGCCTGTCCCGGGTAAGCGACCTCCAGTTGCAGTTTCACAAATTCCGTACGTCCACCTATTGTATAGACTGCTCCATCTATTCCTACATTGCTTTGCTGCAGATCGTGGATAGAATTATATACGAATATTTTGGTCTTACTATATGGCGCATAGCCAAGTTTATCTGTTAATGTGACAAATTCATCTTCAAGAAAGTTAATAGCCTCAAGCGCATACTCCTGTCCACCCGGATAGTAATAAATTTCAAAATTGTTGGTGCTGTAGTAATACCAATCAAATTTCTTGTACTGAATCCTGTTTTGACCAAAAGGAGTCGTATAGTGCTGGCTATAGGCAGCACTTATCATAAAGAAAAGTGGTACGATATATTTAAAAAACTCTTTGAACATTTACTTCTTCGTCTATCTCACATTTGCCAATCAAAACATCAACGAAATGTTTTGCAAAATACGGTGCTAAAGAAACACCTTTCGTGCCAAAACCATTAAAAATACCCAATGTTTTATTTACGGGATGTGATCCTATGTACGGTTTTCTATCATGAGTAGCCGGTCTAACCCCAGCTCTTTTTTCTATAATCTTAAAATTACCGAAGTATAATTTCCTTAACCGCTCAGATAAGGATTTAATTCCTGCCTCTTGAGGTTCAAATGTCAGATTATTGTGATCGTAAGTTGAACCTACCGTTATTCGATCCTTTTTTGGAATCATGAAAACCCCTTGGTTAATGATAAAGTCAGATTTTAAATCGCACTGGATATCCATTATTTCTCCTCTAACAGGTCTAAATGGTAATTTCCAATATGGATTATCAACTAATCCATTACAAAAAATGATTTTCTTGAATTCTTCCCCTTCATATTGTACAGTATCTTCCTTAAGCTTCATCCTGGAATAATCAAACACTTTACCCCTGTAAACTCCCTTATTTTCAAAGTATTGTTTTGCAGATTTCAGCATTTGCGGGATATCAACATACCCGGAATTTTTAAGGATAATGCCTCCAAAAGGATCATTGATTTGCTCAATCCCGATGTGTTTTTTTGGGATTTCTTTTAAGTAAGACTCAAAATGATTGTCAGCGATTCTCCCATCCCAATCATTTTGATCTTCTATTGTTTTAAAAGGTCTGTATACGGGAGTTTGGTGGAGAAAGGAATGACCAAAAGATTCTTCAATTGATTGATAGCTATTTTCTAAATCCAAAAACAGGTCGTCAGCTCGCCATGTTTTGACCATCTTTCTTCCGGTAATTGGATTGTAGATCCCAGCTGCTCTTTTTGAAGATGTTTCCTCTTTGTCTTCATCATAAATGATCACAGACAGTTCTTTTTTTAGCATTTCATAGGCTAGCCAGGTTCCGGCTATCCCTTGCCCAATAATTAAATAGTCTGCCTTTGTCTTACTCACTTTACTTTTGCAATCTCAAAAAGGCATAAAACTAAACAGATGAGGCTAAAATCTTTTGTATTCAATCCATTCTATGAAAACACGTATGTGATTTCTTCTGAAGCAGGCAACTGCTTAATTTTTGATCCGGGATGTTATGAAGATTATGAGGTAGAGGAGCTTAAGGAATACATTCACATGAATGACCTGGTTGTAAAGGCCATTATAAATACGCATTGTCACATAGACCATGTCTTAGGCAATGATGTGTTGAAAAGCCATTACAAAGTACCCTTAAAAATTCCTAAAAATGAGCAAGAGGTCTTTGACTCAGTCCCTGCTTATGCGCCACAGTGGGGAATGGCCGGCTATAGGCATGCCGAAGTGGACGAGTATTTAAATGAAGATGAAAATTTGATACTTGATGAAGTGAAATTGAAAATGATCGAGGTTTCCGGACACTCACCCGGGCATCTAATTTTCTATAATAAGTCAGAGAAGAAAATTATTGGTGGAGATGTTCTTTTCAGGGAAAGTATTGGCAGAACAGATCTGCCGGGAGGTAATCATGATGACCTTCTTCGCAATATTCAGGATAAGGTTTATACATTGCCTGAAGATGTAGAAGTATTCCCGGGTCACGGACCTTCGACCACCATTGGTCACGAAAAGCAATACAATCCATTTGTGAAAGGATGAAAAAATATATTCCCAACCTACTTACATGCTTGAACCTGGCAATCGGATGTGTAGGTATTTATATAACATTATCAAATCAGGAAGTTGAGGCTTTTTACTTTGTGATTGCTGCAGGGCTATTTGATTTTTTGGATGGTTTTGCCGCCAGAATATTGAAAGTTCAGTCTGATATAGGTAAACAATTGGATTCACTTTCTGACTTAGTCTCTTTTGGGCTTTTACCTACTTTTTTTATGATGCAGTGGTTGCGCGAATCCTCTCAACTTTACTGGATAGCTATTGCCATTGCTGTTTTTTCTGCACTAAGATTGGCCAAGTTCAACGTTGATGATAATCAATCAGACAGCTTTATAGGCTTGCCAACACCGGCAAACGCGATCATGCTGACTTCATTGATATTTATTCCTTTCGAACTGTATGAGTACACCCTAATCAGCATTTGCCTTTTTTCTGCAATCTTGTTGGTTTCACCTATCAAATTAATTGCACTCAAGTTTTCTGCATTCACTTGGAAGAACAATGAAGCCAGGTGGATACTCATTATAGGTGTCCTAGGCCTTGTAATTGTATTCAAATGGACATTTTTGCCTTTTTTAATCCCATTTTATTTAATGGTATCAGTGTTTTCGTTTGTGGTATCTAAAAAGTCATAGAATTTTTGTGGCTACAAGTACGTTTAAGTAGACTGATGCGGAGGTTTTTTTACATTATTTTCTTTCTATCAGCAATAATTTCTATTGCACAGTCCTCTGTACTTTCTTCTGGTACATGGTACAAGATTGGTATCACCGAGACAGGAATCTATAAAATTGATAGGAATACACTAGATGTTTTGGGTATCCCATCTTCGATCGATCCTCGAAAAATCAGCATCTTTGGTAATGGCATAAAAGGCATATTGCCTCAATCCAATGCAGTTGACAGACCGCAAGATTTATTGGAGAATTCAATTTTCGTTTCGGGTGAGTCAGACGGATCTTTTGATCAAAATGATTACGTGCTTTTTTACGGTGTAGGCCCTCACTTAGAGCAGTGGACAGGGAGTGGATTTGAATATCAACGAAATATTTATGCTGATACGGCCTATTATTTTATCCGGATTGGAGAAACTAACGGTGTTAGAATTGAATCTCAACCGAGTTTAGTAGGAAGTCCTACCGATATAGTCACATCATTTGATGATCATTTGACATTTGAGGAAGATGTAAATAACCTGATTTCATCTGGTCGTGGTTGGTACGGCGAGACCATGAATAGTGGGGAATCACATAATCAATCATATCAGATTGATGGCATTGACTCAGAAATCAACCTGTTACTAAGTTCGGTCAGCCAATCTTCGGAGGAGGGAAATTTTATGGTATCTGTGAATGATAGTCAAGTAGGGTCTTTGCCAATTCAAGCAGTACCTGACGGCCCGGGAACTACCTATAGCATCAAAGCACGACAGGAGGAAGGTAGTTTTACTTTACCGTCTCAATCTTCTTTTACTCTTTCAGTTTTATTTGATGGTCAGGCGGCTGGCGAGCGTGGTTTTATGGATAGATATCATATGTCTTTTCTTCGGGAGTTAAGATTGTATAATGATGAAACTGATTTTAGAAGCACAGAAAATCTGGGATTACTAAAAAGATATGAAATCGATGATACTCCAGTTGGAGCGGTAATATGGGATGTGACGAACCCTATCGATGTAAAAAACCAGCAATTTTCGATTGAGCAAAACAAGGCAGTTTTTCAAAGTCAATCTTTGGACGTTCAAGAGTTTGTCATATTCAATGGAAGCGAATTTCCCACCCCGTTTGTTTTTGGTGGTGTAGCAAATCAAAACCTGAGAGGAGACTCAAATTATGACGGTTTGGTCATCACTACTCCTGCATTCATTCAGGCGGCTAACACCCTTGCACAATTTCATTCAGTGCATGATGGATTAAGAGTAAAGGTCGTAACCACTCAACAAGTCTATAACGAGTTTTCTTCTGGCCGACAAGATGTAAGTGCCGTAAGAGACTATGCGAAGTTTGTTTATGAAAATGGTGGCAACCTAAAATACCTGCTATTGCTGGGAGACTGTTCTTATGACTATAAAAACCGTATTAACAGGAACACCAATTTTGTGCCTACGTACGAGTCCAGACAAAGCTTTCATCCAATTTTCAGCTATTCGTCTGATGATTATTTTGGATTTTTAGAAGACGATGAGGGGGAGTGGGAAGAGACGTTATCCGGGGACCATACAATGGAAATCGGAGTTGGGAGGTTGCCGGCCAAGTCTCTGGAGGAAGCAAATGCAATGGTGGAGAAAATCATTTACTATTGTACGAGTCCTAATACATTGGGGAAGTGGAGAGGTGAGATAACTTATGTGGCGGATGATGGAGATGGAAACATACATGCTCGCCATGTAGAGGATTTGTCTGAACTAATTGATACAACCTACGCTCTATATAAAATAAATAAGATTTTGCTGGATGCATTTGTTCAAGAAGGCACAGGATCTTCCGAAAAATCTCCCCAGGCAAAAGCAGCACTTAAAACGCGAATTAAAAATGGAACCTTCGCCGTAAATTTTATCGGTCATGGAAATGAGAGGCTCTGGATGGAGGAACAAATTTTCACTAAGGCTGATATTGAGGAGTTGACAAACAGAAATAGACTTCCAATTTTCGTAACAGCCACATGCGAATTTGGGAGATATGATGATCCTATTAGCGTTTCTGGAGCAGAGGAACTCTTGTTACTACAGCAAGGAGGTGGTATCGCACTTTTAACCACAAGCAGACCTGTTTTTGCCAGCACAAATTTTAGCTTAAATCAAGCGTTTCACGAAAACATATTCAGAAAAGAAGGAAATGTTCATTTAAGGTTAGGGGACATAATCAGATTAACAAAAAATGAAGGGCTTGAAGGACCAGTGAATAGAAATTTCACACTACTTGGTGATCCCATGATGATGCCAGCATTTCCAAGGCTTGAGATCGTTTTAAATAGTACCAATGAACTTGACACACTCAGTGCTTTGGAGGAAATTAATCTGACAGGCGAGATAAGGCAGGGAGGTACAAAATTTGAAAATTTTAATGGAAGACTAACCGTTTCTGTTTTTGATGTAAAGCAATCACTAAAAACTTTGGGGCAGGAAAGCCCTACATATAATTATTCTGTGAGAAATAATGCGATTTTCAGAGGGGAGGCAATCGTGGAAAATGGCGAATTCTCGTTTTCTTTCATTGTCCCCAAAAATATTTCCTATCAATTTCAGAAAGGGAAAATGAGCTTATATGCCTTTGATCAGGTTAGCAATATCGATGCTGGTGGCTCTTCACGTGAATTTGTCATTGGTGGTTCAGCACCAGATCCTCAAATAGATAATCAGTCACCTCAAATTAGGACCTTCATGAATGATTCGACCTTTCAAAATGGAGACTTGGTTGGTGATTCACCTTTACTTATTGCGGAACTGGAAGATGAAAATGGGATTACCACAACAAGTACAGGTGTAATACAGGGGATTACCCTTACAATAGGGGACGAAGTAATTAACCTAAATGATTTTTACACTTCAGAATTGAATGATTTTAGGAAAGGTACAGTCGTTTATCCGCTTCAGAATTTAGCACCTGGAAGTTATGCTGCAATATTGAAAGCATGGGACACCCACAATAACTCATCAGAGCAGGTCATTGAGTTTATCGTTTCGGATAGACCTGTCTTATTTGTTTACAACCCCATTACATATCCTAATCCTGTACAACATTCAACCACATTTTCCTTTGAGCATGATCGAGAAGATGAAGATTTATTTGTCTCATTGATCGTTTTCAGTAACAAAGGTGAAATGGTAAGTAAAAATGAATTTGTTTTCGAAAACAGCCAAAGAAGCATCGAAATACCGTGGCAGCCTCAAACCAATTCAGGAAGGACTTTGAATCAAGGGATATACTTTAGTAAATTAATTATTAGGAGTGGTTTGGATGGTGCAGCAAAAGAAATTAGTCAAAAGCTCGTTATAGTAAATTAATAATGGTCTTAGTAGTTGAAAATCAACAGTTTTATTTAAAATTTTAATAGGTATTCCTCTGATAATGTTAAGTTTGGCATCCTTTTATAAAAACATTCGAATGAATCATTTTTTAAAGAAGATATTGGGCGTTCTTCTTGTTTTCGTTTCAGCACAGTCTTTCGGTCAGTCTACATTTATTTCTGGTCAGGACAGCTTGAGAAATCCAATTACAGTAGCAGTACCCTTTTTAAGTTTTGCTCCTGATAGCAGAGCTTCTGCAATGGGTGATGTAGGAGTAGCAACATCACCGGATGTAAATAGTGTTCATTGGAACAATGCAAAACTGGCTTTCATTGATACGGATATGGGCTTTGCATTCTCGTATTCACCATGGCTTGGAAATATCGTGGATGATATGTCGCTTAATTATTTAGCCTTTTATAAGAAAATAGATCAAACACAGACCTTCGGTGCATCCTTTAGATATTTTGATTTAGGAGAGATTGCGCTTTATGATGAGTTTGCCAATCCTAATGGAGTAGAAAATCCAAGCGAATTGGCGCTTGATGGAACTTACTCCAGAAAGCTATCTGAGAATATGAGTGTTGGTGTAACACTTCGGTTTATCTGGTCTAACCTGGCAGGAAACATCACTGGAGCACCTGATGCTAAAGCTGGAACCAGCGTTGCTGTTGATTTAGGGTGGTATTACACAAAACCATTTATTTTCTCCGGTAAAAATTCTGAACTGTCACTGGGAGCCCATATTTCTAATATTGGACAAAAAATCACCTATAGTGCTGAGAGTAATGAAAACTTTATTCCGGCAAACTTGAGATTGGGATCAGCGTTTAAAACGAATTTAGACCTATACAACACAATTACCATCGCTTTTGACATCAATAAAATGATGGTGCCAACACCTCCAATTTACGAAACAGATGAAAATGGAGATATTGTAACCGATAGCAATGGGAACAAAGTAATTGCCAAAGGTAAGGATCCGGATAGATCCCTGCTTTCTGGAACATTTGGATCTTTTGGGGATGCGCCAAGAGGGTTTCAGGAAGAGATACAAGAACTAACGTATTCAGTAGGAGCCGAATACTGGTACAGAGATATTTTTGCAGCTCGCGCAGGGTATTTTTCAGAACACCAGAATAAAGGAGATAGAAAATACTTTACTGTTGGTGCAGGTTTCCGGTATCAAATTTTCGGATTTGATTTTTCATACCTAATCCCTCAAGGACAAAACCATCCGTTGGCAGATACACTTCGTATTTCACTCTTGTTCAACCTTGATAAGAGTAACTCAACCACGGACGAATAAGACCTAAAAGAAAAAGACTTTATAAGAAGAGTTGACACGTAAGAGTTAACTCTTCTTTCTATTTTTGGGGGCATAAATCAATAACTATGAACGTACTCTCCAACCGTATAAAAAGCATTCCTGAATCAGCCACTTTAGCGATGGCAGCTAAGGCACGAGAGATGAAAGAAAAAGGAATCGAGGTGATTAGCCTCAGTTTGGGAGAGCCTGATTTTAAAACACCCAAACATATTCAAGAAGCTGCAAAAGAAGCTATTGATTCGCAAAATTACTTCGCTTATCCCCCTGTAAACGGATACCTTGATCTTAGGAAAGCGATTTCGCAGAAATTTAAGAAGGATAACGGGTTAAATTATAGTCCGGATCAAATCGTGGTATCAAATGGGGCTAAGCAGTCCATAGCCAATGTTTTTATGGCGATGCTCAATCCTGGCGATGAAGTAATTGTTCTAACCCCGTATTGGGTTAGTTATTCGGCGATGATTCTTCTGGCTGAGGGAACGCCTGTTTTTGTGAGAGGCACAATAGAAAATGATTTCAAGGCAACCGCCAATCAAATCACAGAGGCAATCACTGATAAAACCAAGGCTTTAATTTTTTCTTCCCCATGTAATCCAACAGGTTCTGTTTTCAATAGAAAGGAACTGGAAGCAATTGCTGAGGTTCTGAAGGACCGAAAGGATATCACAGTCATTTCAGATGAAATTTATGAGCTAATCAACTTTGGGGAGAAACACGAAAGTATTGGTACTTTGGATGGCATGCAGGATAGAACGGTTACAGTGAATGGTTTCTCCAAAGGATTTGCAATGACTGGCTGGAGGGTTGGTTATATTGGAGCACCATTGTGGCTAGCTAAAGCGTCAAACAAGATGCAGGGACAATACACCTCCGGTAATTGTTCAATCGCCCAACGTGCAGCTCTTGGAGCGCTAACGGGCCCTATGGAACCCACGCATGAAATGGCACGGGCTTATGAAAAAAGAAGAGCATTGGTATATAACCTTCTTAAAGAGATACCTGGTTTTGAAGTAAATATGCCACATGGAGCTTTCTATTTCTTTCCAAATGTGAGGCATTATCTGGGCAAATCATTAGCAGATATCAAAATTGAGTCCATCAACGATTTATGCATGTATCTGTTAGAGGATGCACATGTTTCATTGGTGACCGGAGAAGCTTTCGGAGATCCTGAGTGTTTAAGGCTTTCGTATGCCGCTTCTGAAGATGATTTGAAAACTGCGATTGCTAAGATTAAAGAGTCCCTCGCTAAATTGACATAACATATGAAATCCATCGAAGAAGTATTTGAGGCATTTAAAGGGAAGACTGTTCTTGTAGTAGGAGATGTAGTGGTGGATTATTACTTACGAGGCAATGTCAGTAAGATTTCGAAGGAAGCACCGGTACCGGTACTTACACTGGAGAAGCGAGAACGTCGATTAGGGGGTGCAGCAAATGTTGCTATGAACATACGGGCACTAGGAGCTACACCAATTTTATGTTCCGTAGTTGGGGATGATCCGGATGGAGAGGCTTTCGAACAGTTGCTCGAATATGAAAAGATGCCTAACAAGGGAATAATTAGGAGTCAAAATCGGGTAACAACAACTAAACTTAGAATTACATCAGGTCTTCAACACTTGATCAGAGTGGATAATGAGGACGTCCACCCATTGGTTGATTTAGACCAGAAGTCGCTTTTGCATCACATTAAGAATCTCCTAGATGAATGTGATTTGGTTATTTTCGAGGATTATGATAAAGGGACAATCAATCCGAAAGTCATTAAGGAAACCATTAAGCTGGCTAATGAGAAGAATATTCCTATTGCAGTAGACCCTAAAAGAAGAAACTTCACAAAATATCAGGGCGTATCAATATTCAAGGTGAACATTGCTGATCTTAAAGACGGATTGGATATTGAGTTTGATGCCTTGGAGGAGAAAGAGCTTTCAGATGCCGCCTCTAAGTTAAAGGCCAGTGTAAATGCAGATAATTACCTTATCACATTGTCAAAAAATGGCATTTTCTATGATTCAGGAAAAGAGTCAGGTAAGTTAAAATCTCATCCAAGACAAATAGTGGAAGTATTAGGCGCTGGTGATACCGTGATCAGTATAGCCGGGTTATGTCTTACGCTTGGTTTGCCGATAGAGTTTATAGCTGAATTGGCGAATATTGGAGGGGGAATGGTCTGTGAAATGGCAGGTGTGGTGCCAATAGATAAAGAAATGCTGTTTAAGGAAGCCAAAGAGAATCCGATACTCGGAAAATATCTTTAATTTGGCTGTTGTCAGCCATGAAGAAAATCTTAATAACCCTAGCCGTTCTTGTATGGATGCCCTTGAGTGCCAACTCACAGGAAGTTATTGATGGCGTAATTGATTTATCAAAAACAGACTTAAAGAACAAAGCGGTCTCACTCAATGGTGAGTGGGAGTTTTATTGGGAAAAGCTGATTAAGCCCGACTCCATCGATTTTTATGAGAAGGATTTTTATCAATTTCCTAAACTCTGGAATGGGGGTGTAACAAGAAATGGAAATAAAATATCGGCGCAAGGATATGCGACCTATCGAATAAAGGTTCTTTTACCACCAAAAACACCTCAATTGGCCATTTCACTAGGTGAATCTTATAATTCGTATGTGCTTTATTACGATGGTTTCGAAATAGGCAGAAATGGTCAGGTGGGGAAAAATAAAGAGTCCTCACGTCCGGATTGGATGCCACAAGTAATTTCGATTGCGAGATTCCAAAACACATTAACATTTGTTCTTCAGGTATCCAATTTCCGCCATACAAAAGGAGGAGTCAGAGAGCCGATCATGATAGGCGATCGCAAGGTGCTTAACGCGAAAAGAGATTTTGATTTCAGTTATGACTTTCTTTTAAGTGGGAGTCTAATAATGGGCGGACTGTTTTTTCTTGGATTATTTATGTTTGGTCAACATGAAAAATCAGTTCTTTTCTTTGCCTTGTTCTGCATAACATTCAGCTATAGAATGGTTGGGAGTGGCGAATATGCAATCCACGCGCTGTACCCCAATATGTCATGGGATTTGATTATTAGAAGTGAATATCTGGCTCTCTTCATACCATGTGGGATTTTCACGATTTACAGCTATCTATTATATCCAGAGGATAGTAAAAAGACAATCTTGCTAGGGTTTTCAGTGATATCAGGAATATTTGCTTTGCTGTCACTGTTAGCGCCTACTTCCGTCTTTACACAGCTGGTTGAGCCCTTCTTTATTTTAGTGATAGTAGCCATATTCTACCTGATCTATGTCTATTGGATTGCATATAAACGGAACCGAACTGGTGCCCAATATGCATTTGCAAGTACCGGAATTGTATTTATGGTGGCTGTGTATCTTATATCAGTCTATCTCACTCCTGTTCAGGAAAATACATTCCTTACATTTATAGGTTTCATCTTATTTTTCTTTTTTCAATCACTCATACTTTCCTATCGTTTTGCCCATTCCTTAAAGAAGGCAAAGGATGCAGCAGAATCAGCATCAAAAGCTAAGACAGATTTCTTAAGTACCATTTCGCATGAAATACGAACACCGCTAAATGCAGTGGTTGGGATTTCTCACTTCTTGATAAATGAAAACCCAAGGAAAGATCAAAAAGAAAGCCTGGAGTCTCTTCAATTTTCAGCAGAACATCTGACAGCCCTGATCAATGATATTCTGGATTATAATAAACTTGAGTCTGGGTCAATTGAATTCGAGTTTACTGAAGTGAATCTCAAAACACTCTCCGCTAAAATCATAAAAGCGCATACTGCTCTGGCTAACGAAAAAGGGCTTATTTTAGATTTGGACATAGATGAAAAAATGCATCCGCTCGTATTAGCAGATCAAACAAGAATATATCAGGTCCTCAATAATTTGATTAACAATGCATTAAAATTTACCTCTAAGGGATACGTCAAGTTAAAAACTACGCTATTAAGTGAGGATGAGCGGATTCAAACGGTGAGAACTGAGGTATTAGATTCTGGAATCGGTATCCCCTATGACAAACAAAAAGTAATTTTTGAGAGGTTCACCCAAGCAGGCTCCTCAACAACCAGAGAATTTGGAGGAACCGGGCTAGGTCTGGCGATTATTCGCAAGATATTGAACATGGTGGGCTCAGAAATCTACGTTAAAAGTGAGCCAGGGTCAGGGACTATTTTCTGGTTTGATTTGAGCTTCAAAAAGGTTCTTCATGCAGAAGTAGATCAGGCAGTTCTGGAAGAGGAAGATTCAAATATCCTTGTTGGTAAAAAAATCCTTTTAGTGGAGGATAATCAAATGAATATCATGGTTGCTAAGAAGTTTCTCAAAAAATGGGAACTTAAAGTTGAGGTTGCTCATAATGGACAGGAAGGTGTTGAAATGATGCAAAACAACAAGTATGATTTGGTCTTAATGGATTTGCAGATGCCAATAATGGACGGTTATAAGGCCTCACGAAAAATCAGAACCTTTGATGAGAAAACACCGATTATTGCACTTACTGCTTCAGCTTTATTGAAAGTAAGACAAGACGTTATTGCGGCTGGGATGAATGATTACATCACCAAGCCATTTGATCCAAATGAATTAAGAAGGAAAATAGCTTCTTATATGAAATATCAGTGAGAAGATAACTCTTTCACACACTCAATAAAATACTTAACCTTATTAGGATCCGTATCTGGATAGACCCCATGCCCCAGATTTGCAATATATGGATGTCCTTCAAAGTCTTCCAGCATTTGTTTTGTTGCTTCTTTTATTGTTGCCTCTGATCCGTAAAGCGCGCATGGATCTAAATTTCCCTGTAGTGTTTTTCCAGTCAAAATACTTTTTACTTCCTTCGGGTTCATGTTCCAGTCTAACCCTACCGTTCGACAATTCACGTTAGCAAGCTCTGGAAGAGCCCACCATGCACCTTTAGCAAATACGGTTATAGGGACCTCATCAATTGCATCACAGATTTGAGAGATATACTTAAGGGAAAATCGACTGTAATGTTTGGGTGGAAGAACTCCTGCCCATGAGTCAAAGATTTGAAGCATATCTGCACCTGCTTTTATTTGATTTTTAAGGTACCCGATGGTCGATTGAGTGATCATCTCCAAAAGTTGATCTGCCATTTTAGGATCTTCATATAAAAGCCTCCTCGCTTTAGAGAAGGTCTTGCTACCTCCTCCTTCTATCATATAAGAAAAAATGGTCCAGGGTGCCCCTGCAAAACCGATAACAGGAACTCTTCCATTGAGTTCTTTTTTTGTAATGCTAATTGCTTCGTATACATAGCTTAAGTCTGTAGGATCAGCAACTTTTAGCGCTTGAATATCATTTACAGTTTCGACGGTCTTAGGAAAATGTGGCCCCTTCTTTTCAACCATTTCATAGGTTAACCCCATCGCCTCAGGAATCACTAAAATATCTGAGAAAATGATAGCTGCGTCTACTCCAAGAATATCCACGGGCTGAATAGTAACCTCAGCTGCCAACTCCGGAGTTTCTACCAGTTCTTTAAACCCCGAAAGACTATTTCTAACCGCACGATACTCCGGTAAAATCCTGCCGGCTTGTCTCATTAGCCAAACTGGGGTGCGCTCAGTCTTTTCTCCTCTAGCAGCTCTAAGTATAAGATCATTTTTCAACATCGTGGCAAAAATAGACACGATCGATAAACTGAGGGAGTAAAGCTCAAGTTATTGCTCTAAACTATTGGTATCTTTGAGTATGGCAGTACTATTTAACAGTTTTGAATCGTGGAAAAAGGAATGTGACGAGAAAAAAATCCCGTTGTATAAGCCTGTCCTTGATTTCGAGATAAACCAGAAAGGAAAGGTGGAAAAAGATATTTGGACTGGAATCGATCAGGCATACCAGGTAATGAAGGAAGCAGTTCAATCTGGCCTGAGTGAGGAGATGAGTTCATATTCTGGAATGATAAATAATGGTGCAAAGAAAGTGATGCAGCACCCAACTTCCGTAATCTCACCGGAATTTCAGAAATTAGTTGCAAGAGCTTTAGCAGCCAAAGAAGTAAACTCTTGCATGGGACGTGTGGTGGCGGCACCAACAGCCGGAGCAAGCGGTATTTTACCCGGTGCTTTAGTCACCCTCCAGGAAATTCATAATATCGAAGATCAAAAAATCTATGAAGCATTGCTCATTGGAGCAGGTGTAGCCTTAATCCTTGAAAAACGAGCATCTATTGCCGGTGCAGTTGGCGGATGCCAGGCAGAGACTGGAGCGGCGGCAGCTATGGCCTCTGCCGGGATTGTTTATTGTTTAGGAGGTAGTGATGATCAAATATTCAACGCAGTTGCAATCACCATTCAGTGTATGCTTGGTTTGGTTTGTGATCCTGTGGCGGGTCTGGTTGAAATACCTTGTGTCGTCAGAAATGCAAGCGCTGCGGCAATTGCCAATTCTTCTGCACAAATCGCTCTCGCAGATGTCAGTCCGGTCATTCCCGTGGACGAATGTGTGGATGCGATGGGAGAAGTAGGGCAGAGTATGGAGGCTCGTTACAAAGAGACTGCTCAGGGAGGCTTAGCTGCTACCCCTACAGGAAGAGCCATTTCAAAGCGTGTATTAATCCAGGATATCGAAATGTTAGATGATGAGCCCGATCCGGAATAATTTTAACTCGGAATAAAGTCTTCAACTAACCAAAACGCATATTTTAGTATTAGTGTGATGATGGTGCTCCATAGTACCGCACTAATCCACATCCATTTTAGAATGTCTTTTTTCTTAGCACCAATTAAGTTGACCAGGAGCCCTCCTCCTGGTGGAGTTAATAAAAGAGGGGTAAGCAGGCATAATCCTTTTAGTCCAAACTTCTTCCAAATTTTCACAAAGCGCCTGCTTTTATTAGTGAACACTTTTTTGTTCTTTCTGAATCTCTGAAAAAAACTATGGATTTCCTCTCCAAAAAATGTGAAGAGGTAAATGGTAGTCATCATGCCTAAAGAAGTGAGGATAATTATGGCGATAACAGGTAGATCATTCGCTACTCCAAATGTTGGTCCAAATACAAATTTGAGCCCGCTAAGGAAGTAAACCGTGAAGTATTTTAGAACTGTCGCCATAATAGTTGGCTAACTTACTGATACTAGTTTAAAATCAGACCTCCCGAAACACTTTTAGCCCTTATCTTTGTCGCTTTTTACAAATTGAAGGTATGCTAAATATTATATTGTTTGGTCCTCCAGGAGCGGGTAAAGGTACGCAGAGTGAGAGGTTAATAGAGAAGTATGGTCTTTGTCACATTTCAACTGGAGATATCTTTAGGTGGCATACAAAAAATGATACCGAACTAGGAAAGAGGGTGAAAGAAATCATCAATAGCGGCCAATTGGTTTCTGATGATATAACCATTGCCATGCTTCGAGCAGAAGTAGAAAAAAATCCGGATGCCAGCGGTTTTCTTTTTGATGGATTCCCCAGAACAGTAGATCAGGCAAAAGCATTGGATGAATTGATGGAATCACTTAATTCACGGATTCATGCAGTAATCGAATTAAAGGTTACTGAAGAAGAGGTAAGGCAAAGAATCGCTAAGAGGAAGAAACTGGAAAACAGGGCAGATGATGCCTCTGACAAACTTGATAAAAGAATAAGCGAATACTTCAATAAAACGGTCCACGTATTGCCATTTTACCAGGAGCAAAATCGACTTTCAACAGTTAATGGGATCGGAAATATCGATGATATTTTTTCAGAAATTAATAAGACTGTTTCTGCCCTAGAGGTCTAAGACCAATGGATTCAAACTTCATAGATTATGTAAAATTCTACGGCAGATCCGGGGATGGAGGAGCTGGGTCTGTACATTTCCGTCGCGAGAAACACGTACCTAAAGGTGGACCTGATGGTGGGGATGGAGGTCATGGAGGTAACATCATTCTCAGAGGCAATAGCCAACTTTGGACCCTACTTCACTTAAAGTACAAAAAGCACATCATGGCTGAAAATGGAGGTCATGGGGAGGGTAACAGACGATTTGGAAAAGACGGAGAAAACATAATCTTGGAAGTGCCGATAGGCACCATAGCTCGGGATTCTGAAACGAATGAAAAGCTCTTGGAAATCATGGAGGACGGGGAGGAAAAAATCCTTCTTTCTGGAGGCATAGGTGGAAGAGGAAATGTGCACTATAAAACAGCCACCAATCAGACGCCCCGATATGCTCAACCAGGAATAGAAGGAAAAGAAGCCTGGATAATACTCGAATTAAAAATCTTGGCCGATGTTGGACTTGTAGGGTTTCCTAATGCTGGAAAATCAACCCTGCTTTCAGTAGTGTCGGAAGCAAAACCAGAAATTGCAGATTATCCTTTTACTACTCTGGTGCCTAATCTTGGAGTGGTGCCTTACAGAGATTATAAGTCTTTTGTAATGGCCGATATACCTGGAATTATAGAGGGGGCCGCTGAAGGAAAAGGTCTTGGAAATCGTTTTCTTCGTCACATAGAACGAAACTCTATTCTTCTTTTCATGATACCGGCAGATGCAGCCGATATCAGGAAAGAATTTGACATACTTATGGGAGAGCTGGAGAAGCACAACCCGGAGTTGATGGACAAGGATAGGCTGCTGGCAATTTCTAAATCCGACCTGCTCGATGAAGAGCTGATGGTCGAAATGAAAAATGAATTGCCTGAAATCCAAACGATATTTATATCCAGTGTGACAGGTTTAGGTGTACAGGAGTTGAAAGATAAAATCTGGAATACCTTAACTAACTGACATATTGACACATCCAGTGTCATTGGCAAAGAAATTGTCAAAACATGATGGTCTTTAAGCATGTAGAAATGAAGGAAACAAAAGAAAAAGTGAACAAGGAATCAGAAGTGATTGAGGAGCAGGAAGCTAAGTCAAACGAAGAGCAAGTGAATGAAGTTGAAAATGAAGAGCAAGAAGACGATGCTGATGAGAGCTCTGAGCCTATTTTAGAAGAACAGCTTGGAGAAGCAAAGGACAAATATTTAAGATTATACTCGGAGTTTGAAAATTTCCGAAGAAGAACCTCGAAGGAAAAACTGGATCTCATTAGCACCGCGAACAAGGACTTAATGTCTGATCTTATTCCGGTGTTAGATGATTTCGAGCGAGCAATGTCAGCTTCAGAATCAAGCAAGGATATCAAGGCGCTCCGAGAGGGTATGGTACTAATACAAAACAAACTCAACAAATCTTTGGAGAATCGAGGTTTGAAAAAGATGGAAGTAAAAAAAGGGGATGAGTTTGATGATGAAAAGCATGAGGCAATCACTCAGATTCCATCAGAAAAAGATTTAGAAGGCAAGATTGTAGATGTAGTTGAACCGGGATATACGCTTGGTGATTCAATAGTGAGATTCGCAAAAGTAGTAGTAGGAGCTAAGCAATAACATGGCAAAAAGAGATTTTTACGAAATATTAGGAGTTGATCGCTCAGCTAGCAAAGAAGAGCTAAAGAAGGCGTATCGTAAGATTGCCATTAAATATCACCCGGATAAGAACCCGGATGATAAGGAAGCCGAAGAGAAGTTTAAGGAAGCGGCTGAAGCTTATGAGATTTTAAGCAATGATGAAAAGCGTCAGCGATACGATCAGTTTGGTCATCAAGGCGTAGGTGGAGCTGGAGGAGGCTTTAGTGGTGGAGGTATGAATATGGAGGACATATTCTCTCAGTTTGGCGATATTTTTGGTGGCGGAGGAAGTCCTTTCGATAGTTTTTTTGGTGGCGGAGGTCGCGGCGGCAGAAGAACTAGAAAAGGTACAAACCTGCGTATCAAGCTGAAACTTACTTTAGAGGAAGTCGCACACGGTGTTGAAAAGAAAATCAAGGTAAATCGGCTCATAGTAGATCCTGACACCAAGTTTCAAACTTGTTCAAGCTGTAGTGGAAGCGGCCAGGTAAGGAAAGTGATGAATACCATGCTTGGCCAGATGATGAGCACATCTACCTGTCCAGCTTGTGGAGGTAGCGGTCAGACAGTAGAAAGTCGGGCGACTGGGGTCGATAGTTCAGGATTGAAAAGACAGGAGGAGGTCATTCCTATAAAAATTCCTGCAGGTGTCACAGATGGTATGCAATTGTCCATGTCTGGAAAGGGAAATGAGGTTGCTGGAGGCATTCCGGGAGACTTGTTGATCCTGGTTGAAGAAGTAGAGCATGAAATTCTGAAACGCGATGGAAACAATGTGATATATGATTTATATATCAATTTCATTGATGCAGCTTTAGGAACATCAATAGAAGTACCAACCATAGATGGCAAAGTGAAAATCAAAGTCGATCAGGGGACTCAAAGCGGAAAGATTTTAAGATTAAGAGGAAAAGGAATTAAATCTGTAGAAGGGTACGGGCAAGGAGATCAATTGGTACATGTAAACGTTTGGACTCCCAAAAAGCTGAGTGCTGAAGAAAAAGAAACATTAGAATCTTTGAGGAATTCACCAAATTTTCAACCGGATCCGGGCAAATCAGACAAAAGCTTTTTTGAGCGAATGAAAGAATTTTTCTAAATCGATCGAAGAAACGTAACATACCATTAGCCTTTGCGTAATACCTTCCATGTTGCGGTTGGTAATGATAGCGGGCACTTCCCTGCTAATGAGTCTAGGTGCGTTTGCACAACTTTCAAAATTTTATACAATAAAAGAGTCATCGGAATTTGATACCGTTGACTTCTATCTAAAAGCAACTGCCACTAATTGCTTATTAAAACAGGCTGATTCAGATAATAATCCATTAACAATTTACGGAAATCCGGATCTTGAAAAGATCAATCCCACCTTTGCGAGTAAGGTTAAAAACAATACGTGCTACGCCAAGCTAGCCTTAGATGAATATAACTCATCTGGATTTGGTGACAGCTTCTCCATGGCAGTTTCCAGAAATGAAAAAGACAATGATTTCTGGAAAGTAAATCTTGGAGAAAACAAAACATACCGACTTAATCTCATCTATGGTTTTGGTAACGCAGATGTAAATCTCACAGGGTCGTCTGTGCAGAGATTGAAAATTAAATCAGGAAGCGCAGATATTGTGGTTGGCTATGACGATGGCAATATAAATCCAATCCAAATGGATACTTTTTATGTCAAAGCGGATTTTGGATCCATTGTCGCTAAAAGAATGGAGCTGGCCAGGGCCAAAAATGTGATTACCAAAATTGGCTTTGGAAATGTGCTTTTGGATTTCGAGAGAGAAATGAGCGAAAAATGTACCGTCGATGCTTCTGTGGGTGCAGGTAATCTGGAAATCCTGCTTCCAAAAGAGGGCACACCGGTAATTATTTACATAAGAGATTCTCCGCTTTGCGCAGTTAAAATTGCAAAAGGGTTCGAGGAAGTCGAAAAGAATGTTTTTGTCAATACGAGTTATTCTGCTGATGCAGAGAATTTGCTCTCTTTCGATGTGGATGTCGCACTAGGTATGGTTCGTTTCAGATATACGGACTAGCCAACTCCGCTCATAACCACCATCACTCATTCTACATGTTTTAATAGCCCTTTTACCAGTAAAAATTGAGCGGCACAGTATGTGCTCATAATCCAAACTCCTGCCAATGGTATAGCAGAATAAAAAGAATTTATTGCCAAAATTGAATCGGATAGTAGGAAAAATAAGCTACCCCAAAAAGCAAACTTGTAGCTTTCTTGCACAGTGTGACCTTCTCTCAGCCTTGCCATTATAGCCATCGTCAGTATGACCAGCCCGTAAATGATTATGGGAATTGTGAAATCACCCGCAGGTATGAGAATATAAAATAAGAGAATGGCATAGATGATAAATGGAGCGACCTGGAGGAGGTTAAGTGTTGGTTTCTGATAAGTAGATTTATATAGGATGAAAATATAGGTGACTTGAGCAATCAGAAATAATCCAATTCCTATCATAAAGAAAGTAGGGTCCTCCTGATACATGAGCACCACATCTCCAAGCCAGGAAAATAACAGTGCGACACATAGAATGAGGACTCGTGCGGTTGTCTTACCCAAACTGGATTTGTATACGTAAAGTATAAGCAGAGGCATCAAAAGTGGCTTGGTATATTGATTGAGCTCCTCAGAAGGGATGACCTTTGCAATTAGATTCGCGATGGATACAAGCAGGTATATCCATAAAACATATCTCGACATATTATTTTCCTTTGAACAAAAGGTAAATAAAAGCTAAAAAAGCCAGGCTACCACATCCGGTGAATACGATTGGAAAATTATCAGGATTCCCATTATAAATTTGACCGGCCAGCATAGCGCCCATGCCAATGCCGATTTCCAGCGCCATAAAAAGGGTAGAAAAACCTCTTCCCCTAAATTTATCCGGTGCTAAATCAGCTGCCCAGGCAAAGAGTGCAGGAGATGAAAGCCCATAACCAGCACCAAAGATTAAAGCACCAGTGAATAGATGAAATGCAGATGTTGAATGGCCGATGTAGATAGATCCAGTACCAACAATTATCATTGCAGCAATCAATACTTTTCGCCTACCAAATTCATCTGATAAACGACCCCCAACTACACGTGAAACAAGAGAGGTTGCAGTAAAATAAGAAAAGAAAAGCCCTTTGTTAGCAATGCCTAAAGAAACACTAAGATCAGGCGCAAGAGTCAAAGCAGCACCAAATGAAAATGTAACAAGCATCATTACAACAGATGGAACCAAAACAGTGGGTTCGTAAATATCTGAAGCTTTAATTTTCAGCAAAGAGCCAGAAAACTTCTGCTTGTTATCCAATGTCTCTTTCATGCCGGCTATAACAATTACTGAAAGTAGAGCAACCGCTGCGCTGGCGTAGAAAAGCACATTGATATCATAATGAATCGCAATCAATCCGCCTACATAATTGCCAATCCCCATCCCTGTCATGCCGAAGAAGCTCAATATCCCCATTCCTTCTCCTCTTCGATTTACCGGAACAATATCCGCCACATACGCAGCAGTTCCGGTTGGTTTAAAACCGGTCGAGAATCCGTGTAAAAACCTAATAAATAGAAATGCATAGATATTGAGGAAGAAAGGATAGAATAATGATACAACTGCCGTAACTGCGGCCCCAAAAACCATGACAGGAATTCTCCCCCAGGTATCAGTAAGCTTCCCACTAAATGGACGTGAAATCAGTGCTGTGAGTGTGAAAAATGTAATGTGGAGACCAATATAATCTTCACCCCCAAACGAACGCATGAAGTCAGGTAGCTCAGGCAGCACCATATTAAATGAACCGAAAAACAAGAAAGAACTTAAGGATAGCAACCAGAAGTTCAATGAATATTTCTTCATTCAAGGAGTGTTTAGCTATTCCTCGTGGAGGAGATAGGCTTTGATATAATCATTCAAATCCCCATCAAGCACGTTCTGCACATCCGTTCGTTCATACCCGGTTCGAGCGTCTTTTATGAGTTTGTATGGATGCAACACATAATTTCTGATTTGTGATCCAAAATCAATGGCTTTTTTACCAGCCTCGATATTAGCTCGCTCCTTGTTTCGTTTTTCTATCTCCATTTGATAGAGTTGAGATTTCAGCATCTGCATGGCTCGCTCCCTGTTGGCTAGTTGCGACCTTTCTACCTGGCAGACCACTACTATTCCCGTGGGCTTATGGGTTAGCTGTACTTTGGTCTCTACCTTGTTTACGTTCTGACCCCCGGCACCTCCGGATCGTGAAGTATGCAACTCAATGTCACTTGGATTGATATCAATCTCAATAGAATCATCTGCAACCGGATATACATAAACAGAAGCAAATGAGGTGTGTCTTCGTCCGCCACTATCGAAAGGCGAAATTCTGACAAGCCGATGAACTCCGTTTTCAGACTTTAAATATCCATAAGCTAAAGGACCATCAAATTCCAACGTTACTGATTTAACACCAGCCACATCACCTGCCTGGTAGTCGACCTCACGAACTTTATATCCGTTTGCCTCGCCCCACATGATGTACATTCTCATTAAAATCCCTGCCCAGTCATTGCTTTCTGTTCCACCAGCTCCGGGAGTAATTTGAAGCATAGCCGAAAGCTGATCTTCTTCCTCACCAAGCATTTTCTTTAGCTCTAAATCCTCGAGGAGCTTGAAAGCAGAGTCATAGGCCTCCTGAACTTCAGCATCAGAAGCCTCTCCTTCCTGATTAAATTCATAGAGGGTTTCAACGTCTTCGAGCGAGGTTTCCACCTCTTCGTAGCTATCGGTCCAGCCTTTAAGCCCCCGGATTTTTTTCATGGTCTTTTCTGCTTCTTCAGGATTATTCCAGAAGTCAGGCTGAGCAGTGACTAGTTCTAATTCTTCAAGGTTTTTCTTTCGACCATCATAGTCAAAGGTACCCCCTCAAGGCATTAACACGAGCCTTTAAATCTTTCAATTCTTCGTTTGTCATAGCATGTTAAAATGGAGTGGCGAATATAGTAATACATTGATCTCTTTCAAGTATTACCAGAAATGAATGCTTTCTTTTGGACAGATAAAATAAAGATCTATTGACCTACCTTGTGAATCCAGCCGAATCGATCTTCTTCCTGACCTAATTTAATTTTAGTCAACGAATCCAAAAGTCTGTTGGAAATGGTTCTGCTTTCAATAGCTGGTAGTTCGTAATCAGTTCCTTCATAACCAATTACGGCAATGTGAGAGATGGTAGCTGCTGTGCCAATACCAAATGCTTCTGTCAGGGAGCCATTTTCAATCGCTTCAATTACCTCATCGACCTTTATCGGACGCTCTTCGACTTTAAGGCCCCATTCTTTGGCAAGAACTAACGCACTTTCTCTGGTAATTCCCGGTAAAATTGAATCACTCGTTGGAGGCGTGATCAGTGTATCATTAATTACGAACATGATATTCATCGTTCCCGATTCCTCTATGAATTCATGTGTTTGGCCATCGGTCCAAACAAGTTGATGATAGCCTTGCGCTTGCGCTTGTCTGGCAGGAAATAATGATGCGGCATAGTTGCCTGCAGTTTTGGCTGCACCAACTCCACCTCTGACGGCTCTGGTAAAATGGTTTTCGATTTTAACTTTTACTGGTTCTGAGTAGTAACCTCCCACAGGTCCGGTAATCACCATAAACTTGTAAGTCTCAGAAGGTCGAACACCAATGAATGGATCATCGGCAAATTGAAAAGGTCTTATGTACAATGAAGTTCCAGGCTTGTTTGGAACCCAATTTTTATCAATGGCGATCAGGGATTCGATGGCTTCCATGAAAAGCTCCTCAGGTACAGCTGGCATGCACATCCGCTCTGCACTTTTAATTAGTCGCTTTGCGTTAGCTTCAGGTCTGAAAATAAGGATATCTCCATTATCAGCTTTGTGAGCTTTCAGCCCTTCGAATATACTTTGAGCATAGTGAAGAGTAGCGTTTGCAGGACTCACCGAAAGGTTCTGATAGGGCGTTATTCTTAAATCTGTCCATTGGCCGTTTTTATAGTCGGCTACAAACATGTGATCTGAAAAAGTCTTACCGAATGCCAGGTTATCGAAATCGATTTCGGGGAGCCTTGAAGTTTGAGCTTCGGTGATTTGAATGTCCAACGTCTCTGTCATTTTCTACAATCTTTGAGTTGAAATGGGTTTTTTTCAATCAGTCCCAGGTGACCAAGGAACCTCCTTCACACCTAAAATGTGGCCGATTGCGCGCGCAAAGATGAACAAATAATCAGACAATCTATTCATGAACTGCAATATTGACTCATCAACTGGCTCGTGTGTACTTAACGAAATGATGCTTCTTTCGGTTCTCCGACATACGGTTCTGCAAACATGAGCCAGGGATACCGCCGGGTGTCCACCTGGTAAAATAAAATTCTTAAGTGGAGGTACTTCACCATCAAATTTGTCTATCCAAACCTCTAATTGTTGAACTTCAGTTTGTGTGACCTTTGGGAGCTCGAAACCCTTAAAGTCAGATTCGGTCGCAAGGATACTACCAATGGAAAAAAGATGTTCTTGAATCCAATATAGCTGCTGTTTGAGCCGATTCTCTACTCCTTCATGGTCTTTCAGATGGCCGATGAATGAGTTCAGTTCATCTACGTTACCGTAAGCCTCTATTCTAAGGTCAGATTTTGAAACCTTTTTTCCTCCTAGTAAGGAAGTTTGTCCCTTATCACCTGTTTTTGTGTAGAGTTTCGCACTCATTTTATGCTGGTGTTCTCGCCGATCTTATGTTTTTATTAACCTCATCTTCTTCAATAAGGCCATCTCTAAGTCTTACTATGCGATGTGAATATTCTGCAATGTCTTCTTCATGTGTTACCATAATGATGGTATTACCTTTATCATGAAGCTCCTGAAACAGATCCATAATATCGTATGAAGTTTTAGAATCTAAGTTTCCTGTTGGTTCATCAGCTAGAATAATTGAAGGATCGTTAACCAAGGCACGAGCAATTGCCACCCTTTGTCTCTGCCCCCCGGAGAGTTCATTTGGTTTATGGTAGGCTCTGTCATCCAATCCTACGCCTGCTAGTGCTGCAAGCGCTTTCTCTTCTCTTTCAGAGGAGTTGTAACCGGCATAAACCAATGGTAATGCCACATTTTCTAAGGCGGAAGCTCTAGGTAAGAGGTTAAACGTTTGGAATACGAAACCAATTTCTTTGTTCCTAATCTCAGCTAATTCATTTTCAGTAAGATCACTTACATCATTATTATTTAAGATATAGGTTCCATCTGTTGGTGTGTCAAGACACCCTATTATGTTCATCAATGTAGATTTTCCAGAACCTGAAGGCCCCATGAATGCCACATACTCGCCTCGATCGATGTTGATGGTAATGGATTTTAGGGCCATGATGATTTCACTACCCATTACATATTTCTTAGAAACTTCGGTGGTTGAGATTATACTGCTCATTTGCTGTTATTATGTTCGGCTAAAGTAAAAAATTATGCTAAGGCCTTCGCAAGACTCTAACACGTTTTTTAGATAGTTTTGGTTCAAATATTGTTACACACTATGTTGACTATTTTAATAGCCTTTTTGTTTCAACCACAACTTTCCGGGTGGGAATTATTATCCTCGGTGGAGATAGTTATGGGGTTTGATGACTTTATGGGGGTCGAAGTTGAACAACCTAAGTTTTCTGACCAACTAAAATTACGGGAAGGGAAAGAGCTGACCCTTGAAGGGTTCATTATCCCACTTCAACAGGAGAGTGAACAAGACTACTTTATTCTATCACGTTTCCCCTATCAATCATGTTTCTTTTGTGGTGCAGCAGGTCCGGAGACTGTGGTAGAGGTCTACTCAGATCATAATTTTCGGTATACAGATGAGCGAGTAAGGGTAAAAGGAATACTGAGGTTAAATAATGATAATCCATTACACCTTTTCTATATTTTAGAAGATTGTGAAGTGACAAAACTTGAGTAATGGATAAGGAAAGTTTTTTCAAAGACGTATACGAAGTGGCTAAACTCATTCCTGAAGGAAGAGTAACCAGCTATGGGGCTATAGCTGCATTCCTGGGGGTCAGAAGGTCAGCTCGTGTCGTAGGTTGGGCCATGAATGGAGCTGTTTCCCAGCATGATGTACCTGCTCATCGTGTGGTTAATCGTGCAGGAGTTCTAACGGGGAAACATCATTTTAAAACTCCAACTCGAATGCAGGAGCTACTAGAGGCGGAAGGTATTGCAGTTATTGAGGATCAAATTGTTGACTTCGAAAAACATTTTTGGGACCCAATGAAAGAACTGGGATTATGATAGAAAAGAAAAAAACGTTTCAACTCTTCAAGCAGAATAGTGAATTAGAGGTGCTAATCTCAGCAGCAATAGTCTTCACCGCTTTCGTGATTAATGATGTTGCAGGTGATTGGATCATAAAGGCATTGAATTTAAATGTATCAGGTGATTCTCCAGTGTTATTTGTTGTAGCCATAGTTGCGCTGTACATGTCGGCAATCCTTCCAATAAGTCTTATTTCACACTTTATTCTAAGAATTTATTGGCTGTCGCTGGTTGGATTAAAGTCCGTTTATCCGGAAACTAAAAAGGAGGAAGTAAATCCCAAGTTTGATAAGTTCATCAACGGTTCTTTGAATATAGATAAACAGATTTCGATTATAGATAAAATCTGTAGCTCGATTTTCGCCTTTACTTTCCTTACACTTTTTGCTTTCCTATTCACGTTTATCTCAGTTGCAATAATCCTCATCATTCTTCAGTCGATCGATGACCCTTATCATATAGCAGAAAATGTAGGAAATTTGATAATCTTATTGGGAGTCATCTACTTGATTGACTTCCTTACCTTAGGACTTTTCAAAAAGATCAAAAAGAGATGGTTCGCAAAGATTTATTATCCTATCTATCGTTTTTATGGGTGGATCACCTTTGCAGGATTATATCGTGGGATTTACTATACACTTATTCAATATGCCAGTAGAAAAGTTATGGTCTTCATCACACCACTTTATATCATTGGAGCACTTTACCTACTTAATTATGGATATAATGCCCATATTCTCTATCCTGAAAATGGAGGCTATCGATTAGAAGATGAACTATTAGCAAGTACTAACTATAAAGACGAGTTCGGAGATAGATTAATAATGAGAGACGAGTTCATTAATTCTTTTGTGGTTCCGTCCAATGAGAATTTCATAAAACTACATATTCCGCTTACTCAGGACCTGGAGCAAAACATAGTTGAAAAATGTGAGAATGTAGCGGAGTTTAACCCGAGAGGTCCGCATTGGAGAAAATGGGTGCAGATGGGCTGGAATCGGGTGAAGTATGATAGTACATTTGATTATCATCAAAACGCTGAAAATATCCTGAATTGCGTTTCTGAAAGCCTTGACATCTCAGTAGACTCAATAACCTATTCCAATCAGAAATTCTACTTTGGACAGATAAAGGATCCCACCAACTACGCAGTATTAATTACAGTTTTGGACGCTTCGGATATAGGTAGAGGCGATCATAATTTGGTGATCAAGTCCGAGATTGACGGGGGAGAGATCATCATTCCTTTTTGGCGTGATTAATACCTACGAATAAGTAGTAATCCCGCGAACATTATCAGGCCATTGAGGATCAATATCTCAAACCCAAATTTGTAACCACCCAGTAACGCTTCGGAATTGAGATTAATGACATAACTAACCAATGGGGAAAGAATTGCCACCCATGGAACTAAGTTATCTTTCACCTGCCATTTTGTAAAAATGCCAAAGGCGAATAGACCGAGAAGCGGCCCGTAGGTATATCCGGCAGCAATGAAAAGGGAATTGATAATACTTTCATCATTTATCGCCTGATAAATGAGAATGACGAAAAATAGAATGATGGAGAATCCAAAATGAACGCTTGTTCTTAATTTCTTCTTAGCTTCATAATTCTCTGTTTTGAAGCCAAGGAAATCCACGCAAAAGGAAGTAGTGAGTGCCGTTAAGGCAGAATCAGCACTTGAGTAAGCTGCGGCAGTAATGCCGAGTAAAAATGCAATACTCGCAAAAGCTGAAAACTCATTCATGGCTAAAAGAGGGAAGAGATTATCTGACCGATCAGGGATAGAGATACCTCCAATTTCAGCATATTGATAAAGCAAAACACCGAGACTCAAAAAGAGAAAGTTCACAATGACCAGGATGATGCAAAACCAGAATACATTTTTTTGAGCCTCCCCAATGTTTTTACACGTTAGATTTTTCTGCATCATATCCTGATCTAAACCAGTCATTACAATGGCAATGAAAGCCCCACTAAAAAATTGCTTGAAGAAATTTCGTCCACTTTGCCAATCCCAATTGAAAATGGTAGAGCGTTCATCTTCTAGGAGATTGGAAGTGAGTTCGGTCCAGGTCCAGGAGAGTTCATTTTTGATAAACAAAATGCTTACAATCACCGCAACTAACATAAATGTGGTTTGAAGAGTGTCTGTCCAGACAATCGTCTTTATTCCGCCTCTAAAGGTGTAAAGCCAGATAAGTAAGATGGTTGTGAGCACGGAAAGCCAGAATGGAAGTTCGTAAGCATCAAAAAAAGCAATTTGAAGAACTCCAGCTACTAGAAACAACCTGAAGCTGGCTCCAATAATTCTACTTATCAGGAAAAAGAAGGCACCTGATTTATATGACCAAAAACCAAAGCGCTGTTCCAGATAAGTATAAATAGAAACCAGATTCAACTTGTAGTAAAGAGGTAAGAGCACTTTGGCTATGACGAAGTATCCAACCAAATAGCCGAGTACTACCTGAAAATAATAGAAGTTTGAGTTTGCTACTTCACCAGGTACAGAGATGAATGTTACACCTGAAAGCGAAGCACCAATCATTCCAAAAGCCACCAAATACCACTTAGATTCCCGACTCGCTGTATAAAAATCAGTGGATTTTGCGTTTTTGGATGTCAACCATGAGATGCCAATCAGTAAAATGAAATATCCAAGAACGATTGAGCCAACGAAAAGTGGATTCATTGTGTTTATTAAAATGTTGAGCCTGCAAATTACAAATCATGTAGGTTCTACTGCAATTATTAATTTTGCAATAAATCGAGAGGGATGAGTACAGAGTTCGATATAGAAGAAGAAATAAAAACCGATGAAGACATTGGGAGTGAGAGTGTTCGAGATCTCATGGTTTACAATGATGACTTCAATACGTTTGACCATGTAATAAATACACTGGTAAAAGTATGCAAGCATGATGTGCATCAGGCGGAGCAGTGTACCTTTTTGATTCACTATAAGGGAAAATGTTCGGTAAAAAAAGGTGATTATGATGAGCTTAAGCCTTTGAGAGAAGGAATTACTTCTGCAGGAATAAAGGCCTCAATTGTCTAATGGAGTACCCATCTCAATTAGTCGAGCGCGCAGTAGAAGAAATATCCAGACTGCCAGGAATTGGAAAGAAAACAGCACTTCGGCTTGCACTTCACCTTTTGAAACAACCGCAAAACACAACGGTAGAGCTGTCTTCAGCCTTAAAGGAACTTCGGGACAACATTAAGTATTGTAATACCTGCCATATAATTGCTGATACAGAAGAATGCACCTGTCAAAATGCCTACCGAGACACTTCAGTCATTTGTGTAGTTGAAGACACACCTGATGTTTTAGCAATCAGAAATACAGGTCAGTATAATGGATTATTTCATGTACTAGGAGGTCGAATCTCACCAATGGATGGAGTAGGGCCTGAAAACGTTCAGATTAATTCGCTTATTAATCGAATCAAAGAGGATGATCAGGTGAAGGAAATCATTCTGGCTTTGAGTGCAACAATGGAGGGAGACACAACCTCTTTTTACATTACTAAACTCCTCAAAGAATTCGGAATAAAGGTGACTACTATTGCTCGTGGGATTCCGGTGGGGAGTGAATTAGAATTTGCAGATGAGGTGACGTTAGGAAGAAGCATAGCTACTCGTACGCTTTTCAATCAGGACTAGTCTTTTCGTCGACCGCCCCTTCTTAGATTTTGAGATAATAACACGGCTATACCCAATGCCATGACCAGAAAAATCCAACGGGGATTTCCTTCTCGATAGGTTTTTAGGACATACCATGCGCTAAGTACCATCGCAAGAATAATTCCAGCAAAAGCAAGAGGTCGAATAAGTCTCGGATCCATGGTGTAAATATATGTGGTCATTATTGGCTGGTAAAAGATATTTTTGCTGTGATGGGTGATTTCATTGAATTTCTTTATTCTCGGTTTTTGCTAAGTGATGGAGTATCCATTGATACACGAACGATCGAGCCAAACAATCTTTTTTTCGCTATCAGTGGTCCAAATTTTAATGCCAATCAATTTGCAGAGGAGGCATTAAAAAAAGGAGCAGCTTATGCGGTGGTGGATGATGAAAATTACCTTACAAATGACCGAATCATTCTTGCTCAGGATGGATTGAAAGCGTTGCAGGAGCTAGCAACTTTCCACCGGTCCAGATTTAAGCGACCCGTGCTTGCCATTACAGGATCTAATGGGAAAACCACTACCAAGGAATTGATTCATAGTGTGCTTTCGGAAAAATACATTTCGCATGCGACCAAGGGGAATTACAATAATCACATCGGCGTACCTCTTACCTTGTTACACATCCATCCGCAGGTTGAAATAGCAATCATCGAAATGGGTGCGAATCATGTGGGTGAGATAGCCAGTTACTGCGAAATGGCAAAACCTTCGCATGGGCTAATAACTAATATTGGCCGGGCGCATACCGAGACTTTTGGTGGAATAGAGGGGGTAATCAGAGGGAAGAGTGAGTTATTCGATTTTATAAGAAAGACGAGTGGGACACCATTTATTAACATGGATGACCAGGTTCTTTCCAATATGGCCAAGCGATTTGAAGCACCTGTTCTATTTCCTTCAACCGATTTAAAGTTGACCTCATCTCAGCCCTATCTGACCATCACATTGAATGGAGTTTTGCAAGAAACTCAAATTGTAGGGAGATATAATTATAGCAATATGGCAGCAGCCATTGCTATCGGAAGGTATTTTGACGTGTCTGATCAAAAAATTCTTCAAGCGCTTGCCTCATACGAAGCGGATAATTCCAGATCACAGATAATTAAGAAAGGAACAATTACCATTATTCTGGATGCATACAATGCGAATCCAGACTCAATGAAAGTAGCTTTGGAAAACTTGGCAGAACAAAAAGGAAGCAAACTTGCAATACTTGGAGATATGAATGAGGTTGAGGATTCAAATGATCAACATTCGGAATTACTTGAATATGCCAGAAAATTGGGATTGTCAAATGTATTAACGGTCGGTGAGAAGATCGGGAAAGTTGCCAATCCAAAATACCATTTTGAATCAAAAGAGGAACTGGAAAAAGAACTGATCAAAATGGATTTTTCCAACTCGACTGTCCTTTTGAAGGCTTCCCGATCGATCAAACTTGAAAGCATCTTAAAAAGCATTAAATAATGGACTTGCAATTTACACTCGATTTCCTATCTGATTTAGCCAAACACAACAAGAAGGAGTGGATGGATGATAATAAGAAACGATACCAGCAAGCTAAAGAGCAGGTGATAGCGTTGGTGGCCGATATAATTCAGAAATCGTCTGCTTTTGATCCATCTCTTTCTGCTGTAGATCCACGAAAAACGTTATTCAGAATAAACAGGGACATAAGATTCAGTAAAAACAAAGATCCCTATAAAACCAACTTTGGAGCAGCTATTGTTGAGGGAGGAAGAAAGACTGGTAATCCTGGCTATTATCTCCACATCATGCCTGGGAATAATTTTGCTGGAGGAGGAATCTACCAGCCCTCTTCAGATTTATTACAGAAAGTGAGACAAGAAATTGATTACAATGGAAATGAGCTTCGCGCTATTATTGATGACAAAAAATTTAAGAAGGTATTTAGTGAACCTTATGGGGATGATAGGCTAAAAACAGCACCAAAAGGATATCCGAAAGATCATGAGAATATTGAGCTTCTACAGCTCAAACATTATGTTTTTATGAAGAAAATGACAGATAAGGAAGTGACTTCAAAGAACTTTTCGAGTGAAGTAGCTCAGGTCTATAAGACCTTGCACCCTTTCAATCTTTTCCTATCCAAAGCAATGGATTAAAATAATTTTTATTTAGGGCTTGCGTGTAAAATAAACCGTACTAAATTTGCAGTCCTTTTAAGGAGGGGCGCTTAGCTCAGTTGGTTCAGAGCACCTCGTTTACACCGAGGGGGTCGGGGGTTCGAATCCCTCAGCGCCCACATTATTCAAACCTCAACCCAATCAGTTGAGGTTTTTTTTATGTCCTTTAAAAAAAGGGATGATAGCCCCCGGGTTCGAAACCGAAGGTTCACGAGGGGCAGTGCGGCAAGGTTGTGTGTATGAGTAATCCCTCAGCGCCCACATCATTTCAAACCTCAATCTAGTCGATTGAGGTTTTTTTATGTCCTTTAAAAAGGGATGATAGCCCCGGGTTCGAAACCAAAGGTTCACGAGGGGTTGTGCGGCAAGGTTGTGTGTATGAGTAATCCCTCAGCGCCCACATCATTTCAAACCTCAACCCAATCAGTTGAGGTTTTTTTATGGCTTTTATTCAGTAAGATGATCCTGCAACAAAAAAACTTCACGAGAAATTAACAAACCTCAAGATCTCACCAGAACCTTATGCCCTAATTAATTATTTCACTCGTCTTACCCATTTTCTAGTTTATCTAATATCTATGGACCTTCATATTTTCAGCACAATGAATACGCTGAATTACCCGTAAGTATTTAGCCTAATTAGTCGAAATGGTTTCTACTATAAAATCGTAAGGTTTTCAGAATGATATTTGGACAATATTATTTTAATCAAAATCAAACTCACATGAAACTCCTCCGATTAGTATTTATCACTGTCATAATAAGTCTTTCTTCAGACTTGAATGCTCAAATAGCAATGGCCGACAATCAAGTAAAACCCTTGAATTCAAATTCGAATGATCTGAATAAAAAATCTCTAGATCGAACTGCTCCACCAAAAATTGTAATGGAAGAAGAGACTGTCTTTGTTGACGAGACCAGTAAAACATATGTCAATAAAAATTTACCAATTTATCTTAAGTTTTCCATCACACCAGATGGTAAAACCTATGATCTAAAAAGTCAAAAACACCCGGAAGACGCTACTCCTATTTATCTCGATACAGAAGGTCCTAACTTAATTAGAACTAAATGGGCAGTTGATCCAAGTTCTAAAGAATACGTTTATCCATTAAGAGAGGTAGAAATGGAGCTTTATGCAGATAGTAAGCCCCCCATTGTTAGTCCAATACTTTCTTCAACTAATAAGTATCGATTATCAAACGTAACCTACTATGGTGGTGATTTAGAAATTCAATTAAAAGATTGGGATGAGCAATCTGGCGTTAAAGGAAGCTTATGGAGTCTAAATAATGCTAACTGGGAAACAGGCAAAGCAACATTTTCAAATCAGGTTTCAGGGGATTATTCCTTCAGCTATTATGCAGTTGATAATGTAAATAACTACTCAGAAACCGCAACGATAAATTTTGTGTATGACAACCAAGCACCGATTACTAAACTGATTAAAACACATCTAGAAAATTTTGTATTCGGACCAAACACCAGTCTCCAATTTGATGTAATTGAGGAACACTCTGGAATTCGAGCAACATATTTTAAGTTGGGAGATATTTCTTACATCAAAGCTAAGGAAGGACAAGTACTACCTGCTAGCTTGGCTGATGGTGATTATGTTATTAGTTACTACAGTGTGGATAATGTAAATAATGGTGAGGAATTAAAAGAAATGAAGGTATACCTGGATAAGACAGCACCTGTAACTTCAATAAATGCAACATCGTCATTTACTGATGATGATATCTTATTTGTTTCCGCAGCTTCATTAATTACTCTTTTTTCTGAAGACAATAAGGCTGGTGTGGAACAAATTAATTATTCAACAAGATCCACTACTGATAGAGCGTATGAAAATGCATTTTCTTTCCAGGATTTTCATGGTTTAACCAGCGTGAAATATAACGCTATCGATAAGGTTGCGAATCTTGAGCAAATGAAAACTCAAAAGGTATTTGTGGACACATTAAGACCATCAACAGATATTGAATTTGTGGGAGACTATTTTGAGGTAGCTAACAGGTATTATGTCAACGAAAACACTAAATTGAAATTAGTGGGATCAGATGAGAATGCCGGTTTGGCTTATATTGAATTTGCAGGAATTGGAGATGATTTCTCAGAATATGATCAACCATTTACCTTAAAGAATGAGGGATACTACGGGATGATGTACCGATCTATAGACAATGTTAATAATGTTGAGTACTCAAAAAGTATAGACTTATACTTGGATAAAAAAGGACCTGAAATAGTATACAATTTTAGCAATAGACCAATTGGTGTAGAAGACGGTGTGCCGGTCTACCCTTCAGGGACAAGGCTTTTCTTAGGAGCGACGGATGATCAGTCTGGGACCAATTCTATTTCGTATCAGGTCAATGACCAGAAAGAAGTGCACTACAGTAGTCCCAAGACTATCGATATTAGTGAGAAGAAAGCATTTAAAAAAGGGCAAGCTTATAATGTCAAAATTACAACTTCAGATTTGGTAAGTAATGATTCAGTTGAGGTTATAGCATTTAAAATTGAGGATTAAGTGGGTTTCAGCTAGTTATAGGCCCTGATTCAGAATGAGTCAGGGTTTTTTATGTTATTGGTTTTGCAAATCCAGATTTAATATAAATAACAGTTTTTATTTATGTAAGATGATTTAATCATCTTATTCATAGATACTTATAATTTTTCTTTTTAAAAAAGCCCCGACTTCTCCCTAATCAAATCACCTACGTCAAAAGCCATTCTTATACTGATATTGACGCAGAATTCATTTATTCATCTTTGTGTCAAATTCAATCAAAACAGTCAGCTATGGATTTAACGAAAAAAATTTTAACTGGTTTAATAGTACTCGCTGGTTATAATATGTCAGCACAGATGTCTTTTGAAAATGCGCCTGCATCAACAATAGAAAATACTAGTTCATCGGTAGAAGATATTTTCGCTCCTCGAACGGATTTATTGAGGACAGAAGCCGGAGGCTTTATTTTTGGCCCGGCTACAAGAATAAAATTCAAAATAGAAGAAGAATCCGGACCGGTGACGACCTATTTTAAGGTTGCAGATTATCCTTTCATGAAGTCGGATGGACGCCAAATGATGCCCCACGAACTTGCAGATGGAACGTATACCATTAAGTATTACAGCGTCGACGAAGTGGGTAACCAAGAGCCGGTTAGATGGAAGGAAATAACTGTAGACAAACAAGGTCCAAATATCAGATCCGGGTTCAATTTCTCCCCAAAGCTGTATGACAATGGAATCCCGGTTTTTCCAAAAAATGTCCAGCTAGCAATTGATGTTGATGATGAAAACGTTGTGGTGAAGAAAGTTACGGTTACAATCAACGATGAACACAAATTCGAATTCAATGAGGAGCAGCATATTGACTTAACAGGTTTGCTAAACAAAATTAGCGCTGAACACTACCTGATTGAAGTTAGAGCCTACGATAGCTTTTATAACTTGTCTAAAGAAGTCGTAGAATTTCAACGGACAAAATAACGGTAAACATAATTTTTATTAGCCTGGTGATACTTCATTAGGCTTTTTGTTTATAAAGGCTAACTAACCAAATAGTCTTTTGCTATCTCCTCATCATCGAAGGGACGCATAGCCCCGCCCAGAAGCCTGTTATATCCTGATAGCAACACTTTCTTAGCCCCTGTAATTCCTACAACGGCACCTTTGACCGGCACATTTTTAGTTTCCTTGCCCATTTCCCTGATAAAGGCAGTAAATTTTCGCGTAGCTGGTGTTTCTGTAATGTTCACGAGTCTTAAGTGCTCCCCCGGGTCAGAAAGTAAATAATCCCTTAAAGAAGAGGCTGTTTCAAGCATTTCATCCTCTGACTGTCCGCGATAATCAACGTAGATGATCTGTTTTCCTTTGTGAGTGATTTTTTTTATTTCCGGCATAGCATTAGGTATGTGTGAATCACTAAAATAGTCAGTTTATAAAAAATTCCTAATGTCTTTCTTAAGACTTCAACTAATTATAGCCCAATTTTCTTTCGCCACGCAATACGACTCTGCGTAAATGAGTCAAAACTTTTTAAAAACTATGAAGATAATTAGTACACTATTACTTGCTATTTCATTGATTTCATCTTGTAACACTTTAGATGCACCTAAGGATGAAATCTATAACATAGAAGGTATTGCTCTGGATGGCTATGACCTTGTAGCATACTTTGAGCAAGGGGAAGCAAAAAAAGGGGTGAATCAAGAAGTTGTTAATTATAATGGAATATCCTATCAATTTTCCAGCACAAAGAACCGACGTTTATTTGAAGAAAATCCTGAAAAATACCTTCCGGAGTATGGAGGCTGGTGTGCCTATGCAGTGGCCGAAACCTCAACAAAAATGGAGCCCGATCCTACACAATGGCAGATACAGGATGGAGAACTTATTCTATTTACTTCCAGTTGGATGACAAAACTAACAGGTAGTCTGAAAGAAGAATGGAATCAAGATCCTATTGACTATGAAGTAAGAGCTGATGCAAACTGGGATAAGATGGTTGAATTAGAAATAGGTCACTAATGTTAAATTTTCTTCTCATTGGCGAAAACAACGTGTCCTTATTATTCATATTCATAAATTGCTAATTCGATTTGCTGGATAGCAACAAATGGCTAAGAAGAATCAGTTAAGCACAAAAGTTCTTTACCGAAAACTAGACAAGCTCTACGAGCAAAGTCCAACATTAGATATTCATTCAAAGAAGAAGTGGGTGATCTTTTCCGACCTTCACATGGGTGATGGTGGATCCACCGATGACTTTAAGCAAAACGCCAATCTTTTCACCTCTGCACTAAAAAGTTACTACCTAAAAGGAGACCATGCCCTCATCTTGAATGGAGATGTTGAGGAACTACAACGATTTCAATTAAAGAAAATCGTGAATAGTTGGAAAGAGGTGTATAGGCTGTTTGATCAATTTAACTTTAAATATTCTTTGTTTAAGACTGTAGGGAATCATGATCTTGAGCTGCAATTAATGAGAAATCTTCCATTTAATTATAAACTTTATGACTCCCTGAGGCTTAGGTTCGGAAACGATAATTTATTTGTTTTCCATGGCCATCAAGCCAGCAAGAAGTATCAGGAGCATAATGAGCTGATCGGTTTTACACTAAAATATTTTGCAAATCCTCTGGGAATAAAAAGTTATTTCTGTATCTCATAGCAGTAAAAAGCAATACAAAATTGAAAAGAGGGTGTACGGGTTTTCCTCTTTCAATAAGGTAGTCTCTATAATTGGTCACACACATCGTCCGCTATTTGAGTCCTTGCATAAAGTAGAGCGCCTAAGGTACAAAATAGAGAAACTCTGTAGAGATTATGCTGCCGCAGATAGCAATGAAATTGATGAGATCAAATCAGAAATTAAGTCTCATAAAAAAGAACTCAAAAAGTACCATAAGGAAAATAATGAGCACGGCTTCCAAAGCTATGTATATAACACGCTATTTCATATCCCATGTCTTTTCAATTCAGGTTGCGTTGTAGGAAAACGAGGGATGACGTGTATTGAAATCGAAGAGGATAAAATTCGCCTGGTACATTGGTTTGATAAAAGGATCAGCAAAAAGTACTTAATGCAGAGTGGTTATCAACCAGAAAGGTTGGGGGATTCAGATTTCTATCGCATGGTTGTGAATGAGGAATCTCTTCAATATGTTTTCACCCGAATAAACTTTTTATCCTAATGCTTAGAATTTGGATTTTAATCATAACAATGGCTTCATGTAAGCCTCAACCAGGAAAGGGAATTGATTTACAGGGACATAGAGGAGCAAGGGGGTTGGCGCCAGAGAATAGTATTCCGGGATTTATTCTGGCCACTGACTTGGGAGTCAATACATTGGAACTTGATTTGGTTGTTTCAAGGGACGGCCAACTTGTTGTCAGCCATGAACCTTACTTCTCACCAAGTTTCTGCATCGATTCACTAGGCAATTTGATTCATCCGGATTCGATTATTAACATATATAAATTAGACTATGATCAAATCAGGAAGTTTGATTGCGGATCAAGAGGAAACGATAGATTTCCTGAGCAGGAAAGAATCGAAACTTTCAAGCCGCTTCTTAAGGATGTTGTGGATGCGGTTGAATCGTACATATCCAAAAATGGACTTACACCAATACGGTACAACATTGAGCTAAAGACTCAACAGGAAACGGATAGAACCTTTCATCCAGTCCCTTCGGAATTTTCAGATATGGTTTATGCTTTCCTTCTTGCTGAAGGAATCATTGATCGTGTCACCATTCAGTCATTTGACTTTAGGACACTTATTTATTTTAATAAAAAATATCCGGAAGTTGAATTAGCAATTCTCATAGAAAATAACTCTCCATGGAAGACCAATATTGATTCGCTTGGATTTACCCCTGAAGTTTATTCATGCTATTATGAATTACTTTCGCAGGAAAATGTGAAAGAAATTCAAAACGCAGGGATGAAAATTATTCCATGGACAGTGAATGAAGTTTCAGACATAAGAAAAGTAATTGATCTGGGCGTTGATGGACTAATCACTGATTACCCGGATAGAGCATTGAAAGTAATACAAGAATAATGAGTAAGAAGTACGATGTATGTGCCATTGGTAACGCCTTGGTTGATTATGAAATAGAAGTGAAAGATCAGTTCTTCGCTGAAAATGAAGTAGAAAAGGGCCTTATGACCTTGGTAGATGAGGAAAGGCAGAGTGTCTTATTAAAAGAGGTGGCCGGTGCAGTTAAAAAAAAGCAGGGAGGAGGATCTGCCGCGAATACCATTTTTGGTTTAGCTGAATTTGGTGGGAAAGGATATTATACGTGCAAAGTGGCGGATGATGAAGACGGGACGCTGTACACATCTGATTTGGAAAACGCAGGCATAGATACGAACCTGGACCCACAGAATCTTAATAAAGGCACAACAGGAAAGTGCTTGGTGATGGTGACTCCCGATGCGGAGCGAACCATGAACACATTCTTAGGAATCACAACAGATTTCTCTAAAAATGAATTAAATGAAGAGGCTATAAAGAACTCAAAATACCTTTTTATGGAAGGGTTTTTGGTTTCATCTCCTACAGGCCTGGAAGCCATGAAAGAGGCAAAACGAATCGCGAGGGAGAATGGAGTGAAGGTTAGCATGACCTTCTCTGACCCATCCATGGTAAAGTATTTCAATGATCAGATGAAAGATATTGTAGGTGATGGAGTAGATCTACTCTTTTGCAACATTGAAGAGGCAGAACTTTTTGCAGGTGTTGAAGGAATGGATGCTGCAAAAGAGGCCATTAGCAAAGTGGCTAAAGAATTTGTGATCACCAAAGGCAAAGATGGAGCCCTGGTTTATGACGGAGCAGCTTACCATGAAATTCAGCCGTTCCCTACAAAGGCTGTAGATGCAACGGGGGCAGGAGATATGTTTGCCGGTGCTTTCTTATATGGAATTAATAACGGCCTTTCACATGCCGAAGCTGGTAAGTTAGCGAGCGCTGCTAGTTCAGCTGTCGTCTCAAAGTATGGACCAAGATTAAACAAAAACCATATACAAAGCATTTTAGATACATTGAAGTAAGATGTATCTGAATTTTAATTGAATTGTTAAACCCTAATATAAAATGCGAAAAACCTTATCCTTAATTTGCACATTCGCACTGCTTGGAGCATTTGCCCAGGAAAAGCGGATAGATTTCGTGGAGTATGATTTGGACAATGGATTACATGTAATCCTTCACCAGGACAACTCGACTCCCATTGTTAATGTCTCTGTCCTTTATCATGTAGGTTCCAAAAATGAGCCGGAAGGAAGAACAGGATTTGCCCATTTCTTCGAGCACCTTATGTTTGAAGGTTCTCCGAATATCCCAAGAGGTCAGTTTTTCAAGATCATCGAAAGTGCTGGTGGACAGCTAAATGCGAACACATCAAATGATCGTACCTTTTATTTTGAAACCCTTCCATCACATCAATTGGAATTGGGACTCTACATGGAGTCAGAAAGAATGCTACACGCAACGATTGATTCTACTGGTGTTGCTACTCAAAAAGAGGTAGTAAAAGAGGAAAAGAGATTGCGAGTAGATAACCAACCTTACGGGTCCGTAGTAGCTGAAATGTTCTCAAGAGTTTTCGAAGGAACCTCCTATGAATGGACACCTATAGGTTCATTTGAGGATATTGATGCAGCTACTGATGAAGATTTTGAGGATTTCTTCGCGACTTTCTACGTACCTAATAATGCGACGCTTTCGATAGCAGGTGATATTGAAATCGACGAGACCAAAAAATTAGTTGAAATGTATTTCGGTGAGATACCGAAAGGAACAAAAGACATTCCACGCCCGGATGTTAAAATGAAAGATCTTGGAGATGTTCAGGCAGAAGTGTTTGATAACATTCAGTTGCCGGGAGTGTTCCAGGCTTATCAAATGGCAGAGCAAGGTTCTGATGACTATTATGCGATGACAATGCTAACCACTTTACTTTCCGGAGGGCAAAGCTCACGGTTCCAAAAGTCAATTGTTGACGACCAGCAATTAGCAGTTGCAGCGGCATCAATCCCGTTTGCCTTAGAAGATGCAGGTGTATTTATCTCCTACGGCATTGCCAATATGGGGACTTCTCCTGAAGCTTTATCTACAGCAATGGATGTTGAGATTGAGCGTGTGAAAAACGAACCAATAGATGATAAGGAGTTCCAAAAACTCAGAAATCAAATTGAAAACCAATTCGTGTCTTCCAATGGGTCTGTTAGAGGAATTGCTGAGAGTTTGGCTAATTACCATGTCTATTTTGGTGATGCTAACCTGATAAACAATGAATTGCAGCGCTACATGGCAGTAACAAAAGAAGACTTACAGCGAGTTGCTAAAAAATATCTTGATCCTGAAAAAAGAGTAGAGCTGGTGTATTTGCCAAAGTCTGCCCAAAAACAGCCGGACGGTGAAAAAATTGAGGATCAATAAGTGAATAAAATCAAGAAATCATGAAGATTAAAAATATATTAACCTTAATGCTAACATTGAGTCTACTGGGATCATTCGCTCAGGTAGACAGAAGCAAGTTGCCAGAACCGGCTACTCCTAGACCAATTAACATTGGGGATTACGAATCCTTCGAATTGAAAAATGGATTAAAAGTTTTCATTATCGAAAATCATAAGCTACCTAGAGTAAGCTACAACCTGGTAATCGATCGTGAGCCCATCCTTGAAGGTGATAAGGTTGGCTATTTATCTATGGTAGGTCAGATGATGAGAAGAGGCACTGAAACACGAACAAAGGAGCAGTTTGATCAGGAAATTGACTTCATTGGAGCGTCTCTTGGAGCAGGATCAACAAGCGTTTTCGCTTCGGGATTATCTAAATACAATGAGAAAATATTAGAGTTGATGACTGATGTTATTTTTAACCCGACGTTTCCTGAGGAGGAGTTGGAGAAAATAAGAAAGCAAACCATTTCAGCGCTCGCTTCTAATGAAGAAGATCCGGGAGCTATTGCATCAAATCTGAATTCAGCTCTTTTATATGGTAAGGACCATCCTTATGGTGAAATTCAGACCAAAGAAACAGTCAACAACATTACTATTGATGACCTTACGGCTTATCACGAGAAATACTTCAGACCAAATATTGCGTATCTGGCAGTAGTTGGAGATGTAGACGTTAAGGCTACCAAAAAGTTAATGAAGACGTATTTTGGTAATTGGGAGCGCGGAGAAGTTGAGATGCCGACCTATGATACACCAACCGCCCCAGGCAAGAATATGGTAGGGATTGTAAACAGACCAAGTGCTGTGCAATCGAATATCAATATTACCTATCCGGTTGATCTTAAGACAGGCTCTGAAGATGTCATTAAAGCTCGAGTGATGAATCAAATATTAGGAGGCTCAGGTTCTGCAAAGCTTTTCATGAACTTAAGAGAAGATAAAGGCTACACATATGGTAGCTATTCTTCACTGTCAAGCGACGAATTAGTAGGTAGATTCAATGCAAGTGCTGCAGTAAGAAATGAGGTTACAGACAGCTCCGTCGTTCAGATTTTCTACGAAATGGCTCAGATGAAAAAAGGTGAGATTTCGGATGAAGAAATGAAACTAGCTAAGAACTCCATTTCAGGAAGTTTCTCGCGATCTCTGGAGCAACCACAAACGGTGGCAAGTTTTGCCCTAAATACTGCCAGGTATAACCTTCCGTCAGATTACTATTCAACCTACCTTCAAAAGGTGCAGGCCGTTTCTAAAGAAGATGTGATGGCAATGGCAGATAAGTACCTGAAAACCGAAGGGGCCTATATCAATGTTGTGGGTAAGGCTAGTGAAGTAGCAGATCAGCTAAAACCATTTGGTGAAGTGAAGTATTATGATACGTATGGCAATGAGGTAGATCCATCTCTAGCTAAGCTACCCGAGGGATTGACTGCTGAGAAAGTATTTATGAATTACATTGAAGCGATTGGAGGAAAAGACAAGCTAGCAGAGGTGAAGGCGGTAAAAATGAATATGCAGGGATCTGTGATGGGTCAAACGATGGATATGGAGCAAACGAAAGTCTCTCCCAATATGTCTTTAGTTGAGGTGAAGATGGGAGGTAATGTGGTTCAAAAAATTGTCTTTGATGGAGAAAAAGGTAAGATGACCGGGATGCAGGGGAATCAAGATATCACGGGTGATATGGCTCTGGATATGAAGATTAGCTCTGCAATAGTAGAAGAAGTAGCGTACTTGAATGGAGATATTGAAGCGAAGATTTCATCGTTAGAGAAAATTGACGGAAAAGATGCTTATGGAGTTGAGGTTAAATCTCCATCTGGAACAACTACAGTGAGGTATTATGATGCGGAATCCGGATTGCTGGTAAAAGCTACTAGTACAGTCGAGAGTCCTCAAGGAAACATGACGTTATCTTCGGAGTTTGGAGAATATAAGGAGTTCGGAGGCATTCTGTTTGCAACTAAGTTATCTCAACCTTTAAATGCACAGATGAAAATGCAGATTTCTGTATCTGAAATAATTGTAAATCCAGAAGTAGATGCTTCAGCTTTTAATCTTGAATAAGACTAGAGATTCACTTGAGAGACAATAAACTCTAAGTGATTGATTTATTTTTTTAAAGTAATTTGCAGAGGGCAAGGATTTATCTATCTTTGCCCTCCGTTTTTAAGAGCGAAAGATTAATACTATGAAATGAGGCCATTCGGGCCGAATTCCATGTGACAGTTGATTAAAATATATACACATGAAAAGGACGTTTCAACCTTCAGTAAGGAAGAAGAAAAACAAGCACGGATTCAGAAAAAGAATGGAGAGCGTGAATGGTCAATCTGTGATTGCTAGAAGAAGAGCAAAAGGTCGTAAAAGACTTACAGTTTCTGACGAAATCCATAAGAAGTAAATTCACGGCCTATGGGCCTGACAAAATATCATTTTCCGAAACAGGAAAAACTTACGAGTAAGAAAAAAATAGAGGGACTATTTAAAAAAGGTTCCTCTTTTTATTTAGGTGATTTCCAGGTCCGTCATCTCAAAGCGGCTATTCCTGAGCCCAATCAAATTCTGATCTCGGTTCCCAAAAGAAATTTTAAACGAGCAGTTGATCGTAATCTTTTGAAAAGAAGAATACGAGAAGCCTACCGTCTCAACAAACATTTGATCGATAATAATTCCGAATCAATTCACCTTTCTATTGGTTTCATTTATCTTTCAAAACAGATTTTGACCTTTCAGGACATTCAGACTCAACTAATCAAGTGTCTGGAACGTTTGGGTACTATCAATGCAGAATGATATGAGTAGAAAAATTAAATTCATCCTTCCTATAGTTGCGGTTTTTGTTGTTCTCACAGCGGCAATCAAACCTCCTACTGACCGATACTTCGAAATATTGAAGAACCTGGACATTTTCGCCACCTTATTTAAAGAAGTAAACACGCACTATGTGGATGAAATCAATCCAACGACTTTGATGAAGTCAGGGATAGATGAAATGTTGGAAACACTCGATCCGTACACCAACTACATAGGAGCGGACGAAATTGAAACTTACCGTATGATGACTACCGGAGAGTATTCGGGTATTGGTGCAGTAGTAGAAAGAAAAAAAGGTGTCAGCACCATTGTAATGCCATATGAAGGTTTTGCCGCACATGAAGCTGGATTGCGAGCAGGAGATGAGATTCATGCCATCAATGGAATTTCCCTGGAAGGTAAATCTCAGGAGGAGGTTCGCTTTTTAATGAAAGGGCAATCCAATTCAGAGATCGTTTTGACCATCAAGCGATTTGGACAAGATGAGATGTTTGACGTTCCGGTAAAGCGGGAAAAAATAGCAGTTGATAGTGTTCCCTATGCAGGCATGGTTACTGATGATATTGGATATGTTCGGCTGACCAGTTTCACACAAAATGTAGGCAGGTCCATAGGGATCAAGGTGCTTGATCTGATGGAGCAGGGCGCTGACAAAATCATTTTGGACTTAAGAGGAAACCCGGGAGGTTTGCTTCATGAGGCGGTAAACGTTTCTAACGTATTCGTGGAAAAAGGAAGAAAAATTGTAACTCAAAAAGGAAAAGTAAGAGCTAATGACTGGACATATAATACCTTAAATGATCCGGTTGATCCCAATATACCTGTAGTTGTCTTGACTGACAATGGTAGTGCGTCAGCTTCAGAAATTGTATCAGGAGTAATGCAGGATTATGATCGGGGAGTTTTAATTGGTCGGAAGACTTTTGGGAAGGGATTGGTTCAGATTGAACGACCACTATCATATGACGCGGTGGTCAAGATCACTACAGCAAAGTATTACACTCCTACAGGAAGATGCATTCAGGCTATCGATTATAGCAACCGAAATGAGGATGGAAGCGTCGGAAAAATTCCGGATTCTTTGAAAAGTGAATTTTATACGTTGAACGGGCGAAAGGTTTTTGATGGAGGGGGTATTGACCCGGACGTTGAGGTGAAGAAACTTGCGTTTGCTCCGATCACCAAAAGCCTGGTTAGGGACAATCATATTTTCTATTACGCTACTGAATATTTTTATAAGAATGAGGATTTGAATCCTGAAAAACCGAATGACCTACGTCTCTCTGATGCTGATTATGCTGATTTCAAAAAGTGGTTATTGGGAAGGGATTTTAACTACGATACTCGGGTAGAACGTGAAACGCAGGATTTGATCGAGATTGCCAAAGAGGAAAAGAAATATACTCAGCTGAAAAGCTATTTTGACAAACTGGAAATGGCGACTAAGCCCAATAAAGAAAGTGACCTGGAGACCTTCAAAGAAGAAATTGTCATGCTTTTAGAGCAAGAAATCGCCGGCAGGTATTTTTATGAACGGGGAATCATTGAATCTACCTTTGGCAAGGACCCGGATGTGCAGGCCGCAGTTACTGTTCTGAATGATCCTGAAAAATACCAGTCCATTTTAAACTCGAACTAATTGGCGTTGATACTCAGTATAGAGACATCCACGATGGTATGCTCAGTAGCACTACATCGTGAAGGTGAATTGCTAGTTAATCAAATTCACCAGGTAGAGAAGTCTCATAGTTCATTATTACCGGGAATTGCCCTGGACATTTGCGAAGAAATAAATGTTGGATTTAAAGACCTTGACGCTGTGGCTGTTTCTTCTGGCCCTGGCTCATATACAGGTCTTCGGATTGGTGTGTCAAATGCAAAAGGGATTTGCTATACGTTGAACAAACCACTCATAGCCATTTCTTCCTTGGACATAATGACCGAAGCTATGAGAGGCAGGTTCCAGGGTGAGCATCTACTTTGTCCGATGATGGATGCGCGTAGAATGGAAGTATATACACAGATAGAAGATCAAAACGGGAATAAGATTTGGGACCTTCAACCAAAAATTTTGGAGGAGGATACATTTATTGAATTTAAGAAGCCGCTTTATCTTTTTGGTGACGGTATGCCCAAGTTTAGAGGTATCGGTAGGCAGGAGAACCTGATCCTTATAGCTGACATTTTTCCGGATGCAAGCAATATGGGTAGAATGGCTTTCAGAAAGTATCAGGATAAAAAATTCGAAGATGTCGCCTATTTTGAACCTAATTATCTAAAAGAATGGCGAACTACTACACCAAAAAAGCAGTTGCTGTAGGTCAATGGAAGAAATTGTTAACAGAGTCGCTAAAAGCCCACTCATTTCAATCGATTTGGAGGATTATTTACATCAGGGTGAGTATGTCATCTTTGATTTAAAGCAGGTCTTATTTGAAGGCCTTATGTTAAGAGAAAAAGACTTTAGGGCTTTTTTGAAAGAGCATGATTGGAAAATCTACGCGGGTAAAAATGTAGGTTTAATATGCTCTGCGGATGCAATCATTCCAACCTGGGCTTATATGCTTTTGGTTACCAGACTACAGGAATTTGCCAATTTGGTAACCTTTGGTGATGAACTAGGGATTGAAAAATCATTGATCGATCAGGCGATAAAAGATTGTCTCTTGAAGAATGATTTTAATGAAAAGAAGGTAGTAATAAAGGGGTGTGGCAATGTTAAAAGCATTGAGTATGCGTACACCAAGCTTACCTCGGCACTATTCCCTCTTGTAAATAGCCTCATGTATGGAGAGCCATGCAGTACTGTGCCTATCTTTAAACGAAAAAAATAAATCTAACCAGTGGATATAGATATCTTAAAATACCCTGTGGGTAAGTACGAAGCTCCAGCAGAAATTACGGACGAGGTTTTCGAAAAATGGATTCTCACTTTACAAGAATTGCCAGAGAAATTGACAAATCTTGTTGGAAACCTTTCCTATGACGAGCTCGAACTGCAATACAGGCCGGGGAGTTGGAATGTGAAGCAAGTCGTCCATCATTTGGCGGATAGTCACATGAATAGCTTTATTAGATTCAAGCTAATTCTTACGGAAGATAATCCAACAATTAAACCTTACGATGAGGCAGCATGGGCAAAGACAGCTGATGCAGATAATGAAGAAATTACAGAATCCATTGAAATCCTGGAAGGGCTTCATAACAGGTGGGTGATATTGCTAAAATCCCTCAAGCCTGAGCATAGAAAGCGTACCTATTTTCATCCCGAGTACAACCGTGAATTTACATTGGAGTGGATGCTGGGATTGTACAATTGGCATTGTAAACACCATCTGGCACATATCAAGCAAGCCATAGAACTTGAGGGAGAGTTCACGCCAGAGAAAGTCAATGCATAAAAAAAGCCCCAGTCACCTGGAGCTCTTTCTAGGTTAGTTATCTACTTAGCTTTTTTTCTTGGATGATCCCTTCTTGGTGCCAGATCCAGCTATTGAGCTTCTCATGTCTGTATCTGCCTCAATATTTTGGAATTTGTAGTAATCCATTATACCCAGGTTGCCACTTCTAAAGGCTTCTGCTATAGCTTTAGGTACTTCCGCCTCAGCCAAAATTACCTTAGCTCTTGCTTCCTGTGCTTTGGCAAGCATTTCTTGTTCTTCAGCTACCGCCATTGCACGTCTTTCCTCAGCTTTTGCCTCAGCTACCTTTAAGTCGGCAGATGCCTGATCTGTCTGTAGTTTCGCACCAATATTGGCTCCCACATCTACATCCGCAATATCAATGGATAGTATTTCGAAAGCTGTACCTGCATCGAGTCCTCTTTGGAGTACCAGTTTCGATATTTTGTCTGGGTTTTCAAGAACCTCTTTATGCGTTGATGCGGAACCAACTGAAGTTACAATTCCTTCGCCGACTCTCGCTAGAATAGTTTCTTCTCCAGCACCACCAACCAATTGCTTAATGTTAGCGCGAATGGTAACTCGTGCTTTAGCAACCAATTGGATACCATCAGCAGCAACAGCAGCCACGGATGGAGTATTGATAACTTTTGGATTAACAGAAACCTGAACAGCTTCAAAAACGTCTCTACCCGCAAGGTCGATAGCAGTAGCTTGTTTAAACGTGAGCTCTATGTTGGCTTTGTCAGCTGAAATTAGCGCACGTATAACCTGTGGTACATTTCCTCCTGCCAGGTAATGAGCTTCTAATTCCTGAGTTTTTAATTGCCTTTTATTGCCGCCCTCCTCATCTTGAGTCATGAGTCCAGCTTTTGTAGCTGTAATCAATGAATTAACCACTATTGAAGGTGGTACCTTCCTGATTCTCATAAAAACGAGTTCTAAAAGGCCTACTCTTACACCAGAGAAAATGGCAGTGATCCAGAGGTTAACTGGAACAAAATAGAGAAAAATGAAAAAGAGGATAATTCCTCCAACTACGAGTAATATTAGCATCACACTGCTACCCATGATTTTAGTTTTTTACGGGTTGAACAAAAATTTTTGAAGACTCTATTCTTAGGACTTCAATTTCTACATTTTCAGGAACAAAACCACCATTTGAGCGTACTTCTATTTCTTTCTCCTCAAATAACGCTTTACCAACAGGCTTAAGCGACGATATGGTTACTCCTTTATCACCTTCTTGAAGGTTTGGCTTAAAATCATCATCATATTTTCCGGCCACCGTTCCCTTCAGAGAGAACCTTTCCCAAGACTTGCTTTTAAAAGCAAGAATTAAGGCTCCCATATTAATCACAGCTGTAACAACAAGAACTATAGTTCCTGTGGAAGCTCCATAATAATCGTAACCAAGAAATATTCCATACACCGAACATATAAATCCCAATATGCCGACAATGGTGGTTCCAGGCACAAAGATTACCTCCGCAATAATTAGAAAAGTACCTAAAAGAATAAGTCCGGTTATGATTAGCCAGTCCATCTAAATTGATTTTAATAAGCTTTTGCAAAAAGCACACGTCCCTTTGAGGGCTTGCCAGTAAAGATACATTTTCCTTCTTCCTTTTTCTGATTTATTGGAATACATCTAATGGTTGCCTTCGTCTCATCTTTAATCTTATCCTCAGTTTCAGCAGTACCATCCCAGTGAGCATAAACGAACCCTTTCTCTACCAAATTTTTAAACTCCTCATAGGTATTAGCCTCTCGGGAGTTTTCTTCACGAAATTCTTTTGCCTTGTTGTAAATGTTGTTCTGAATGTCCTCTAGCAAGAACATCACATGATCAACAGCAGAGCCCATTGGATGAAAGGATTTTTCCTTTGTATCTCTTCGGGCGATTTCTACTGTTCCTTTTTCCAGATCTTTAGGGCCTACCGCTAATCTGACTGGAACTCCTTTCAGCTCGTATTCAGCGAATTTCCATCCCGGTTTATGGGTATCTCGTGTATCAAACTTCACAGACACGCCTTTACTTTTCAGTTCATCAACGATGGGTGAGACAACCTTGCTTATCTCTTCCAGCTGCTCATCTTTGAAAAAAATTGGCACAATCACGACCTGTATTGGGGCTAATTTTGGTGGGAGAACAAGTCCATCGTCATCAGAGTGAGCCATAATCAATGCTCCCATTAATCGGGTACTTACCCCCCAGGACGTACCCCAAACCAATTCCTCTTTTCCTTCTTTGGTAGCAAATTTCACATCAAAGGCTTTGGCGAAATTCTGTCCCAGAAAATGTGATGTCCCAGCCTGAAGTGCTTTTCCATCCTGCATCATTGCCTCAATACAGTAGGTGTCAACGGCTCCAGCAAAGCGTTCACTCTCAGTCTTTACACCTTTGATAACCGGCATTGCCATAAATTCTTCAGCAAATGTGGCGTATACATCTAGCATCTGTCGGGTCTCATCCACTGCTTCTTGCTTGGTCGCATGTGCCGTATGTCCTTCCTGCCATAAGAATTCTGCAGTTCTTAAAAATAGCCTGGTTCTCATTTCCCATCGCATTACGTTTGCCCACTGATTCACCAGAATTGGAAGATCACGGTACGACTGAATCCAGTTTTTATACGAATCCCAAATGACCGTTTCTGAAGTTGGACGTATAATTAATTCCTCTTCCAACTTTGCTTCAGGATCTACCACCACACCCTTTCCATCTTCATCGTTCTTCAGGCGGTAATGGGTGACAACAGCGCACTCTTTCGCAAATCCTTCCACATGATCAGCTTCCTTACTCAAAAAGGATTTTGGAATCAAGAGCGGGAAATAGGCATTCTCATGACCAGTGTCTTTAAACATTTTATCCAGTGTTTGCTGCATTTTTTCCCAAATGGCAAATCCATAAGGTTTTATGACCATGCATCCTCTTACAGGAGAATTTTCGGCCAATCCGGCCTTTTTTACCAATTCATTATACCACAATGAATAATCTTCAGAACGAGATGGAATAGCTTTAGCCATGTATAAATATTTCTTTTGGTATGGAGTTTGCTCCTTAGGTAAATAAGATTTTAATAAGGGACGCAAATATAGCGGAGCTATAGAACAGAGAGCCCTCAAGAATCGTTTAATTAAAAACAAAGGAGGTTGATCATGAGACAGTATCTTAAAATTTTTTTAATAGCCATTTTAGGTTTATCCACTTCAATGGCTTTCAGTCAAGAGTATGACGATTTATACTTTACGAAAAAGGACCGGGTCAAGAAGCAGAAGAAGAACGAGGATAAGGAAGCTCAAAGTTACCAAAATCAGCCTTCAAATGATAAAGAGCTAAGCTTTCTGGGTAGGCAATATCAATATAATGCCGAGGTTTCAGGTGATGTGAGTGAGGAATCACTTGATTACTATGAGCCTGAAAGAACACAGGAAGATTATAGGTCTGATCGGGATTATACCGATTACAATTCGTATGACAATCAAAACTATAGTGATCCACAAGCCTCCTATGATAATACTTCTCAACAGCCGGTTGTTATAAACAATTATTACAATGACAATTGGAATGATTTCAATCGATGGAATAGACCAAGATTCAGATTTGGTATGGGATGGAACAGCTGGGGTGGAAACTTTTGGTCAGTATCCTATGGTAATGCATGGGGAAATCCTTGGTATGATCCTTTTTGGGATCCATGGGGTTGGAATGCTGGCTGGGGTTGGAATCGGGGTTGGGGATGGAACGCTGGCTGGGGCTGGAATTCCTGGGCCTGGGGAGGTGGATTTTATAATTCACTGTGGTGCCCGCCAGTATACTATGGAAATTACTACAGAAGGCCAGTTTACCTGGTTGATAACAATTCAAGGAGAGGACGAGGTGTCGTGAGAGGTGCCAGACCTTCCAGAGGTTCTGTGTCGTCGAGAGAGAGTAGATCGTCATCTGGAAGAAGGGTGGCAGCAACAACTGATTCAAATAATGGAAGAAGCTATAGCAGACAGCAGGCAGATTATTTAAATCGATCGCGTGCTGGAAGAATTGCCAATGGAAACTCGCGTAGTTCCAGTTCAATTAATTCGAGATCTTCGAGTTCCATTAATAATTCAAGGTCAACGAATTCAAATAGTAGGTTTAATTCTAGCAGACAAAATTCTAATTCGAACTACGGTCGGTCAAGCAACAGCTCGAGAACACGCAGCTACTCACCTCCTGCTTCAAGCGGAAGGAGTTCATCAGGTCGAAGTTCTTCGGTAAGATCATCCGGCTCTTCCAGAAGTTCAGGATCCGTGGGTCGATCTAGTCGATCATCAGGAAGTCGATCATCAGGTTCAAGATCTTCATCTGGAAGATCAAGTTCTGGAAGACGAGGAGGGAACTAAAAAAAATGACATCAATGAAAAATAAGTTAATCATACTCTTACTTTCATTTTTTGGATATTCAGTTATGTCCAATGCTCAGTACTATCAGGATGCATTTAGATTCAGTAATTCAAACTATTCTTTTGGCAGCACTGCCAGAATGCAGGCGATAGGAGGAGCTCAGATAGCTTTAGGCGGTGATATTAGCTCTGCTGTATCAAATCCGGCAGGTTTAGGGTTTTTCAACAAGAGTGTTTTCGTTCTGACCCCATCGCTTGATTTTATAAACACAGATACTGAATATGGAATTTTAAGAGATGATGGGTTTGAGAGACAGGGTTCCGAAGAGAACTTTAGAAACAATTTCAACTTTGCCAACATAGGGACGGTGATCAATTTTAATAAAGGCAGATTCTCTGAGGATAAATTCAAGGGCGGATCTCTGGCCATTTCATTAAGTAGAAATAATACGTTTCACCTGAATAGGAGTTATCAGGGTGAAAATGGATACAATTCAATTGTAGATAATATTCTTCAAGATGCCGGGGCACAAGGTATTGATGACCTTAGTGAATTAAGCTATGCTACTTTTGATCAATTCCTGATAACACCTGTAGCTGACGGTGGTGGTAACATCCAGTTTTATGACGCTTTTGTTGGTGGATTTCCGATTCAAAGAGAGACAATAAAGGAACGTGGATCTCACTATCAGTTAAATATGGCATGGGGAGGAAACTATGATGATAAATTTTATTTTGGAGGAGGAATGGGGGTTCAAATTCTTAACTATAAGCAAGAAAGAGCTTACGAGGAGTTTGATTTTTTACAAGGCGGTTCTGACTTAGATTCCTTAAATGCCATAAGAATAGATGATGAAATAAACGTGAGAGGATCAGGGGTGAATTTCAACTTTGGAGCGATCTTCCGTCCGATAGAAATTTTGACCATTGGTGCTAGTTATACTTCTCCCTCATTCTTCACCATGGATGAAGAAAGCTATTTGGATTTAGCAGCAGATTGGGATGCAGGGACTACTTATACTGAGACCGTAGACGGAGAAGAAGTCACCTATGACCTAGCCACAATCGACCCATATCAGAGCAGTTTATTTGTAAATCAATATCGATTAAGAACTCCTTCAAAAGTTGGTTTAGGAGCAGCTTTATTTATCGGAAAGGATGGGTTTTTATCTGGAGATCTTGAATTCGTAGATTATGCTAAGGCTAATCTTAACTCTGAAGACTTTTCCACGGCATCAGACAATGACATAATTGAGGATGTTTACGAATCTGTAATGAATATCCGTGTAGGTGGAGAATACCGATTTGATAATTTCAGACTGAGAGCAGGATATGCAATACTGCCAGATCCCGTTAAAGGTTCCAATCTGAATGAAAGAACGAATGTGTCACTCGGTTTCGGTTACCGTACCTCTGATTATTTTCTAGACTTTGCGATGGTCTCGAGCTCGAGACAGCATCAAGCTGTACCATATTTTATTACAAGTGATCAGCCGGTTGCGACCAGCGATATCAATAACACCACTGTATCCGTCACTTTCGGACTTAATTTTTAAGAGAAAAGTGCTAAAAGATCTTTGTATTTCCGGATGGTATGATCAGCTTGATTGTACCATCCTTTTCTTTTGTCAAGCAAATCCTTAAGGCTATTTGACTTCATTAAGGGACGGGTTTCATCTAAAACAAGTCGAGCTTCAATTTCTTCAATTGAAGTATCAATATAAACTACTTCACCTACGTCTTTCATTGACTTCAAATTATTGAAGAAACATGGAGTTCCACCTCCGGTAGCCATAACAAATGAGTCTAATTCCAAGATCACTTTTTCAAGCTGAAGTTTTTCAAGTTGACGAAAATGAGCTTCTCCCTTTATTTCAAAAATCTCAGATATGGAGCGTTTTTCACTCTTCTCAATATCCTGATCTAGATCAACAAATTGAATGCCCAGATCTACCGCAAGATCAAGACCCATAGTAGTTTTTCCTGCACCAGGAAGACCAATCAAAAAAATTCGACGGTTCACTGACGATTTAAGATTTCAATAACATCATCAGTTAGAGGCGTATCATTAAAGTGCCATTTAGCCAATACTTCTCCGTCTTTAATTAATACCACTCCAGGATTTGACCGAACCATTGTTTTCAGAACCGTTGCATCAGCGAAGAAATATGGAGCTGCCAATTGATTAGTATGCCTGAAAGCTTCAAATTTCTCATAACCTGAAGAAGTAAGAATCCATGTTGTAAATCGAGGGTTTTTGAAGGTAAGATTTCTTAATCGATCGATCTTTTTCAAAGAAGTCTTTTCAATTTGATGAATAATGATAACAAGTTTGGTTCCGGTAAGAAGCTCCTCTGTATAATCAGTATCGTCACGCCAGACATTGAGGTCTGTAATTTTAGCCGCAGCGTCCGGGTTGGTCAGCTTAGCTTCCACATATTCATAACCTCCTTCAGAAGGGTAAGTCTCGAACTCGTAAGTTTCTCCATCCTTCTCCATGATATAAACATATTTCAGAGGTTCTGAATTTTGCATGAGTGTAGGTAAATGATTGCCTACTTTATAAGCCCTAAAGTCAATGTAGGGTAAATGTTGGATTGCAATTATTGCAACTACTACCAATACGATGGTGGCGGCACCAACACTTATGATCCCTACTTTCCTGTTTAATAATGAAGAATAGCTATCTCTCTTCCAGAAAATCACTCCAATCAGAACAAGAAGAATGATGTCTTTATAAAAGGATTGCCAAGGGGTCAGCTTTATGGCATCACCGAAACAACCGCAATCAGTTACTTTATTGAAATAGGCTGAATAGAAAGTGAGGAAAGTAAAGAAAACGATCATGGCGAGCAGAATCCATGATGTTTGTTTCATTTTAAACCCAATGATTAGCGCAATTCCAAGGACAACTTCCAAAACACTTAAAACAACACTCAGAAAAAGTGCCGCCGGAACAAACCACTCAAAAAATGGCGCAATATCTGATGCAAAAACCTGAAAATATTCTTCCAGCTTGATTGCAGTTCCTACCGGGTCATTCACTTTGATAATCCCTGAGAAAATGAAAAGTGCACCTACAGCGTAGCGAGCAAATTCTTTTAAGATTTTCATGCTTCTTTCAATTTGATTAAACAAAAAACAGAATAATTGATCATGTCCTGATAATTGGCATCTATTCCTTCAGATATTAAGGTTTTACCAGCATTATCTTCAATTTGTTTAACTCTCATCAATTTCATGAGAATGATGTCGGTCATTGAGCTGACTCGCATTTCTCTCCATGCCTCACCATAATCATGATTTTTCGCAGAGAGCAAATTCATCGTATCATTGGCTACCTGATCATATTTTGGTTCCAGCTCATCAAAAGGAATTTCCATTTCTTCTATCTCGTTTAACCGCATTTGAATGATAGCGATTATGCAATAATTGATGATGCCAATAAATTCGTCACTTATGTCTTCACCGACTTTATTCTCACCTTTTTCCTGAATGGATCTAATGCGTTGGGCTTTGATAAAGATCTGATCGGTTATAGATGGCAACCTTAAAATCCTCCAGGCGGTACCATAATCTTTCGTTTTTTTCGCAAAAATCTCTTTGCATTCAGAAATGATCTCTTTGTATTGCTGCTCAGTTTCCTGTCTCATGTAATTTTACTTGGCAAGCAAAACTAATCCATTGAGTAGCAAACATACCATCAATATCAAAGGAGAAATTATCGATCTTTCATTACCTAAGGTGATGGGAATTATTAATGTAACTCCGGATTCTTTTTTTATAGATAGCAGAAAATCTGTTGTAAGTGATGTACTTGAACGTGCTGAACAAATGCTGGATGATGGTGCGACATTTCTGGATATTGGAGGATACTCCTCACGACCTGGTGCAGAAGATATTTCTGTTGAGGAGGAGTTAAAGCGTGTGATAGATCCAATTGGGGTTTTAGTTAAAAGATTTCCTGAGGCAATAATATCTATCGACACGTTTAGATCTGAAGTCGCTCGAAAGGCGATCGATGCAGGGGCATCTATGGTAAATGATATTTCAGGAGGCCAATTGGATACCAGTATGTTGGTATCAATTGCCGAAATGAACATCCCATACATTGCGATGCACATGCGTGGCACACCTCAAACCATGAAAAACCTGACTGACTATGAAGATCCATTAAATGAAATTGTAAAATATCTTTCATCAGTTATTTACGATTGCAACCGGTTGGGTATAAAGGATGTCATAATAGATCCAGGGTTCGGATTTGCTAAGACTGCAGAACAAAGTTTTGAGATATTGAGCAAGCTTGATCATTTTCACCGCCTTGACAAGCCAATATTGGTTGGACTCTCACGGAAGTCTATGATCTACCGAACACTTAATTTGACCGCTGAGGAAGCTTTGAATGGTACATCGGTGTTAAATAGCATAGCTTTGTTGAAAGGTGCTTCTATACTTCGTGTGCATGACGTGAAGGAGGCTGCTGAGGCAATAAAACTTATAAGTAAACTGAGTTGATTTTAGCAATTCAAATAGGATTTTTAGATATCAGTTGGAAGGATGCATTAGATATTCTTCTGGTCACTATCCTATTGACTCAGGTTTACAAACTGATGAAGGGGAGTGTGGCTATCAAGGTATTTGTAGGCTTCCTTTCGATTTACCTGATTTATCTGGTTGTGAGTGCCTTGCAAATGGAACTCTTAAGTTCAATTTTAGGGCAATTCATGGGAGTAGGAGTTTTAGCGGTAATCATACTGTTTCAACAGGAGATTCGAAAATTCTTACTTTTAGTCGGTAGAACAAATATTTTTGAAGACGGTAAGTTCTTCAAAAATGTGCGCTTCTGGTCACAGAATGGAAATGCACGAAGAGCCAATATCACTCCTATTGTTGAAGCGGTAAAATCCCTCGCTGGGTCTAATACAGGAGCATTAATAGTGCTTTCTCACGACTCTCCATTGAAATTTTACGCCGAGTCAGGTGATGCAATGGATTCCCTTTTATCCAAGAGACTCTTGTTAGCGATATTTAATAAATATAGCCCACTCCATGATGGAGCAGTCATTGTTCATAAGGATCGAATCGTAGCTGCAAGATGCATTCTCCCGGTTACAGAAAGGGACGTGCCCGCACAATATGGCTTAAGGCACAGAGCAGGCCTTGGTATGTCTGAGAATACAGAGACTTTTATCATAGTTGTTTCAGAGGAGACCGGCCAAATTTCAGCTATGCAAGATGGTGTTACCATGCACAACATCTCAGCACAAGAGCTAAGAAGGCATATCAATAAATACCTTAATGAGCCGAAGGATTCGAAAAAGGAAAAAGAAAAGAAAGAGGAATCGAAGGTAGAGGTTACCGTAAAAGAGGAAGTGGCATAAAAAATCCTCACCGTTAGGTGAGGATTCGAATTATTCTATGAGATCATAATTTATATCACTCCAAGCTCTTTCCCCACCTCAGTAAATGCCTGGATGGCTTTGTCTAAGTGCTCACGTTCATGAACAGCAGAGATTTGAACCCTGATTCTTGCCTGCTCTTTCGGAACTACCGGGTAATAAAAGCCAATCACGTAGATGCCCTTTTTCAATAGCCTGTCAGCCATTTCCTGTGATAATTTAGCGTCATAAAGCATAACAGGAACAATCGGATGCTCGCCGGGCTTAAGATCAAAGCCTGCGGCAGTCATATGTTCTCTGAAATACTTGGTATTGTCCTCTAACTTATCTCTAAGCTCTGTGGTTTCACTCAACATATCAATCACAGCAATGGAAGCTCCTACAATAGATGGAGCCAGCGTATTAGAGAACAAGTACGGTCTGGAACGCTGACGGAGAATGTCGACAATTTCTTTTTTGGCTGCAGTAAATCCACCGGAAGCGCCACCCATTGCTTTACCGAGCGTTCCTGTAATAATATCCACCCGATCCATACAATTTCTAAACTCATGCACACCCCGTCCGGTCTTTCCAATAAACCCGGTTGAGTGACATTCATCCGTCATTACTAATGCATCATATTTATCAGCTAGGTCACAAATTTTGTCCAATTGAGCAATGGTGCCATCCATTGAGAAGACTCCATCAGTTACAATAATTTTAACTTTAGCCTCTGAAGCCGATTTCAGCTGCTCCTCAAGGTCAGCCATATCATTGTTTTTGTATCTGTATCGGGCCGCCTTACACAACCTTACTCCGTCTATAATTGATGCATGATTCAATGAGTCAGAGATGATGGCATCTTCTGGTCCAAGGAGGGGCTCAAACACACCACCATTTGCATCAAAAGCCGCAGCATAAAGAATGGTGTCTTCCATTCCAAGAAACTCTGAAATCTTCCGCTCAAGTTCTTTATGGATGTCTTGGGTACCGCAGATAAATCTTACTGAAGACATGCCAAAACCATGAGAGTCGATGGTGTTTTTTGCAGCCTCAATCACTTTTGGGTGAGAGGATAATCCTAAATAGTTATTGGCACAAAAGTTAATCACCCCCGAGCCATCAGAAAGCGTAATGTCAGCATCTTGAGGGGACGCTATAATACGTTCTTTCTTGTACAGACCTGCTTCTTTAATCTCTTCGATCTCTTTTTCTAATCTTGGCTTTAGCGATTTATACATGTTAGCTTGTTTTCGGTTTTAATGGTTTTATTTTAGGTCGCATGGCTTTTGGTGGGGTAGTCTTTTTTACGTCAACCTCTTCTAAAAGCTTATAATTTCTGCGAATTTTATTAATCAAAAAAAGTTTTTGTTGTGTGAAGCTATCTGGATGAACCTGAGAAAAAATCTGATTGAACTCTTCGTATTGAAGGGGTTCTGCCTCCTTAAATTTTGCCGGATTAATTTTTTTTGCGGCCAGATACTCATCAAACTTCATGGGAACAAATTTAATGGAAGCAAGTTTTCTAACGGGTTGTAAATTTGCAATTCTAAAACCTCATACGAATAACCTTTAACCCATGGATAAAATCCTAATCATAGGTGCTTGCGGACAGTTAGGCACGGAGCTAACACTAAAATTGAGAGAACTAAAAGGAACTGAAAATGTGATAGCTTCAGATTTACTTGATGAGCCTGTAGAGTTGTTAAGTGGTGGTCCTTATGAAAAGCTTAACATTCTCAATAAAGAATCATTTCAGATCATTTTAGAGGAACATAACATCACTCAGGTATATCATCTGGCAGCTGTTTTATCAGCTAAAGGGGAGCAGAACCCACATTTTGCATGGCAACTGAATATGGATAGTCTGCTTACCGTACTGGAAGCAGGTAAGGATAAACTTCAAAAAATCTATTGGCCAAGCTCAATTGCTGTATTCGGACCGGATACTCCAAAAGAAAATACGCCTCAAAATACGATAATGAGTCCCAACACTGTCTATGGTATATCCAAATTAGCTGGTGAAAGATGGTGTGAGTATTATCATGAAAAATATGGGGTGGATGTAAGGAGTCTAAGGTATCCGGGACTTATTGGGTATAAGGCACTTCCTGGAGGAGGTACAACAGATTATGCTGTTGATATTTTTCATAAAGCGATAGCCGGTGAAAAATATGATTGTTTCTTATCTGAAAATAGTATGCTTCCTATGATGTATATGGATGATGCCGTAAAGGCGACTATTGAGCTCATGGAAACAGTTCCTAAAAATGTAAAAGTTCGGAGTTCTTACAACCTATCAGCCATGAGTTTTTCTCCGAAAGAAATAGCAGAAGAAATAAAAAAACACTATCCGAATTTTGAGATTACCTATCATCCGGATTTTAGGCAAAAAATAGCCGATAGTTGGCCTGGAAGTATTGATGATAGTGCTGCCAGGAATAACTGGGGGTGGCAACATTCTCATGGACTTACTGAGCTTGTTGAAGTAATGATTGAGAATTTGAAAGAGACAATTGTTTTTGATTAAGGCAATTTTCCACTTTCTTTCCACCTGAAAAACCAAGCAACCATGGAATCTTACGAAAATCTGGCACTTGATTTAACAGATAGCATTCTCACAATTACGATCAACCGAGAAAGTAAAATGAATGCATTAAACCGTGCCACAATGCTCGAAATCCGAGATGCCTTTCAATATGTTCAGGATAATCCTAAAGATATTAGGGGAGTAATCCTTACGGGTGCCGGAGAAAAGGCATTTGTTGCTGGTGCTGATATCAGTGAGTTTACGGGATTGAGCGAAATGCATGCCCGTAAGTTTGCTGAAGAAGGGCAGGAGATTTTTCAGGAAATTGAGAATTGTCATACACCAGTAATTGCATTGGTAAATGGATTTGCTTTAGGAGGTGGATGTGAATTGGCAATGGCTTGTCATATGAGAGTAGCTGTTTCAAGTGCCAAATTCGGTCAGCCGGAAGTTAACCTTGGATTAATTCCTGGGTACGGAGGAACTCAACGATTGACTCAATTAATCGGAAAAGGTAGAGCATTCGAATTTTTAATGAGTGCAGACATGATTGGAGCTGAAAGAGCTGAGCAAATGGGGCTTGCTAATTATGTGGAGGCAGATAAACAAACGGCTCATGCAAAAGCAGTTGAATTACTTTCAAAAATCTCATCTAAAGCTCCGCTGGCAATTGGTATGGTTATAGATGCGGTAAATGCATACTTCGAAACTGGAGTTGAAGGGTATCAAACAGAGGCCAACGCTTTTGCAGGGTGTTTCGGAACACAAGATTTCAAAGAAGGTGTTTCCGCATTCTTAGAGAAAAGAAAAGCTGATTTTAAAGGCGAATAATTTTTGTCAATTCTCAAAAAGCTAGCCAGCCAAACAGCAGTATACGGCCTGAGTAGCGTGCTTGGTCGCATGCTTAATTATCTATTAGTCCCACTTTACACATCCGTTTTTCTTCCTGCAGAGTATGGAATTGTCACAGAACTTTATGCATATGTGGCATTTCTAAACATCTTATATGTCTATGGTTTAGAGACAGCTTATTTCCGATTTTCTTCTCAGGATATCGGATACAATTATTTCAATCTCGCATTTACAAGTATTCTCATTTCCTCGCTATTGTTTTCAGGAATTATATGGCTTTTTTCAGAATCAATAGCCGGAGTTTTACAATATCCAAATAAGGCCTATTTCATTAAATGGCTCGCAGCAATTTTAGCCATAGACGCAATTGTAGCTATCCCTTTTGCCCGTTTACGCCAAAACGGAAAAGCATACCACTTTGCGGTTTTTAAATTATCAAACATTGGTATCAATATTCTGTTGAATTTATTCTTCATCCTTCTATGTCCCATGATTTTGGAAGATGATCCGGGTAGTTTTATCAGTAAGATTTACAACCCTGAAATTGGAGTAGGCTATGTTTTTCTTTCAAACCTGATTGCAAACGGATTGTATCTCTTTTTCTTTATTCCGGATTGGCTAAAGATAAAACTCACTTTCAATTCATCGGAGTGGAAGCGAATGATGAAGTATGCCTGGCCGGTATTAATTATAGGATTTGCCGGAGTGACGAATGAAATGCTAAGTCGTGCTATATTGAAATACAGACTACCTGAAGGCTTTTATGAAGGATATACTAACCTGGAAATTCTGGGAATTTTTGGAGCGTGTTATAAGCTTTCGGTTTTTATGACGTTGGCCGTTCAAGCATTCAGGTATGCTTTTGAACCTTTCTTTTTTAGCCAAGCAAAAGAAAAAAAATCACCGCAGGTCTTTAGCCAGGTAATGACAGGTTTTGTGCTATTCACTGCCTTTAGCTGGCTCACCCTATCTGTATTCATGCCGTATTATGCACCAATTTTCTTAAGACAGGAGAGTTATTTATTGGCCCTAAATGCTGTGCCTTGGTTGCTTGGAGGAGGATTATTTTTAGGAGTGTTTTACAATTTGTCGTTATGGTATAAACTGACTGATAAAACACTTTATGGGGCCTACATTGGCCTTATTGGTGCATTTGTAACATTTCTTCTCAACTGGATACTGATTCCGGTTATGGGTTATCTAGGAAGTGCAGTTGCTACGTTTGTTACTTACTTATTGATGGTTATTATTTCCTATCTATGGGGTATGCGGCATTATCCGGTTCCGTACCAGATTGTTAAAGTGCTTACATACGTAAGTTTGGCTGGTTTAGGAATAATTTTAAATGAGGTGACACAACAATCAATCTTTAAGACTGTTTTGATCGTATTAATCTATCTAACTTTGCTAATAATTTTAGAAAGAAAATCATTTCAAAAGCGTAAAGCTAATTAGCTAAATTCAACAACTTTTTTCATGAATTTGATCATTCCGATGGCCGGAAAAGGAAAGAGACTTAGGCCACATACACTGACTACTCCGAAACCTTTAATCCCCATTGCTGGTAAGCCTATTGTTCAACGGTTGGTGGAGGATATTGCAGAAGTCACTCCTGAAAAAATTGAAAATATTGGATTTGTAACAGGCGATTTCGATGAAGAAATCAAGAACCAGTTACGAACAATAGCAACTGAAGTGGGCGCTAAAGCTCATTTCTATGTTCAGGAAACCGCAGAGGGAACAGCGCATGCCATTGCTTGCGCCAATGAAATATTGGAAGGTAGAGTCACAGTTGCTTTCTCCGACACGTTGTTTAGAGCAGATTTTAAGCTTAATCCGGAGGATGATGGAATCATTTGGACCAAGCAGATTGAGGATCCCAGTGCATTCGGTGTGGTTAAGACAAATGAAAAAGGAATTATTACTGACTTTATTGAAAAGCCGAAAGATTTCATCTCCGATCAGGCCATTATTGGAATTTACTATTTTAAAAAAGGAGAAGATTTGAAGGCCGAAATTGATTATCTAATCAAGAACAACATCAGAGGTGGAGGTGAGTTTCAACTGACAATGGCACTTGAAAGCTTGAAAAATAAGGGCACGAACTTCACAATTGGCACGGTAAATGAATGGTTGGACTGTGGGAATAAAGCTATTACGGTGGCGTCCAATTCAAAATATCTTTCATTCCTGAAAGGGAAAAATCTAATTTCTGAAAAGGCAAGTATCGAAAATTGCGAGATTATTGAGCCGGTTTTCATAGATGAAGATAGCTCTGTTTCGAACTCTACTATTGGACCTAATGTTTCCATAGGTAAAAAATGCAAGATTAGTAACTCTAAACTCTCTGAATCGCTCATTCAAAATAACACGACGTTAGAAGACGTTGATTTAACCAACTCAATGATTGGAAACTTCGTTAATTTGAAAAGCCAGCCCAAATCAGTTAGTTTGGGAGACTACAGCGAATGGTAAAGCAATGCGTATACTACTTTTTTCAGTACTCTTAATGACATCACTTCTTTCTTTTTCTCAAAGGAAAAAGAAGGATGTTATTATTCCTCAAACCCAAGAGGATTCGCTTAAACTGGAAGGAGTAATAGTCGAAGCTGAAAAACAATTAATTCTTGAGAATTATGCTAAAGCGTTAGAAAACTTCCATGTCGCAATGGAAATGAACTCCCAAAGCGCCGCAATCCATTTTAAAATAGCTGAGGTACTTGCCAAAAGTAATGAAGGTCAAAAGGCTCTTCCTTACGGGTTAAAAGCAATTGATTTAGATCCCGAAAACAAATATTACAGGTTAGGACTAGCTCGTATTTATCAATCAATCGGATTCTACATAGATGCTGCAAAAACATATGAAGAGTTATTGGAAAAATTTCCTTCTGAAGAAAACGCGCTTTATGAGCTTGCTGAGCTTTATCAACTCACTGGTAGAAGAGAAGATATGTTTCGAGTGTTTGATTTAATCGAAGCTCAGCTTGGTGTCAAAGAAGAAATTACACGTGAAAAGCAGCGTATCTATATGAAAGAGGGCAAGCTTGATAACGTAATAGCAGAGTTCCAGAAATTGATTGATGCGTATCCAAATGAGGCTTCTTACAAAGCAGAATTAATTAATTTCTTAATTCAAAACAGGAGGTTAGATCTAGCAGCCAAAGCAATTGAAGAGTATGAAAGCTCTGAGTCAGCATCTTCTCGAATTACACTTATGAAAAGTGAACTAGCCTGGATGAATGGTGAGAGAGCTAAGTCACTAGATCTTTTAGAGGATGCATTTGAAACAAGTTCAATTGATTTTCAATCAAAATTTCAAATTCTTTCAAATTACTTGGGAATGAAGCCTAACCCTGCCGAAAGAAGTATCTTAACTCAGATAGCGGTAAAGCTGGCAGATCACCATCAGGATGAGTTTAAGGCTCAGGCATTTGTTGGAGATCTACTATATCAGGATGGCAAAAGTCAGGATGCAGTTCGCTACTACTTGAATTCTGTAAACCTAAGTCCTGCCAACTACTCAGTATGGCAAAATATTTTAAATATTGAAGCTGACCTCAGCCAATATGATAGTCTTGTAATCCATGCCGAAAAGGCGCTTGAATATTTTCCTAATCAGGCACTCCTCTATTATTTCTCAGGAACCGGTTATTTAATTCAAAAAGATTTTAAGAAGGCGGTAAGGATGCTGGAACAAGGAAGGAAATATACAATTGACCCCAAGTTATTAACGGTAATTTATGGGCAGTTGGGAGATGCTTATAACGGGCTTAAGGAATCAGATAAGTCCTACCAAGCTTATGATAAGGCACTTATGAATGGTCCCAATAATGACCATGTACTTAATAATTATAGCTACTTTCTGTCGCTGGCCAATGAAAATTTAGATAAAGCACTGGAGATGTCAACTCGACTTGTAGAGCAGCATCCAAACAATCCAACTTATCTTGATACCCATGGCTGGGTGTTGTATACCAACGGAAAATTCAAAGAGTCTAAAAAATATCTGGAAAAAGCAGCATCATTGGATGAGGATGGCACAGTCATTGAACATTACGGAGACGTATTATTTCAGCTTGGGGAAGTCGAAAGAGCTATTAAACAATGGGAGAAAGCCAGGGACTTAGGTAACGCATCTGAATTAATAGAAAAGAAAATCGCGGATCGCAAGCTATATGAATAAGCTGATTGTAATATGTGTTGTCGGTGTGCTGGCCTTATCGTCGTGTAATAGAAAGGTAGGAGCTATTTTTGGTAAGAAGTCAGAAAAACTTGAAGTCGTAGACCCACAATTCAAGTTTTTTACGGCCAAAGCTAAATTCAAATTTGATGATGGAGAAAAGGATATCTCAGCCACTGCAAACTTTAGGATAAAAAAAGACTCCATTATTTGGCTTTCGATTACGCCCGGATTTGGCATTGAGGTAGCTCGGGTACTTATGGATACAGAAAATGTTTTTGTATTGGATAAGCTCAATAAGCAGTACTATGAATATACGTTTGATGAGCTCTCCAAGGAGTATGATTTTGACTTTAATTTCAAAATGATTCAGTCTGTCATTTTGGGAAACTTGGTTGAACCTTACAAAAAACAGAAAGTAGATAAGTCTGACAATTATTTTTCTTACACTGCCTCTAAAGGGGTATATCTCTTTCATAATTTTATTGGGGCCAAGAGTATGAAACTTGAGAAAGTTGAAGTATTTGATGAGGACACAAGAAATACGATTTCAGTAAATTACAGAGATTTTATTTTGGTAGAGGATCAGGTTTTTCCAAATGAAATTTCTGCAGTTATCGATTATGAATCTGAAAAAAAGCCAAATACAGAGATCAATATTTCTTACAGTAAAATGGCTATTGTGGATGGGCCAATCAGCTTCCCATATGCTGTACCAAGTAAATATGAGAAGAAGTAGATACCTCTTTATTTTACTGATTATTCCTACTCTTTTTTTCAGCATAGATGCTCATGCCCAGAAGACCAAAAGTCAGCTGGAAAAGGAAAAAAAAGAAAACCTCAGAAAAATAGCTGAAGCGGAACGTATATTGAGCGAAACTGCTGATGAAAAGAAAGCCACATTAGGACAATTACAAGCGTTAAATCAACAGATAAATGCCAGAGAATCTTTGATTCGATCTATCGGCTCGGAAATCCGAATTCTAGATAATGAAATCATTGATTTAAAAATCGTTGTTTCATCGCTCCAAAATGATCTTATTCAATTGAAAGAAGAATATGCCGACCAGATTTATTCATCATACAAAGCAAATAGGGGTAATAGTAAGTTGATGTTTTTATTCTCTGCCACGAATTTCAACCAACTTTTACAGCGATTAAAATATCTAGAACAATATTCAGACGCCAGAAGGTTACAGGCTGAGCAAATTGAAGTAGTAACTAAAGAGCTAAATGACCAGCGCAGCAAGGTCGAAGCGAAGCGGGCAGAACAGCAACGTTTGTTAAACCAGCAAGTCAGGGAAAGCAGGAAGCTAGCCAGATCTAAGAAAAAACAATCTGAATTAGTGGCCCAGCTAACCAAAAAGGAACGTCAACTAAGAAAAGAGCTTGAGAATAGAAGAGAAGCTAATAGAAAGCTAAATACCTTAATAGCTAAGATTATTGAAGATGAAGCAAGAAAATCTTCGACAGCATCTACAGCTGAAGCCGCGAGTGCAGCAGAGCTTACAAAGCTTTTTGAGTCTAAAAAGAACAACCTGACCTGGCCAGTGGGTTCGGGGTTTATTTCTGCAAAATTCGGAAAACAGCCGCACCCTGTACTAAAAAGGATCACTGTCGTAAATGATGGAGTGGGAATTCAAACTGAAAAAGATTCTCCCGTTAGGGCTGTTTTTGAAGGTGAGGTAACACTTATCGGCACGATACCTGGAAAAAACAATGTGGTTGTTATCAGGCATGGCTCCTATTTGACCGTATACGCCCAACTAAAAAATATCAATGTTAAAAAAGGCCAAAGAGTAAGGTCCAACGATATTATAGGTGAAGTCTACACTGACCGTGACGGAATTTCGGAGCTAGAATTTCAAGTTTATAAGGGTACAACTAAGCTAAATCCGGAAAATTGGCTGGCTTTTAAATAGGCCATTGCTTGTAGGTAAATAGTAAATAATTGTAGCTTTTCTGTAAGCTGGCTGGTTTAATACTTATCTTTGTATTCTAAATCAAGGACAAATGCAATACTTACTATTTATTGGAGGTCTCGGATGGACAGAGTTTCTGATTATTGCTCTGTTTATAATCATTTTCTTCGGAGCGAAGAAAATTCCTGAGATAGCGCGTGGCATGGGAAAAGGGATAAGAGAGTTCAAGGATGCTACTAAAGAAATTAAGAACGAAATAAACGAAGGCTCTAACGACGAACAAAAGGCGTAATCCTTGAAAAATTTCCAATCCATCTCTGAAATTAGAGACGAGATAGCTGTTGGTAAATTGACTGTTCATCAGTTAGTGCAGCATTATCTTAATCAGATCGAAGAAAAAAACGGAAGGCTAAATGCCTTCCTTTCTGTTTATGGCGACTCTGCTTTACAAAGAGCTCTCTTAATTGATAAGAAAATAAGGTCAGGAAAGGCCAGAAGGTTGGCCGGTATGATTATCGGGATAAAAGATGTTTTTGCACTTGAAGGTCATAGGCTACAATGTGCAAGTAAAATTCTCGAGGGATTTGAATCTCAATATTCAGGCACCTGCGTTCAGCGTTTGCTCGATGAGGACGCAATTATCATAGGGCATCAAAATTGCGATGAATTTGCAATGGGTTCATCGAATGAAAATTCAGCATTTGGACTAGCTAGAAATCCAGTTGATGAGACTAAAGTACCTGGAGGATCTTCAGGGGGGTCCGCAGTGGCTGTTGCTTCAGACATGTGTCAGGTCTCATTAGGTTCAGATACCGGAGGATCTGTTCGTCAGCCTGCATCTTTTTGTGGTGTTATTGGGCTCAAGCCAACGTATTCACGTATATCAAGACATGGGTTGGCTGCTTACGCCAGCTCGTTCGATACCGTAGGTGTTATTTCAAAAAGTATAGAGGATGCTGCATTGGTGCTGGAAATAATGTCTGGCCCAGATGATTTTGATAGTACCGTATCTAATAATCCGGTTCCGAATTATCACAAGTTTCAATCAACGAAGAAATATAAGATTGGCTATCTAAGTGAAGCGATTTCACATGAAAGTTTAGCTATCGAAATCAAAGAGTCGACAAGTAAAATACTTGAGCAACTAGCTGCTCTGGGGCATCATGTGGAAGAAACTCATTTTTCAAAACTTGATTATATACTTCCAACCTATTATGTTTTAACAGCAGCTGAAGCGAGCTCAAATTTGTCACGCTATGATGGAGTGCGATATGGACGCAGAACACCAAGCAATGATCTGGAGGTGATGTACAAAGAATCCAGGTCAGATGGATTTGGTGATGAAGTAAAACGGAGGATTATGACTGGGACCTTCGTTTTGAGTGCAAGCTATTATGATGCTTACTATTCAAAGGCACAAAAAGTACGAAAGATTATTAAAGATGAAACCGAAAAATTATTTGAAGAATACGATTTTTTGATCTCCCCTACTACTCCTACCACTGCATTTAAAATTGGTGAGTTAAACAAAGATCCACTTCGAATGTATCTTGAAGATTTATATACCGTTCAGGCTAACGTTACAGGCATTCCTGCTATATCATTGCCAATAGGAATTGATAAAGACGGATTGCCAATGGGAGTTCAGGTAATGTCTAAAAGCTTTAATGAGTTAGAATTGCTTGATGTTTCAAATCAAATCATTACTTTCAAAGATCAAAATAGATAGGATATGATACGAAAATGGTTCCTGACAGGGATTATGTTCATTTCATTAGCAGCGAAAGGACAGGAATTTCAGCTTACTGAGGTAATTCCCGACAATACGTACGATGAGATTGCGGATCGGATGTCGTGTATTGAAAAAGAAGTGCCGCTTGTTTTCAATGAGCGGGTCAAGGCTTTTATTGAATATTTTGCTGTAAAGGACCGGGAATACACCAAGGATATCATCCGCAAAAAGGAGCTTTATTTTCCCCTATTTTCAGAAACTCTTGCGCGCCACAACATGCCTGATGAGCTGAAGTACCTGGCGATAGTTGAATCAGGCCTCAGACCAAACGCAATTTCCAGGGCAAATGCTGTTGGCTTATGGCAGTTTATTTCTTCAACAGGGAAAATGTATGGATTGCATAGCAACTGGTATGTAGATGATCGGATGGATCCGGTAGAAGCTACCGATGCTGCTGCCAGACATCTTAGGGATCTTTACAGGATGTTTAATAGTTGGGAACTTGCCTTGGCAGCTTACAATTGTGGTCCCGGTAATGTCCGAAAGGCTATTCGAAGAAGTGGCTATAAAAAGGAATTTTGGGAAATTTACAGATACCTTCCACGAGAGACGCGATCATACGTTCCTCAATTTGTAGCAATTACCTACCTATTCAACCATCTGGAAGAACATGGTTTTGAGGAGCAGCCTGAGATGTATTATCCAGAAATGGATACCATAATGATTTCACAATATTTTCATGTTGAGACATTTTGCAATCAATTAGGCCTTTGCCTCGATGATATGCTTTTGTGGAATCCACAAATTAAGCGAGGTGCACTACCGGAAGGAACAAAAAACTTTGCACTAAAAATTCCTGTAGAATGGAAGGAAGAGATTGTATCCAACAGAAACCATTTATATGATACAGCCTCAAAAGTTGGTAAAGAGCACTTGGACTATTTGGCACGAAATACCCCAGGTAGTACCTATGGAAGAGAGCGACTTTATTACAGGGTGCGGAGTGGAGATGTTCTGGGAACAATAGCCAGACAATACGGAGTTCGTGTTTCTGATATCAGATCCTGGAATGGAATCAGAGGGAACCTAATAAGAGTAGGTCAAAGGTTGAGTATTTGGGTGTTGCCTACGTATAATTCACAAACCAAGAATCTCTATGCCTCATCATCTTCACCATCAACTCCAACGGCCACAACCAAAAAAGCGACAGTTCCGGAGAATTCTTCAGGTAAATTATATACCGTGAAGTATGGAGATTCCTTATGGAGCATAAGTAAGAGTAACAACACAAGTATTGAAAAATTAAAGCGAGCGAATCAACTCAGTTCAAATGTGATAAAACCAGGTCAGTCGCTTGTAATACCCAATTAACTATTCTTCAGATTCAAGTAACCAGCTTTAATCGAACGGAATAGTTTTTGCTTGGTTTGTTCCGGATTTTAAATAATATCTAATGTACAAATACATATTTCTATTCATCGCAATCACTTTTAGTTGCAGTGAGGCGGCCAGGGAAAATAGAAGAAAAGACATGCTTCCAACCGCAAGAGGAGAAGCAGATGAAATCATTCTGGTAGTTGATTCAACCCTTTGGGCAGATACCCTTGGTCTTTCTGCTGAATTGAAAAAAACATTCATGGCTCCAATGTTGGGACTGCCTCAGGATGAGTCGCTATTTAATGTAAGTAAGGTCAATCCCCGAAGGCTGAATTCAGTTCTTAAGTCTGCCAAGAATATGGTTTTTGTTATGACATTAGATAGCAAGACAGCAGATAGTCGAGTGCTTCGGCAATTCTTTACCGATCAATCCCTGAATCAAATTAAGCGAGATACTTCCATGTTTATGCGATCTCAAAGAGACTTATTCGCCAAAGGACAAACGGTGATGTTTCTTTTCTCATCGACAGAAGATCAGCTTGCTAAGAAAATCAATTACAATAGATCGCAGATTCGAGAGTTCTTTGAAACTTCCGCACGAGAAACAATTAAAGAAAAACTGTTTAATAGCCCCAAAAAGCAATTAGCTAATCGAATTAAGGAAAGTCACAATATTGAGCTGACGGTTCCGTATGGCTGGGAAAAAGCACGAGATCTCAAAAATTTTGTTTGGTTGAGAAAAATGGATGCAGAAACCGAGCAAAGCATTTTCATATACTACGAGCCATATACCGATCAGGGGGTCTTCAACGAGATAGGTGCTTTTAGGGATAAGGTCACTAAAACGAATCTCTATGATGGGGAAAACCCAGATGTGTATATACAGCGACAAGAAATTATTCCAGTTTTCACAGAGCGAGTTAATTTCAACGGTCATTTTGCTGTCGAGGCAAGAGGACTATGGAAAATTAGTGACAATTCCCGTGGGGGTCCTTTTTTGAGTTATACAATTGTTGACGAAAAAGAGGGGCTGATTTATTACATTGAAGGCTATGTGGATTCTCCTGGAACCAGAAAAAAACACCTTGTTCGGGAACTCGAAGCAATCTTATCCACATTTAAAACCAAGAGTGATATTGCGACCACTCCAGATCCTTCTTAATCTTCCGGAATAATTGCTTATTCCTTTTTAGTTGGTGACCTTTGAAGGTTGGACAATCGTCCAATCCAACTTTAACCAATTGCGGATGAGTACAACGAAGATTAGACCTAAAGAAGCATTAGAATATCATTCAAATAAACCAGCCGGAAAAATTGAAGTAAACTCTACCAAATCGGTGAGTTCTCAACATGATTTGGCACTTGCCTATTCTCCAGGAGTTGCTGAACCATGCAAAGAGATTGCTGAAAATCCGGATGATGTTTACAAATACACTGCCAAGGGAAATCTAGTAGGTGTTATTTCAAACGGAACCGCTGTTTTAGGATTAGGAAATATTGGGCCTGAGGCTTCCAAGCCTGTAATGGAGGGGAAAGGAGTATTATTCAAAAAATTCGCTGGAATTGATGTGTTCGATATTGAAATTAATGAACAAGATCCGGATAAATTCATAGAGATTGTAAAGTCGCTGGAGCCTACGTTTGGTGGTATCAACCTTGAAGATATTAAGGCCCCTGAAAGCTTCAAAATAGAACAAACGCTGAGGGAGCAAATGAGCATACCCATCATGCATGATGATCAGCATGGTACGGCCATTATTTCCAGTGCAGCACTTTTGAACGCCTTAGAAGTTGTCGATAAGAAAATTGAGGATTTGAAGATCGTAGTGAGTGGGGCAGGTGCTGCAGCCATTGCTTGCACCAACCTTTATGTCTCTTTGGGAGCTAAGAAAGAGCATATTCTCATGGCTGACAGCAAAGGGATCCTCAATGAGAGTAGAAAAGGGCTCGATGAGATCAAATCCAAATATGCAACTAAGCAAAAAATAGATTCGCTTGAGGATGCGATGAAGGATGCTGACATGTTCCTCGGATTATCTATTGCAGATGTGGTAACACCCAAGATGTTGAAATCTATGGCGGACAATCCTATTGTATTTGCATTGGCTAATCCTAATCCAGAGATAGCTTATGATCTGGCCATAAAAACCCGGAAAGATGTCGTAATGGCCACAGGTCGTTCTGACCATCCAAATCAGGTTAATAATGTTCTTGGTTTCCCATACATCTTTAGAGGTGCACTCGATGTAAGGTCTACCGCCATTAATGAAGAGATGAAACTCGCTGCTGTAAAAGCGATTGCAGAGCTGGCTAAAGAGCAGGTTCCTGATATTGTGCTTAAAGCATATGGAAAAGCAAGTATCAAATTTGGGAGTGATTACCTGATCCCTAAACCTATGGATCCAAGGTTGATAACCACGATTTCTCCAGCTGTAGCTAAGGCAGCCATGGACACTGGTGTGGCTAGAATCCAAATTAAGGATTGGAAAAAATATGAGGATGAATTACTTGAACGAGTTGGATTGGATCAACGATTGATTTCAAGATTTGTCTATCGTGCTCGACAGAATCCTAAAAAAGTAGTCTTTGCGGAAGCTGACCATGTCAATATCTTGAAAGCGGCGCAAATGACGCTCGATTCAGGCATTGGTACGCCAATTCTAATGGGTAAACAAAAAATTATAAAAGGCCTCATTGAGGAACATGAACTAGATGCAATTAAAGATTGCGATATCATCGACCCAAACGAGCATATAGATAAAGTTGAAGAATACGCTGCTGAGTATACAAAAATCCGTCGCAGAAAGGGAATGACTATGCACTTGGCCCGCAAAGCCATGACTAGTCGTACGTACTTTGGAATGATGATGGTAGAGAAAGGTGAAGCGGACGTCCTCATCTCTGGCCTATCTAATGACTATCCTAAAACCGTATCGCCAGCACTACAGATTGTTGGAATGGAAGAGGGTGTTAATAAAGTGGCTGGAATGTACATCATGAATACTCCACGAGGCAACTACTTCTTCGCGGATACAACGGTTAATATGAATCCAACTGCGGAAGAGTTAGTTGGAATAATTGGCTTAACACATCGCGCTGTTAAGTTCTTCGATTATGAGCCAAAAATTGCCGGATTATCGTTTTCAAACTTTGGCTCTGCGAAAGGAGATGTGCCACAGAAAATGGCAAAAGCAGTTAAGCTAGCGAAAGAAAAATGGCCTAGCATGATAATAGATGGGGAAATTCAAGCGAATGTGGCACTAAATAAAAACTTACTTGAAGAACTTTATCCATTTAGTGACCTGAAAGGACACAGTGTTAATACACTGATATTCCCTGACCTTCAGTCAGGAAATATTGCTTATAAAACCTTAATGGAAATTGGTGGAGCAGAAGTTATCGGACCTATTTTGATGGGAATGAAAAAGTCTGTTCAGGTCCTTCAATTGGGTAGCTCAGTAAAAGAGATTTATAATATGGTGGCGATTGCCGTTGTTGACGCAGGCGTGGAAAATAGAGACGGCTTATGATTACATACTTAAAAGGACGTTTGGCATTCAAGGACCCAACCCATTTGGTCGTTGATGTTGGAGGTGTCGGATACGAAGTAAAAATAAGTCTCATCACCTATTCTCAGGTAAAGGATAAGGAAGATATTTTAATTCAGACTTATCTTCATGTAAAGGAGGATTCTCACACCCTTTTTGGTTTTTATGAAAAATCAGAAAAGAAGAGATTTCTTGATTTGCTTTCCATAAATGGAGTTGGACCAAGTACTGCGCTCATGATATTGTCATCCCTTGATGCAAAAGAATTACAAGCGGCCATCATTCAAGAGGACGTCAAAACCATCCAATCAGTAAAGGGCATAGGTGGAAAAACTGCGCAACGAATTATCCTTGAATTAAAGGATAAAATGAAAAAAGAAGGATTACTTGATAAATCTGTTGAAATTCAGCCACGGTTTGATAATACACTGCGTTTTGAGGCGTTATCAGCCTTGACTACTTTGGGAATAAATAAGTCTGCAGCTGAAAAAACTGTTGATAAGATTTTGAAAGAACACGGAGAGGAGATTAAACTTGAAGAATTAATCAAGCAAGCACTAAAGCGGTCATAACCTAATCTAACTACAAGCGCTTTTTTTGAGAGTAAATCTGCATATACGATTCCTTTTTGCTTTTCTGATTCTGGGTTTTTGTTCAGAAGGATATGCAGGATACCTTCAGGAACAGGATACGGTCAGGGGGGACACACTTGGACCATATGAACCAAGTAAAAAACCCACCTACCAACCAAGTTATCGATTTGGCGACCCCTTCTCTTTTAGAAGTTCACGTTCGCCTCTTTTCCTGAGAGACCCATCCCAGCTCGATCTTCAGGTTAGGTTTAATCCGGACACAACTTCAGATGATGCTGGGGTAACCTATTCGGTTTATGAAAATATCGGATCGCTTGATTTTCGACCAGCTTCATTTATGACCTTTGAAGAATTCAATCGATACAATAATTCTCAATTAAACAGAGAATATTTCAAAGATCGATCCGCAGGACTTGATGGTGAGAGTGCAGTCAGTGGCAGAAGCTTAATCCCCAGACTTTACATAAGCCCGGTTTTTGATCGAATTTTTGGAGGGAGCTATGTAGATATCCAACCTAATGGATTTGTAAATCTGGATTTTGGAGCCCGGTTTCAGCGAATTGATAATCCCGCAATCCCCTTAAGACAGCAAAAAAATGGAGCATTCAACTTCAATCAGCAGATAAGTATGAATGTCGTTGGAAAAGTGGGGGAGAAATTAGCCATTACAGCAAATTTTGATAACAATAATACTTTTGATTTCCAGAACAATCTGAAGGTCGAGTACACAGGATATGAAGAGGATATTATCAAACGTATTGAGATTGGTAATGTAAGCATGCCGGTTTCTAATTCTTTGATGAGTGGAGCTCAGTCTTTATTCGGTATTAAAGCCGAGTTGCAGTTCGGAAAACTGTACGTGACCACAGTATTGTCACAGCAGCGGGGTAGAAATGAAACGCTAACCATTGAAAGTGGATTTCAAGGACGAGAGTTCGAAGTTCAGGCTGCAGATTATGAGGAAAACAGACACTTTTTTCTAGGTCACTTTTTTAGAGACAATTATGAAAGATGGCTTGCTACACTTCCCCAACCTACCTCCGGGGTAAATGTGACGAGGGCAGAGGTTTACGTACTTAATCGAAATAATGATACGGAGACAACCCGGAATATTGTTGGATTCATGGATTTAGGTGAAGGAACTGTTATCTACAGTTCTGATGATAATGTTCAACCCGGTAGAGGTGGTCCAACCAGAAATAGTGCAAATGATCTATTTGGAAATCTAACAACCCAATCAGCTGATGGGGTAGATCAGTATATCAATGCCACCTTCCCTTCATTTGAAAGCTCAGTCGATTATGTAAAAGTGACGACCGCCAGAAAACTAGAAGAATCAGAATATAAGATTAATCGTGAGCTCGGTTACATCACACTTACTAGAAGCCTGCAAAGCGATGAAATCTTAGCAGTTGCCTATGAATACACGTTTGACGGGACCGCCTATAAAGTGGGAGAGTTAACTGAGGACTATCAGAGTAGATCTGATGACAAGGTGATTTATTTAAAACTTATTCGTCCGAATAAGATAAATACAGAGGTACCAACCTGGGACCTCATGATGAAGAATATTTACAGCTTGAATGCTGCCCAGGTAGGTCAGGAAGGATTTCAACTTCGGATAATTTATCGGGATGATGCTACAGGTCAGGACAACCCTTCCCTTCATGAAGGAAGGAAATTAAAAGATGAGCCATTGGTTGAAGTTTTCGGTTTGGATCGATTGAATCCAAATGGAGACAGGCAGCCAGATGGAAATTTCGATTTTATCGAGGGATTTACCATCGATCCACAAAATGGCAATATCATATTTCCAGTGCTGGAACCCTTTGGTCAAACCTTAGAAAATCAGTTTGATCCTGATGAGGGAAATCTGGTAGAAAAATATGTTTTCGATGAGCTTTATGAGGAACCAAAAGCCACTGCAGAGCTTAATGCAACTAAAAATAAATTTGTTATCTCAGGATTACTAACTGCGGGTTCTTCAAGTGAGATTACACTGCCAGGAATCAATATTGCAGAAGGGTCTGTAATCGTTACTGCCGGAAATACTCCGCTTACAGAAGGACTTGATTATACGGTGGACTACAACCTCGGAAGGGTAAGGATACTGAATGAAGGAATACTCAGTTCTGGCAAGACACTACAGGTTTCTTATGAAAAGGCGGATCTATTCAATTTTCAGACCAGGACGTTGACTGGGGCGCGATTTGACTATCGATTTAACGATAATTTCAATATTGGAGCTACGGTCCTCCATCTCAATGAACGACCGGGAGGAATCTCCAGATATGCTGTGGGAAATGAGCCTACCAGTAATACCAAATACGGATTCGATATCAATTATCAGAACGAATCAAGATTCCTTACAAAAATGGTGGATGCTCTGCCCATGGTAAATACAAAAGAGCCTTCCACCATCACCATTAATGCAGAATTAGCTCAGTTAAAGCCGGGCACAAGTAACATTGTAAATGGTGAAGGAACCTCGTATATCGATGATTTCGAAAATGCGATAACACCAATTAACATCATGGGATGGCAGGCCTGGAAACTGGCTGCAACACCTCGTGTTTTCCCTGAGGCACAAAGTGGAAATCAGGGGTTGAGCTATAATTACAAGAAGGCTAAAATTGCATGGTATACAGTTGATAACAGCATTTTCTACCGGGCGGGGGGCAATGCCAGACCTGCAACTATTTCAGATTCTGATCTAGATAACCATTATGAACGGGCGGTTTTACCTCAGGAGATTTTCAGACAAAGAGATCAAACCATCGTCAACTTTAATGAGCCGATTTTTGATGTAGCTTATTTCCCAAGCGAAAGAGGACAGTACAATTATAACCCACAAACTAACCCAGACAATACATTACCAAACCCTGAAGAAAACTGGGGAGGTATCACACGGGCTATCACGAATGAAGTAAACTTCAATAAAACAAATATTGAGTACCTGGAATTTTGGCTGATGGATCCATTTATAGATGGTGTTAATGGGATTGTAAAAGATGGAATTGTCAATGGAAACCCACGGCAAACAGGTGGAGGAAAACTATATTTTAATCTTGGTAGCGTGTCTGAAGATATCGCTCCTGATGATATGCATGCATTTGAAAACGGCTTACCAGCCGATGGTGATGTAGGTCAGATCACTACGTGGGGTCAAATTACCCAAGATCAATATCTTACTAACTTTTTCGAAAATTCACCGGGAGCAAGGGATAATCAGGATGTAGGAATTGATGGATTGACAGACGCTGATGAAGCATTAATTCTCCAACAGAATAACATTACCTTAAACCTTAACCCTGAAGAGACTGATATTTCAGCAGATAACTTCAGGTACATTCTTGATTCCTTTTACGATCAGGATGCAGACGCAGACATAGTTAGGCGCTACAAAAATTGGAATGGGATGGAGAATAACTCCCCAATAGCTGCAGGAGGAGGGGACTTCATCCCCGCTTCAACAACTCTTCCTGATAATGAAGATATTAATCAGGATAACACCATTTCGGATTTGGAAGAATATTTTGAATACGAAATTGACCTTACTCCAAAGCCAGGTGTTTCTAATCTGGATGGAGGAAATCTGGAACTTAGCGAATACATAGTAGATCAAATTGAGAGTGGGAATGGAGAATCCTCGTGGTATCTTTTTAGAATACCAATAAAGAACGTAGGAACCCCTCGGGGAACCCCTTCATTTGAAAACATTAAGTACATCCGGATGTACCTCACTGACTGGAGTCAACCTGTAGTCTTACGTTTCGCTCAAATGAGATTGGTCGGAAGCCAGTGGCGAAAGTTCGAAAGTGCTTTAAATGAGCCCGGATTAGATGCAATTCCAAATATTGAAACTTCAGATTTTTCCATTTCAGTTGTTAGCATCGAAGAAAATAGTACGTCAACTACAGGTGGAGTGCGGTATGTTCTCCCACCTGGATTAGACCGTGATATTGATAACACTACACCTCAAAACAGAAGAATCAACGAACAATCGCTCCAGGTATGTGTGGAAGATCTTGACGATAAAGATGCCAGGGCTGTGTATAAAAATGTAAGCTATGATCTGATCAATTATGGTCGGATGAAAATGTTTTTTCATGCCGAAGCATATAATAATGATATGGTTCTTGATGATGAAGTGACTGCTTTTATTCGTTTGGGGACAGATTTTGATGAAAACTACTATGAAATAGAAGTCCCATTGGTAATTACGCCTCCCGACGTTTCAGGCTCGCAGGAGGAGATTAGAAGACAGGTTTGGCCAGAACAAAATGAAATAGATATTTCTATAAAGGAGCTTCTGGGGATTAAATCTGAAAGAAACAGGGCTAATCTGGACGAAAATATTCCTTACTCAGTGTCGTCAAATGATGGAAAATATACCTTCACAGTAAAGGGGCGACCGGATATTAGCGCAGTTAAGATTATGATGATTGGCGTGAAAAATCCTGGAGATGAGTCTACCTCACCAAAATCAGTATGCATCTGGGCCAACGAATTAAGGGTGACAGATTTTGACACAAATGCAGGATGGGCAGCCAACGCAAGAGTAAGCACCAAACTTGCAGACCTTGGAACAATCTCCGCATCGACCAGGTACACTTCAATAGGTTTTGGAGGAATTCAACAACGTATCTCAGAGCGATCAAGAGCTGAGACCAGGCAGTATGATATATCTGCAAATTTGAATCTGGAAAAATTCCTAAGACCAGATAAGACCGGGCTCGTCGTACCAATGTTTGTTAGCTATGAAAAAACTAGAATCACACCCCAGTTTGATCCACTGGATCCAGATGTCCCTTTGGAAGCATCCCTGGAGGCTTTTGATAGTTCTCAGGAGCGGGAAGAATATAGAAGAATTGTAGAGGACCGAACGACACGGCGGAGTATCAACTTTACAAATGTCCGAAAGGAAAAAGTGAATCCGGATGCGAGAAGTCATATTTATGATGTTGAGAATTTGTCTTTTAGCTATGCCTACAGTGATCGAATTTCAAGTAATGTAAACACCCAAACATTATTGAATAAGACGGTGAGCGGAGGTGTGAACTATAATTATTCGCCAGCTGCTTTAAGTATTGAACCATTCGGTGAATCGGAGAAATTGAGCTCACCCTATTTTGCACTTATCAAAGACTTCAATTTTTCTCCAATACCAACAAATTTTTCCTTCTCCACCAATCTGAGAAGAGATTTTAGGTCGATTATTTATTATGATGACAACCTCGAGCCCTTAGATGAAAAAGATGAGATTTTTTACGAAAGAACCTTCTCTTTTGCTAGAAACTATAATCTACGATGGGATATCACCAAGAGTCTTGGTTTTACATATGGTGCAACAGCAAATGCACTGATAGATGAACCAAGTGGAATAATTGAAGGCGACATCAATACTAAAGCTGAGCGAGACTTTATCTGGGATCAAATTTTCTCTCTCGGTCGAATGAAGAATTTCAGTCAGAGCTTACAACTCAACTATTCTCTCCCATTGGATAAGTTACCATTTACCGATTGGTTAAGTGCCGATTCGCGGTATTCAGTAGGCTATGGCTGGATTGCAGGTGCCATCGATCAGGGAGGTCAAGATGGGACTCCACTTTTTGACGATGAGGGAGAGGAAATTGATCTTTTCTTTGGTAACACCATTAACAACCAACGCACAATTGGATTTACAAGTAGAGTTGATATGAATAAACTTTACAATAAAGTCACTTTCCTTAAAAATGCGAATGATCCTCCTGCCAGAGGGGAGTCAGTCAGTCCGGGTAATAGTGCATTGCGATTTCTTATGATGTTAAAGTCCATAAACGGAACATATAACATCAATGAAAGCACTACTTTGCCTGGATTCAAACCAAACGCTTTTTTACTTGGTCTGGATGATGAGTTTGATGCACCTGGTTTTGAGTTCATATTGGGTAGTCAGGATCCTGGGATTAAGCAAAAAGCGGCTACAAGTGGATGGTTAGTTGAAAATGAAAATTTAAACTCACAATTCAAACAAACGTTCGGTACGGATATTGATGTTAAGGCAGACTTTGAACCGGCTAAAGACTTAAGGGTACAATTGACCTGGAATCGAGGGTTGAATAATCAATATCAAGAAATATTTCGGTTCAATGAGACGGGAGGGTTTGAAACCTTGACACCTTCGAGAAGCGGCAGTTATTCGATATCATACTTAACCATTAATACGGCGTTTCAAAAAGATGGTCCTGAAAACTCATCGGATGCGTTCAGCCAGTTCGAGCAAAATCTAATTGAGATTCGTGAAAGATTAAATCGAATCAATACTGATGGTGAATATGATACCTTATCACAAGATGTGCTAATTCCTTCTTTCCTTGCTGCCTATTCAGGACAAAACGTAAATGATGTATCTCTTACACCTTTCCCAAAAACACCGCTTCCAAACTGGAGATTTGATTATACAGGGCTGATTAATATTCCGGCTCTTTCCGAATTGTTTTCTTCCTTCACTGTTTCGCATGGTTATAATTCGACCTATAGCGTTTCAAGTTTTACAAATTCTTTGGAATATGGTGTGGATAAAATAGGGCTTCAAAATGACATACTTAATTATCCGTTAGCAGAGGACGATAGCACTGGGAGGTTGGTTCCTGTTTACATCATTAATCAGGTAATGATTTCAGAGCAATTTGTGCCTTTGATCGGATTCAATGTGCGAACAAAGAATAATATTTCTACAAGATTGGAATTCCGGAAAAGTCGAAACCTGGCGCTAAATATGTCCAATGCACAGGTTACCGAAACGGTAAATAATGACGTAACTCTTGATATTGGGTACTCAAAAGTAGGTTTCAAGTTACCTTGGAAGTTTCAGGGAAGAACTGTGACTTTGGAAAACGACTTAACCATGCGAGTTGCAGCATCAGTAAGAGATAGTAAAACTGTGCAGAGAAAAATTAACGACAGTAGCACGATTACCAATGGAAATTTAACCTGGCAAGTAAGACCCACAATTACTTATAAAATCAATAATCAGCTTGATTTCACTTTTTATATGGAAAGAAATGTGACTGACCCAAAAGTGCTTAGTTCATATAAGCGCGCGACGACTGCATTTGGTGTTCAGTTAAGATTTGGTCTCGCACAGTAGGGGAGTTCCATTCTAAGGTTTATTTTTGGCTGCTATTATCAAAACCATTTAACCAAATGAACATTCCATCAGATTTACATTATACCAAAGATCACGAATGGGTAAAAATAGAAGGTGATATCGCTACTGTTGGTGTTACCGATTTTGCACAAGGTGAATTAGGAGATATTGTATATGTAGAAATTGAAACCGAAGGCGAGTCACTTGATGCAGGTGAAGTTTTTGGAACAGTTGAAGCAGTAAAAACAGTATCAGATCTTTTTATGCCTCTTTCCGGTGAGGTGATCGAAATAAATGATGCACTTGAATCAAATCCTGAGGTAGTGAATAGTGATCCCTACGGAGAGGGATGGATGATTAAGATAAAAATTTCTGATCAGGGAGACCACTTGATTTCAGCCGAAGATTATAAGGCAGAAGTCGGAGGATAGGAAATTTTGGAATGTTTTTTGCTTTAATAGCGTAAATACCTTCGTCCTTTTGGTATATAAAATTTGAAGGGCATATATTTGATGTTCAACTTCATAAAAGAAGGAATATGGAACCGAAAAAAAATCCAAAAATAGACCTATCCAGACAGTCAGGTATGTTCCTGAATATTGGAATGGCGGCCAGCTTATTGTTGGTGATTGTGGCTTTCGAGTGGAGGTCATATGATGATACTGGTCTTATGGACCTAGGAAACGTGGATGATGACTTTGAAGATATCATCGATATTCCACCTACCGAGCAACCACCTCCCCCACCTCCAAAAGTTCAAGTTCCTGAGATTATCGAAGTTCCGGATGAGGAAGAAATCGAGGAAGAAATTGAAGTTGAACTTGATGTTGAGGTTACAGAAGAGACAGTAGTAGAAGAAATTGTATTCGAAGAAGCTCCGGAAGAGGAGAACGTAGATGAGATTTTTACAATTGTAGAAGAATCTGCTTCTTTCCCAGGTGGAATTACTGCTTTCTACGAGTACTTAAAGAAAGAGCTTAAGTATCCAAGACAAGCACAGCGTATGGGTATTGAAGGCAGAGTGTTCGTGCAGTTTGTAGTGGAGCGAGATGGAACACTTACTGATATCCATGTTGTAAAAGGAATCGGAGCTGGATGTGATGAAGAAGCGGTAAGAGTGCTTAAAGAGTCTCCAAAATGGAAGCCTGGAAAGCAAAGAGGAAAGCCTGTACGACAAAAAATGATTCAGAATATTCTATTCAAGTTTGCGAACTAAATAGATAGAAATTATAATATAGAAAGCCTCTTGAATTTCAAGAGGCTTTTTTTATTTTATCATGCTACCATGAACTGTCCTCCAGCTCCTCTTTTTTAGCGAAATATTGTTTGGTGAAAGAATTATAATCTTCAGGTGATTGAAGTGTTTCAAGTTTTTGAAGTGTTTGGTCAGCATATTCAATCAGATTCCAATCCAAAGCAATAAGTGCATATTTCTTGAGTAGTTTGATGCTATATGGATTTATCTCTGTCGCATCAACTAACAATTCGTAACCGCCTGACATTCCTTTTTGATTAAGGGTCTCAACAACAGCAATTACCTGATCTTCATGGAATGCATTCATTCTTCCCAGCTTGACTAACGCCCTTTCATCAAGTGAATCGAGAAGTGGAATGTCTCTTTTTCGATTTTCGAGAACTTGGAAAGACTCAAGCTTTGCCAAAACAATATTTGACTGATCTGTTAGCTCCGGGTTTTTCTTTAAACTTTTCAAAAGTATTCCTGGAATCTCATTGGATCTCCTCAGATGTGCTAGTGCGTCTATTTTTCCAAATAGAGACTCATTATGTTTAACCTCGAGTGCTCGTTCGAAAAAATCTAAAGCCAATTGATATGCTTCCTGATCCAAAGCGAACTTACCTAAGGCATTTAGGTACTCACCCTTAAAAAATTGGTGTGAGTTAGCTTGCAAATAATCAAGCATTAGAAATGCCTTATTGATTTCACCTTTATTATAAAGATGTATAGCCAAAGCTTTTCTAAGCCGAAAATTAAAAGTCCCATCAGATGAATTTTCAAGTTCTCTCCTTGTAAATGCTTCTATAGAGTCATGGTTGAATAATGTAGCACTGTTGAGTAGGTAGGACTGTCTATGAAGAGGTTTTGCATTTTCCAAATTTTCAAACTCAAACCCAAGCTCCAATTCCTTTGATTGCGTAGTTAGCATATTGCTTCTAACACCAAAATTCCCATTTAAATAGTCTTCGGAGAGAGAGGAGGAGTCAATTACCTCTAATCTTTTATAAACATGCCATTTGTTTATGAGAGGAGCATTGTTCCATTCGTCTACTTTATTTGCTTCTTCAAAATACGCAAGTGATTGTTCTAATTGCCCTTTTCCAAGAAGTAGAACACCGAGGTTGTTTTCTAATTCACCACTTGAAGATGTACGAAGCGCTTCTTCGTAGATCGCCTGGACTTTATTGGGATTGATTTCGGCATCAAGATTTCCGTAGTTGACAAGTGCATAATCTGAGGGAAATCTTTGTGATGCGCTATGGAAATAGATTTTGGCAGGGTATTCATCTCCCCTTTCCATTTCTCTCAATCCCAAGTCGTAATTGGCATAATGGGTATTATACCCCAAATAGCTGGCTTGCAAGGTATATTCTTTTGCAAGTAAATCATTTTCTTCAGTTTTAGCTTCAACAGCCAGGTAATTATAATAACCAGATCTTAGCAGGTTATATGGTTCTTGGCCCGCCAAAAAATAAAAAGCCAGAATAGCAAAGAACCCTCCTAACCGAGCACTCGAATATGGAAAATTTCTCTCTCGATAGACGATTTTATGAACTTCAAAACCCTTGATAAGCGGATCAATGAAATTACCAATAATGTAGAGGAAGAAAAGCGTTCCAAAACCAATGTGGAAGTACAAAATAAAGTAATGAAAGGCTTGATAAACCGCATCATTTCCTCGAATCATTTGAGAAGAAAGGAAGAATAAAGTAATGATTCCCAAACTAAAAGTAATTAGAAATAGCGTTGGGTTATCTAAGAACTTCGATAAGAACCCTGCTTTAAATTTCATGCTCCAAAGACTTACAATCGAAGTGATTGCTAAAAGAATGAATGGGTCAAAAAAGAAAAAGCTGTTTTCATAGAGGCCGGATTTGTTGAGATAATAAAGGATTAGATTCCCTAAATAGATCAATGAAAGAGCTAAAAAGTGGAGGTGATTACTCTTCCCACCTTTTCCAGAAGTAATCACATATAAAATGCTAAAGACGATTTCTTCGGAAATGATAAATAAAAATATAAGGCCACATATGCTGAAGCTGAAGAGCGAGTTTGCAATGATGTGATCAACAAAGAGCTGTGAATTATTTACGCCAAAGAGGATTACTCCACTCAACGTAATCAACGTAATTATTCTAATGAGTAGAGGAGTATTTTTTTTATATTCATGAAAGATTACCAATGGCGTAATCAGCAGAATAAATGGGATAAGAATGATGAGTTTGGATTGTAATCCAAACAAACCGATCTCAAAAAGATTCAATCGATTTAGAAGAACTGCAAAGAGTGCCACGACAGCAAAAAAGGCATATCTTTTTAGATAGGTAGTTGCGACAAGAAATAGGCATAATCCCATCCAAATGATTCCTAGCAATACACTGTCGGTAGATAAGTCTCGTTTTATCTCACTTCCAGAATAATTTTCCTGAAGCAAATACTTCTCTCCACTAATTTCATGAGTCATGAGATTAGATTCCATCTTCCATGCTGGAAATTGAATGACTTCCCCGGTAGTTGTAACTTCCCAATCTATGGAACTATCATATCCTAGATGGTGTGCCCATAGCATGGATATCAAACCAGCTAGAAATATTCCAGTGAAGATTTTTTTAAAGGTAGTACTCACGATTACTTGATGACTTTTGGAACTCTGAAGTATTCAGAGTTATGTTTAGGAGCATTTTTGAAAACTTTATTTCTGGGTAGATGCGATGCTTCCTTATCCTCACGATAAGTATTTAATTCATATGACATATTCGTCAACGGCTCCACACCATCAGTGTTCACCTCGTTAAGCTTTTCGACCCAGTCCACCATCTGCTGCAAATCTTGGATCATTTGCTTCTCCTTATCTTCTTCAAAATGCAAACGAGCTAGATGGGCTGTTTTTCGAACAATCGCTTTTGTAATTCTCATAAAAGTATTTAGATATCGTTAGCGTCAGCTGTTGTTAGTTCGGTTTGAATCACACGAAAAACTTCTTCTTTTAGTTGCTTTACCTGTTCGTCCCCATTATCACTCGGCCATATAGGTTCATGATAGATGATTCGGCATTTTTTTCTTCTAATGTTAAGCAGGTCATCGTCTGGAAGAATATGGTAATTGTCTGGCATAGTAACGGGTATAATGGGGACATTATTTTCAACTGCCAGCTTAAAAGCCCCATCTTTAAAATCTACCATATCCGGATATTTTTCAAGTCTGATCCCACCTTCAGGGAAAAATCCCAGATTATGACCTTTTTGTATTTCTTCTCTTGCCTTTACCAAACTTCTTGCTCTGCTTCTATAGCTGGATCGATTTACCGTAATATGAAGTGTACGGTACATATATCCAAAAAGAGGAATTTTAGCCAATGAACTTTTACCCACAAACTTGAAAGCCATTGGAAATAAACCCAGAATGGGTATATCTAGATAAGAGAAGTGATTGGCACATAATATGTATTGCTGCTTCTTATCAAGTTTGAATCTCCACTCTTTTTCAACCGGGATAAATGCCATTTTCAAAAAACACCATGCCCAAATACAATTTATTTTAAGAGCAACTCTATGAAGCGGCTTGAATGGCACCATTAGAATCATTGGAATAATGAGTATAAAGAAAAAGAAGGCCATCGAGAAAATTGCCCAAATCGAATAAAAACGTCTCAAAATCATATTGCCGGTTAGGTACGCAATTAAGCCACTAAATTAGTCGCAAAATCCAGTCAGTAGAAAAAAATACAAGGGCTGTGTAATATTTTAATAGTTTCGTGCACTAATGATCTTAAACTGAAATCACTGTGAGTTTATTAAAAGTAGAAAACATAAGTAAATCTTATAGCGAACATCAGGCACTAGCCAATGTAAGCATGGAGATTCCTGAAAAAACCATTTTTGGACTTTTAGGTCCAAATGGAGCAGGTAAAACAACGCTAATAAGAATTATTAATCAAATAATTGAAGCAGATCAAGGAGCCATTCTATTTGATGGAGCTCCTTTAAATCTTGAGCACATCAGAAATATTGGCTACTTGCCAGAAGAACGTGGCTTGTATAAAAAGATGAAAGTTGGTGAACAGCTTGTCTATCTGGGCCAGCTCAGAGGTCTTTCTATGAAAGAATCATCAAAAAGAGGAAAAGCCTGGTGTCAAAAACTTAATATCATAGACTGGTGGGGTAAAAAAGTGGAGGACCTGTCAAAAGGGATGGCTCAGAAGATCCAATTTATAGCCACGGTCATGCACGAGCCAAAACTGATCATTTTGGATGAACCGTTCTCTGGATTTGATCCCGTTAATGCTAACCTGATTAAGGACGAAATTCTCGAACTAAGAAATAAAGGTGCTACGATCATTTTCTCTACTCATAGAATGGAATCAGTTGAACAGCTATGTGATCATGTGGCCATGATCCACAAATCTGAAAAGATACTTGATGGTTCAAAAGTTGAGATCAAAGAGAAATTCCGTGATGGGACCTATAATGTCGAATACAAAGAAGGTGAATTAAAGTCAGGTACAGGTTTTCAACTCCTTGAAACGGAGGAGATTGGAAGGGGACTGAAACGATCTCTTATTCAATATTCAGCTGACGGAAATCCAAATGACCTTTTAAAGCAGTTAATAGGACAAGTCGAGATACATTCATTTTTAGAGCGAATTCCAAGTATGAATGACATATTTATTTCTCTCGTAAAGGAGAATCCGGAATTAGTTGAAGCCTAAATCACCAAAAAAAGACATTAAGATGAACAAGATACTTTTAGTAATACAGAGAGAGTTTATGAGCCGAGTAAAGAAGAAGTCCTTCTTACTTGCTACTATTCTCGTACCATTGATATTTCCAGCAATAATTGGTGGGATGGTTTACCTAGCTATTCAAAACGAGAAAAATAAAGAGACTGAGATTGTTAGGGTACTGGATGAAAGCGGACTTATCAATTTTGAAGACTCTGATCGATATTCTTACCAGTCAGTCGAAGGTCCACTGGAAACCGCGAAAGATGGATTTAGTAAATCTGATGATTTTGCTCTTATCTACATCCCAGACATTGATATAGATAATCCGGAAGGAGTTTTGTTTTATGCAAAGACTAGTCCGGGAGTGAATTTGGTAGATCGATTTGAAAACAATATTGAGGCACAAATCAGAGACATTAAACTCACTAGATCCGGACTTACTGAAGAGCAATTGGATCAATTAAAGACCTATGTGAGTATTGATTCATTCAATATTTCCGAAACTGGAGACGAGAAGAAAAGTGATGCAGGCTTCACATTCGGAATCGGATATGTGATGGGATTCTTGATTTACATATTCCTGTTTGCTTATGGAGCTCAGGTGATGCAGGGAGTGATTGAAGAGAAGAATAGTAAAATAGTGGAAGTAATTGTTTCTACTGTGCGCCCTTTCCATATGATGATCGGTAAGGTTGTTGGAGTCGCTTCTGTGGGAATCTTTCAATTCCTGATATGGATGATTTTGATGAGTGTAATATCCTTTGCCGGAATGGCCGCCTTTGGTTTGAGCATGGATCCTGCTGAAACAGCACAGATGGTGCAGGGTGCAGGCAATGAAGCCTCTGCTGTGCAGGCAAATGAAAAGGTTCAGGAGATCATGACAATCATACGTGATATTCCAATTACCCAGATTGTATTGTTATTTGTTTTCTACTTCCTTGGAGGATACTTGTTGTATGGTGCATTATTCGCAGCAGTTGGTTCAGCCGTGGATACTCCTGCAGATGCACAGCAATTTATGATGCCGATCATGATGCCGATTATCGTGGGTCTTATGGGATTATTTATGTTCGTGTTTAATGATCCCCATGGATCTGTCAGTTTTTGGCTATCTATTATCCCATTCACATCTCCAATTGTAATGATGGGTCGAATTGGCTTTGGAGTGCCTGCCTGGGAGATTGCTCTTAGTATGGTGCTACTGGTAGGTGGATTTATATTCACACTTTGGCTGGCAGGAAGAATTTACCGAATTGGAATCCTAATGCACGGTGCTAAAGTCAATTACAAAATACTAGCAAAGTGGCTCATGCAAAAGAATTAAACTGATCGTGGTTATTTTTAACTAAACGATCACTCTTGAAAAAGAAGTTTAAAGAAGCAACAGGCAATACATTGGCCCCACTACGACCCCACTTAAAGTGGCTCGTAGTGGGGTTTGCTGTATTTATAAGTTTCGGATCAATCTATTACACCAATAGCCTAGTGGATCAAATTAGAGTTAGGGAGCAAAGGCAAATCGAGATATATGCCAGTTCCTTGGAGTTCCTGGCAAATGAAAGTGAAAACGTAAATTTCTTTTTGATATTAGATGAGATTGTCGCTGCGAATAACTCAATCCCGGTGATCCTCACTGATGAGAATGAAAATCCTGAAGACTACCGTAACCTTGATAGGGTAGATAAAATTGATTCGGAAGATCAAAGAAATAGTTTTTTGAAAAAGGAGATTGAATTGATGAAAGAGGATCATCCACCTATTGAAGTGACGCTAAAGGATGACCAGGACAATATCTATGGATATAAATATATATTCTACAAAAACTCATTTTTGCTTAGCCAACTAAAGTTTTATCCCTACATCCAACTGTCGGTGATTGCTTTATTTGGGATTATCACCTTTCTGGTGCTTAATTATATGCGAAGAGTTGAGCAGGACCGGGTTTGGGTTGGTTTGGCAAAGGAAACGGCCCATCAGCTGGGTACACCACTGTCCTCTTTAATGGCATGGTCAGAATATTTTAAAGGATTGTATAAAGATCAGCAGGATGTTTTAATTGAGTTTGATAAGGATGTTGACCGATTAAAAGTTATTACCGATCGCTTTTCAAGTATTGGAAGCGAACCCCAATTGACCATGATGAATATTGCTGATGTCATTGATGAAATTGTGATTTATCTACAAAAGAGACTTTCTACTAAAATCACAATAACAGTTTCAGCATTTCCAAATAGAGACATTGGAGCTCTTATAAATCAGTCACTTTTTGCATGGGTAATAGAAAATCTTTGTAAAAACGCCGCGGATGCTATGGATGGAAAAGGCTCGATTCATATAAGTATTCTCAAAGCAAATGAGGGCAGAATTGCAGTAGATGTTCAGGACACAGGTAAAGGTATTTCAAAATCAAAAATCAAAAATGTGTTTCGGCCCGGATATACGACAAAAAAGAGGGGATGGGGACTTGGACTAACGCTCGCTCAGCGAATTATAGAACAATATCACTCAGGAAAGATTTTTGTAAAACAGTCAGAAACTAATAAGGGAACAACTTTCCGAATATACCTGAATGGATGAACTCAAAATCCCTTTTTCCTTATAGTTTTTTCCTTTAATTTCGCACCAAATTTCAAACAACCCCATTAAATATAACCACAGGAATAATGGCAAATACAGGTAAAGTAACCCAGGTTATTGGTCCGGTAGTAGATGTGAGCTTTAGCGCCGAAGGATCAAAGCTTCCAAACATCATGGACGCTCTTAAAGTGACTCGTCCAGACGGGACAGAAGTAATTTTGGAAGTGCAGCAGCACTTGGGTGAAGAAGCGGTGAGAACCATCGCAATGGAAGGAACAGACGGTCTTCAAAGAGGAACCGAAGTTGTTGACCTAGGTTCTCCTATCAAAATGCCTACCGGTGAGGCAATCAGAGGTCGTCTTTTTAATGTAGTAGGTGAAGCCATTGATGGCATGGAGCAGATAGACAATACCAATGGCATGTCTATTCACAGAGATGCCCCACCTTTTGAGGATCTATCAACAGCCACTGAAGTACTATTCACAGGTATTAAAGTAATTGATCTGATTGAGCCTTACGCCAAAGGAGGTAAAATTGGTCTATTTGGTGGTGCAGGTGTTGGTAAAACCGTATTGATTCAGGAATTGATCAACAACATTGCAAAAGGGCACGGTGGTTTGTCTGTATTTGCAGGTGTTGGTGAGCGAACAAGAGAAGGTAATGACCTTCTCCGTGAGATGATTGAAGCCGGTATTGTTGATTACGGTGAAGAATTTAAAGAATCCATGGAAGCAGGCGGATGGGATCTGTCTAAAGTAGATAAAGAAAAACTGAAAGGTTCTAAAGCAACCTTCGTATTCGGTCAGATGAACGAACCTCCTGGGGCAAGAGCGCGGGTAGCATTGTCAGGACTTACAGTTGCTGAACATTATAGAGATGGTGATGGCGAGGGAAAAGGGAAAGACATTCTTTTCTTCGTAGATAACATCTTCCGATTTACCCAAGCGGGTTCTGAGGTATCGGCCCTTCTTGGTCGTATGCCTTCAGCGGTAGGTTACCAGCCAACATTGGCTACAGAAATGGGGCTGATGCAGGAGCGTATTACTTCCACTAAGAGAGGATCAATTACCTCTGTACAGGCGGTTTATGTACCAGCGGATGACTTGACTGATCCGGCACCAGCTACAACATTCTCTCACTTGGATGCTACGACTGTACTTTCAAGGAAGATTGCTGAGCTAGGTATTTACCCAGCAGTGGATCCATTGGATTCTACTTCAAGAATTTTGAGTGCAGATATCCTTGGTGATGAGCACTATGATTGCGCACAACAAGTAAAAGAAATTCTTCAGCGATATAAAGAGCTTCAGGATATCATTGCTATTCTTGGAATGGATGAACTTTCTGACGAGGATAAGGAAGTAGTACATAGAGCTAGAAGGGTACAAAGATTCCTTTCACAGCCTTTCCATGTGGCTGAGCAGTTTACAGGGCTTCAAGGAGTATTGGTTGATATCAAAGACACAATCAAAGGATTTAATATGATCATGGATGGTGAGTTAGACCACCTGCCGGAAGCAGCCTTTAACCTTGTGGGTACAATAGAGCAAGCGATCGAGAAAGGTGAAAAGCTGATGGCTGAAGCAAACGCCTAACCACTACGTGGTAGGAAATATTTGAGACGGATTGATTTCTATATACAGTTCATCTCAAGGATAAATTTATCATCACCCTTTGGAGGGGTTAAGAGAGGAAATAAAATAAAATTATGTTTCTAGAAATAGTAACACCAGACGAGAAAGTATTTGAAGGAGAAGTGGTCAGCGCATCATTTCCCGGAAGCGATGGTTCGTTCCAGCTTTTAAACAATCACGCTCCAATGGTCTCTACACTGGGCAAAGGGGATATTCGTTATCAGCAAGAAAAGGAGAAGGAAGTTCATATACTTGTTGAAGGAGGAGTAGTTGAGGTAATGAATAACAAAGTGAATGTACTTGTCGAAAAAATTATTTCCGAATAAGAAATAGAACAAAGAGTTTTAAAAGCCATCTGCTAACAGCGGATGGCTTTTTTTGTTTAACAAGCTTTAACTGATAAATTCAGATTTTCCTGAAAAGCTGATCTAACTTATTATTCAATAAAATTTAGCTGCGGACAACCTTCTGCTATTTAATCGCATTCTACTACCAAATGCTTCACTTGAACACCAAAGACTTAATAGATAAAAGCAAATCGGGGGATCGTGTATCTCAGCAGAAACTTTATACGAGGCTTAATGCGCCTATGATGGGAGTCTGCATTAGGTATATGAAAAATACGGAAGATGCGGAAGATGTGTTATTGGAAGGGTTCCATAAGGTATTTAAGAATTTGAAAAAATTTACTTATGAAAATGAGCGTGCATTTTTCGGGTGGGTGAAGCGAATTATGATTAACGAGGCACTGATGAAGCTAAGAAAGAATAAAGAGATTCAAATCTTAGCCATCAATGAAGATTTAGATAAGGAAGTAGATGTTTCTCCTTTGGAAGAGTTGGAGACTAGAGATTTATTGAAATTGATTCGGTCAATTCCGGTTGGATATAGGACGGTTTTTAATCTGTTCGAAATAGAAGGCTATTCTCATCAGGAAATATCGGATAAACTAGGTGTATCCATTGGCACCTCCAAGTCGCAGTTATTTAAGGCGAAGAAGCTTTTGAGAGATCATTTAATTGGAAAAAATCAGGATTATGGTTCGTAGTAAACTTTCAGAAAAATTGGATAATATCTCCCAGCATGATTTGGGATTTGAATTTGATGATGCTGCTGTGTGGTCAGCTCTGGATCAACGACTTGGCTCTAAGAGGGCATACGCGAACTGGTGGATAGCTGCAGCATGTTTTCTGATAGGATTTACCATATTACCTATTGGTCTTTTAAAAGAAACCAGCACCTATCCGTCAATGATCACTGACACAGGAGCGATTATAAATGATTTGGAACCTGTGGTGATTGAGAAAAAAGTTGTTGAAATACCGGTGCAGAGTCATGAGAAAAGGACAGCAATAGTTCCCAATCGTGTGAGTCGGAAAGGTGTTTCACCAGCATTGGCCGAAGTGGCTTCAGTTAAATTATTACTGAAGCCAATTATCAAGCCAGTTCAAAATGAAAGAAATAAGTCCGTTTTTTCATCAAAAGATATTTCGATCATTCAAGCCAGTCTCGGGAGGCCTTCGATTGAAAAAGAGAAGAAGGTTACAGTGAGAGCTCAGCTGCACACCTCTTCTCAGCCTTTACAATTCAATAATCAATCTGTAAAAATCAAACTCTTTGAAGGTTCAAATAATTAGTGTGGTATAGTCACTATTGAGTTCAAAGATTAAATAAAATAGACTATGAAAACGAATAAAATATTAGTCGTAGGGATGCTCCTACTCAGTACTTTTTTAGCAAAAGCACAGCATGTAGAAAATCCATATCCGGATACGCTTAGGATGAAGACGGATGCTCAAGTTGAGGTTATTTTCTCTTTTTATCGCATGAGTAACAAAGAAGATTACTTGACAGATGACCTCTGGGCATCAATATTAAATGTGATGGAGTCAGCTGTTGAATCTTCATCTAATCAAAGCGGGATTGTTGTTTCCTATCAAAAGGTTAAAAAGGAAGATGAGGAACTTGCACAAGTGAGTGTTGAACCTTTAAAAAGTAAAGCGGATGTTTACTTAATTGGAAATGATGGGATGAAGGAGGTGCTTTCTAATCGAATAGACTTTGTGATTTATCAACCTAAAATGTCTATCACTTTTTCAATAAATGATCTATCAGAATTACAGTCAATCAAAGAGCTTAGTGTTGAGTCAGTATGGGACCAAATAGATCAGAAATTTGAAAATGAAGGTAAAAGGAATCTATACACGGGAACCGGAGTATTTAAATACGGAAATGCCAATTTGGATCCGACGAAAGGCGGCCCCATAAAGCTTGACAACCTGGAGCTTTCGGCAGGAGTAGGAATTGGTTTTTATAGAGATCGATTCGTACCGGATCTCAGCTTCAAGCTAGCGGTTAATTTTCCCGATAGATTAGGAAATAAAGATCTTCAATTTGGCTTCTTGTACACACAACAATACTTCTTTGAGAGAAAACCTGAGCAAGAATACGATTTGGATATCAATGGATTTCTCACGGGATTCTTTTCTATTGAGTTTTCTGATCAATACAAAATAGGAGCAGGTATTGGAGCTTTAATTCAACAAAACGGGAATTTTTATAAAGGAAATACATATAAGGTTTCGCTTTATACTGAGCGCAGAGACTCAAAGATCAACTTCACCCCTGAACTTATTTTCACAGATGACTTTAAGCAAGTAATTCCAGCGCTGAAATTTGGTTTGTCGTTTTAATCCATTTCTGAAAAATGCGGTGATGAATTATTTTTAGTGGATGAAACGATTCATCACCGACACCATCTTATGCTCCCTATTCATTTTCGGAATTATGGGGGCATTTGCCTCGCTTACTTTTTTGAAAATATTTGATGCATTTGATCCAATAGGTGAAATGTTTTCAGACTTTGAATTGACCGATATCGTATTCTCTCAGCTACAGGATGATCCCATTGCAGATGAGCGAATCGTGATAGTGAATATTGGTGAAATACCCAGAGAAGGAATAGCACGTCAAATCGAGATAATTAATAAATACAATCCGAAAGTTATAGGACTGGATGTTATGCTGGATGCTCCGAAAGAATGGCCTGAGGATAGCGCGCTCACAAGGGTTTTATCTGAAACACCAAATATTATCATTGGGGAGAAACTAATTAACTACAATGAGGAATTGGGAGAGTTTGAAACGACCATCAAGCCTGAAGACCATATCGTACAAGAGTCAGCATTAGGGTATGTCAATATGATTACAGATGCAAGAACTCAAGAAGATTTAAAGATGTGTCGGGAGTTTACTCCTTATGAAATGGTAGCTGGAGAGACACGATATTCTTTCCCGGTACGGTTGGCCTATGCGTATGATTCAGCAATGACAGAGAAATTCTTAGCTAGAGGAAACGATTTAGAAGTCGTTAATTATAAAGGAAACATTATCAGCTTTTCTTCAGCCCAATATGGAATGAAGTATTTCGCACTAGATGTATATGATGTGATTGATGAAAACTTCACTGAGGATCTTTTTAAAGACAAAATTGTCATTATGTGTTTTTTAGGGAAATACATTGGTGACACAGAAACTACTGAGGATTTTTACTTCACCCCGATGAATGAAAATTATGTTGGGAAGGCTAAAAATGATATGTTCGGGGGAGTCGTTCATGCCAATATTGTCTCCCAGATTTTGGATGATGAGCCCATTGATCAGATGTCTGAAAAAGCTCAAATAGCCCTTGCTATATTTTTCTGTCTGTTCAATGTTTTCCTCTTCAAAATCATTTATGGAGCTATGCCCAGATGGTATGATGGAATTACTAAGATCTTCCAATTGATTGAAGTTGCAGGACTTGCCACGTTAATGATTTATCTTCTGTTGGTTTTTAATTATAAAGCTGATTTTACGCTATCAATGATCGTCATCGCACTCTCAGGGGATTCATTGGAAGTTTATCATGGAGTTGTTAAAAATCTATTTTCAAAAGAGCGTCGGAAAGAAGTTTTTAAAATCAACCGTCGTTTTTGGGAATATCAATAGCCGATATAGGCAACTCTAACTCTCCTAAGTCCATCATGGCATTGATTAAACTGATCTTTTCAAAATTTTTCAAGTCATGAATTTTAATGGCGGTCTCTTTGATTTTCAATTCATTTAATAGTTGCTGTCTCCGCACACCATTTAGCAAATAGCTGTCCGGCGTGAGCCATTCTTCTCCATCCCAAAAAGCCAGATTAAAGTATGACCCATCAGTTAGGTGGTTGTCTATTCCAATGATGATGTCATCTGCCATTGAAGATTTGACCAATTTATTTATTTCTGACCGATCCTCAAATTTCATCGAGTAGTCGAAAGGCGGTGAACTAACTACTTCCAGAGTTTTAATTTTACGAGGGTGGTATTCTGAAAATTCAATGTCATATTCAGCATCCTCAGAATCCATATCGTATACAAGTCTAACCTTGAAGGTACCATTCATTTTTAAGTCAGGAAGTATATCATTGAGGTTATGAGATGCATTTTTCAAATGGTGTCTATTAAATACCTCATCCATCCTAGACTGATGTAGCTGTAAGTTTTGGTACTCTCCATCTTTTAAAAGTATACTTTCAATGAATCTCATAGTTTTCTGTCTCCCTGCAAAACTCTAACTTTATATAAAAATATTCCTAATTGACATGATTCGTATTTTATTTCTTTTAGTTCTACTATCAATATCATTCACCACCTATTCTCAAGGGTTCCTTAAGAAGTTGAAAGAAGCAGTAGAGGAGCAGGTAGAGGAAGTTGACGCTGAATCATTGATGAATAAAGATGATCGGATGGCAGAATTTCGGTCAAAGCAGCTCGAAAAAGACACCTCTAATTATAATTACATATTTTCTCAGGGAAATAGAGCCTCCTTTTTCGCTAACAGAGAAGGAAAGGAAAGTCTACTACTCACATTCGCAAAAAATTATGAAGATGAAGAAGAGGGCGTTGAAGCGGTTGACTTGGAAATATATGAGCAGGCATTTGATGCCAACCGAGCAGGCGAAATGTCCATTTACATAAATCCAATTGTGGCCAATACCAACTTCATTGAGGCATTGAGTTTACTAACGAATGAATTCGGGGTGTCTGAAGCATTATTGGATTCAGCTTTTGATATTACAAAGCTTGTCAATATGGACACGCTAAACCTACCAGAGAAGTATGCACTCGGAAAAACCATAGCAAATATCTCTATTGTGATTCATGCAGAGGGAAAGTATGATTTATCAGAAGCTTTTATCAATCAAACAACAAAATACTTTCAGGAAGAGATTGGGGAAAGAAGCATCGCATTAGCTTCACTTTACAATAATCATGGAGTAATTGCGCAATCACAGGGGCGCTACACTGAAGCTGAAAACTACTTTGATCAATCAGAGGAAATAATACGGTCAAATGAACGAGTTGGATCCATATCGCATGCAATAATCACCAGCAATCGTGCCTTACTCTACAATGAAGTCGGTCAATATGAGGAAGCAAAGTCGGCAATTACAGAAGCCATAGATATGGCTTCAGGAGAATTGCGGAGCAAAGGTAGAGATAATGTGAGTTTTCAAATCAATCAGGGTCTTATTCACTACAGTGCAGGAGAATACGAAACCGCAGAACAAATCTTTAGAGGGATTATTGAATTGAAAGAGAAGCGATTTGCAAAAAATCAAACGGATGTGGGGAATGTTAAAAACTATCTAGCATCAACACTGATGGAGTCTGGTAAGCCGTCCGAAGTTGCAGAACTTCTTTCAGACGCATTAAGAATTTTTGAGAAAAAGTACAATACTGATCACCCTGCATACATCAAGACCGCTCATAACTTAGCCAGATATCAGCTCTTTGTTGGTAACCTACCAGAAGCAGAAAGGCTGCTCAAAGAAGTCAACCTAAAGTATGAAGATCTTTTTGGAGAAAAGCATCCAGACTATCTAAGTTCAGTTGAGGACCTGGCAGTTGTCGCATGGAAACAGAATAATGTTGCTCAAGCTACGACTAGATTTGAACAGGTAATAGCTTCAAGCCTGCAATTGGTTGAAGACTATTTTGGAGCAATGAGCGAATATGAGAAAGGTCAATATTGGGCTAAGGTAAGACCATCTTTATTGAAGTTTTTCTCCTTTGCTGTTGAGAATGGAGCCGAAAACCCTTCCCTATTAACTAAAATGTACAATATCCACTTAAAGACCAAAGGAATACTGCTAAGTGCCTCCACTAAAGTAAGAGAGCAGATTTTGAACAGCAATGATGAGCAATTGAAAACTACTTATAAAAAATGGGTAGAAGCAAAAGAAAGCCTGATTCATTATTATTCCTTTTCAAAAGAGCAGCTTAGCGAACAGAAAATAGATCTGGAAAAACTTGAATCAGAAGCAAATCAGCTAGAGAAAAAACTTAATTCACTATCGGCGGCATTTGCAAATTCTAATAAGTTGCCCACCACTACACTTGCTGATGTTAAGTCAAAATTAAGATCTACTGATGCCGCCATAGAAATAATTGGTTACCCTGTGTTTGACAGAAGCTTTACAGCGGATAAGAAGTATGCTTTTTTAATTGCTGATCCAAGTTTAACCCATCCAAAATTGGTCGTGATCGAGGGAGGTCAAGATTTGGATACAAAGTATGCCAAGGCATACTTGAATATGGTCAGATTGAAGGCCCAGGACCGGATTACTTATGATAAATTTTGGAAATCAGTAGATATAGAATTGAGTGGTAAGCAAAATGTTTACTTAAGCCTGGATGGAATCTACTTTCAGGTAAATGTGGGAGCACTTCAGCGACCGGATGGTTCGTTTGTTTCGGATGCATTTGACCTACATCTTTATACAAGCACCAGAGATTTAGTTAAACCAAAGAGCGCTGGATTTGCTTCAAAAAAGGCCGATTTCTTCGGCTACCCGGATTTTGGTGCTAAAGGATTGTTAGCAGCTCTTCCAGGCACTAAAGCTGAGATAGAAGCAGCAAGTCAAATCACCAGAACGAAGGGGTTTGCGACAAATACCTACATGCAAAGCCAGGCCACAGAAGCCAAGTTCAAGGAAATCACATCTCCTTCGCTATTGCATATCGCCACACATGGATTTTTCTTGCCTGAAAGTAAAACCTCTGGAGAAAAGGTATTTGGTGTGGAAGTGAATCAGGCAAAAGATAATCCATTACTACGCTCAGGACTTATGCTGGCAGACGCGGAGCAGACGATGGGTGCGGCTACTCAAGGTACTGAGGTGAATACCGCAAATAATGGTGTATTGACTGCCTACGAAGTAATCACCTTAGATTTGAAAAATACGGATTTGGTGGTTTTGAGTGCCTGCGAAACTGGACTCGGTGAAATCAAAGCCGGGGAAGGCGTCTATGGCTTGCAGCGAGCCTTTCAGGTGGCAGGCGCTGAATCAGTAATTATGAGCCTTTGGAAGGTAAGCGATGAAGCAACTATGCAGCTGATGACTAATTTCTATAAGGAATGGATGGGAGGTAAGCCCAAAGAAGAAGCATTCTTTGCAGCTCAAAGAATGCTCAGAGCGTCATTCCCTGAGCCGTATTATTGGGGTGCTTTTGTAATGCTAAACTAAGCTGCCTGAACAGTTCCAACCTTAAGGTCTTTTGCACTCCCCATCTCTTTCATATGTTTAAAGTGGCTTGCTACTGCAGCTCCGAAAGAAGGAAATGCATAATATGGTAAATCAAATTCTTTCACAGTTTGTTGAACGAATTTGGAAATAGCAGGATAGTGAACGTGGCATACATCTGGAAATAGGTGATGCTCAATCTGGAAATTGAGGCCTCCTAAAAACCAGGAAAGGACTTTGTGATCCATGCCATAATTACAAGTGGTTCTTAGCTGATGTACTACCCAACTATGCTTAACATGCTCAGACTCCCCTTTGAAAAATTCGGCTGGCTCCACCACATGTGCAGTTTGGAAAATCATGGCAAGCATGATACCCGTAATACAATGGGATACAAAAATCATCAGTATGGTAATCCAGGCTGGAATTGGAATCAATAAAACAGGAACTGCCAAAAAGACTACCCAATAAAAAACCTTTCGAAGAACAATCAATGTAAACTCTTTAGGGAAGTCAGCCTTTTTTATTAAGCCTTCTCTCCTGTAGTCAAAAGCTTTTATAAAATCTTTGGTGGTAATCCACTCCAAAAGTGGCACACAATAGAAAATAGGAGCATAAATATGCTGAAAGCGATGAAACCACTTATGGGGCTGGTTCTTAGAATACCTGAATACGAATCGAGGTAGGATGTCTTCATCTGTTTCTTCAATATTGGTGTATGTATGATGAAGTACATTGTGCTGAATGTGCCAGATCAATCGATCTACTCCTATAATAGCCGCAGAAAATTCCATAATTGCATTCATGGATTTTTTCTTAAAATATGAGCCATGGATCGAGTCATGCATGATGGTAGTGCCTATAAAGGCCTTCCCAATCCCCATAACCATCCAGAGCCCCATTAGCAGAAATAGATTGGTAAATCCTGCAGATATTAACAGGAAGAAAGGAATCAAATACATCGATAATATTACGATGGTTTTTACGATCATTTTAGAATTTGCATTTCGCTGAATCTCATTATCCTGAAAATAATCATTCACCCGCTTCCTCATAGCGGCGGCAAATTCTCTGTCAAGCTTATTTTCAAATTTGTATCTGATCATGCTCTTAATGTTTCATTTTCAATACAACACCCCTAATCCCAAGAGGGTTTTAATTGAAACCGCAAAGTTACCAACAAAAGATCTGAGCGCCAACCTGATACATCGGAGCAAATTGAAGATATAACGAGTATTGACCGCTCTAAAAGCAGAGTCACCTTCCATCAATGGAGATAAATAATTAATTATTTTCTTGACTAAATTTAGAAGAAACCTAAATCCTAACATCATGAAACGTTTATTCCTCACCTTATTCAGTATGGTATTGTTGATGCTTGCAGTGCATGTTGCTGCACAAAGAAGAAATTCAAGTACCGTTCAACCTATCGATTCTAAGCTGTTTTCAAATTTTAAATTCCGAAATATCGGCCCAGCTTTTATGTCTGGTCGAATAGCAGATTTAGCAATAGACCCTACCAACGAAAATGTATGGTATGTGGCTGTAGGATCTGGAGGCGTTTGGAAAACAAGCAATGCAGGCACAACTTTCGAACCGATATTCGATGATCAACCAGTTTATTCCATAGGCTGTGTAACTCTGGACCCCAACAATCCCTACACCGTTTGGGTGGGAACGGGAGAAAATGTGGGTGGCAGACACGCAGGATTTGGAGATGGCGTTTATCGCAGTGACGATGGGGGCGCCAGCTGGACCAATATGGGATTGAAAGATTCCGAGCATATTTCAAAAATCATTGTGCATCCCGGAAATTCTGATGTGATTATGGTCGCGTCGCAAGGGCCATTGTGGAGCCCGGGAGGCGAAAGAGGATTCTTCAAATCTACCGATGGCGGTAGGACCTGGAAAAAAACCCTTGGAGATGATCAGTACACTGGAGTGACTGATATGGTTATAGATCCGAGAAATCCTGACAGAGTATATGCAGTGACATGGGATCATCATAGAACCATTGCTGCCTGGATGGGTGGGGGTGAAAAATCCAGACTCTACGTCAGTGACGATGCTGGGGACACATGGAAGCAGTTAAAAACCGGATTGCCGGAAGGAAAATGGGGAAAAACTGGTTTAGCAATTTCTCCAATTAACCCGGATGTTCTTTATGCTGCAATTGAGTTAAACAGAACCACAGGAGGCCTGTGGAGGTCGGAAAATCGCGGAGGCAGCTGGACAAAGATGTCTGATGCAGTTGCTGGAGCTACCGGGCCACATTATTACCAAGAGATATATGCTTCTCCGCATAAGTTTGATCGTCTTTACATGATGAACAATAGTCTCATGAAATCAGAAGATGGTGGGAAGACTTTTGAAAATATGGATGAGACTGCCAAGCATGGAGATAATCATGCAATTGCATTTAAAAATTCTGATCCAAATTATGTGCTGGTAGGAACAGATGGGGGAGTTTATGAGACTTTTGATTTGGGTGCTAGCTGGAGATTTATGGAAAATTTACCACTAACTCAATTCTATAAGGTGGCAGTAGATGATGCTGAGCCATTCTACAATGTTTATGGTGGTACTCAGGACAACAGTACCGAAGGTGGACCGGTGCGAACTGATAACCATCACGGCATTAGAAACGCAGATTGGAAAGTAGTGCTAAATTGGGATGGACACCAGCCAGCCACCGAACCTGGAAATCCGAATATCATGTATGGTCAGCGCCAGCAAGGAACGCTATCAAGAATTGATTTGGCTACAGGAGAGGTTACTGATGTGATGCCACAACCGGGAGCCGACGAGGACTATGAACGCTACAATTGGGATGCGCCTATTTTAGTTTCTCCTCATGATCCTGCCACTATTTATCACGGTTCACAACGACTTTGGAAGTCAACCAATCGAGGAGATAGCTGGACTGCTCTCTCAGACGATTTGACCAGAGATCAGGAGCGCTTAACGCTACCAATCATGGGACGCACTCAAAGTTGGGATTCACCATGGGATGTGGGAGCCATGTCCAACTTCAACACGATTACATCCATCGCGGTTTCTCCACAAAATGGACAAGTAATCTTTATTGGCACAGATGATGGTCTAATTCAGGTCACGAATGATGAAGGCCAAACATGGAAGAAAATAGAAGTGAGCGCAATGGGTGTTCCTTCAAGGTGTTATGTAAATGATGTCAAAGCGGACTTATTTGATGAAAATACGCTATATGTAGCATTAGACAATCACAAAGAAGGTGATTATCGGCCATACCTGGTAAAGAGTACAGATAAAGGAGCAACCTGGACCCGCATAGAAAATGGTTTTGGTACTCAGAATCTGGTATGGCGAATTGTACAGGATCACGTGAACAAAGACCTGATGTTCGCGGCTACAGAATTTGGCGTTTACGTAACGGTTGATGGAGCCAGAAGTTGGACCAAATTAGCGGCCGGCATTCCAACGATTTCCTTTAGAGATTTAGCCATTCAGCGAAGGGAAAATGATTTGGTTGCAGCTTCGTTTGGTCGAGGATTTTACGTGCTGGATGATTATACCGCGTTGCGAAATGTGAACAAAAATCAGATCAACGAATCAGCCACTCTTTTCAAACCAAGAAAAGCATGGTGGTACATTGAGCGTTCAACATTGGATTTTGATGATGCAAGAGGATCACAAGGTTCGCAGCTTTACCTTGCGCCGAATCCGGAGTTTGGAGCTGTTTTCACCTACTATTTGAAGGAGGAGCTTAAGAGTCTGGAAGATCAACGTCAGGCAAGAGAGAAAGGCCAAAATGGGAATATTCCATTTCCGGGATGGGATGCGCTGGAAAATGAAACCCGTGAGATCGATCCGTTTGTTTACGTCGAAATCAAAGATCAGCAAGGCAATATGGTGAATCGAGTACAAGCACCGAATAAGAAAGGGTTTAATAGGGTAGCCTGGAACCTGAGAGTAGGTGGTACAGAGGCACTCACACTGAATGGAAATACGCAGGAACTTAATGGATTGCTTTGCGCACCAGGGATGTATACCGCCACACTCAACAAGTATGAGCGAGGAACCTTTTCTCAGCTTGCCGGCCCAGTGAATGTTGAGGTTACACCATTAAGGGATGGAACACTTGAAGGTAGTTCGATGAATGAAGTGGTCGCTTTTTGGAGAGCCTATGAAGATTTGGGGCGAGATGTTGGAACAACAGCCATTCAGCTCTCTAATGCACGTAAAACGGCAGAAAAACTATTTATAGCTGCTAGGAAAGCTAATGTTGGAAATGATGTGATGAGTGAAATTGTAACCATGAAAATGGAGCTTGACAAATTGGATACCGAGCTTAACGGTCATCCGGCTAAAAACCAAATTGGGGAACGTAGTAAGCCGAATATAGGTGGACGTCTATTTGCTCTGAATCGTGGAATTTCAATTTCAACCTATGGACCAACAGAAACTCATAAGGCAACCATGCAGATCATTAAAGATCAACTGGGCGCTATGAACACGAAGCTTCAAGCTCAAAGAGCCAGGGCTTCAAGCCTGGCTGATCAGGTAAAAGCTGCAGGAGGTTCGTGGATTGAAGGACAATAAATTGAAAATAAATACGAGTGAAACAAAAATTGTTTCACTCGTATTTTCAAATAGCCAAATACACCTTGTCAATCATCTCCTGATATTCTTTTTCTGCATTGCTGAATGAGGTAATTCCACCTCCACTACAGAAAACAAGTTGATTATTTTCTTTTTTGATGAAGCGAATCATTACCCCACTATCCAGCGATTCTCCATCAAAGTGACCACATATGCCGGTGTAAAATCCGCGATTATAATTCTCGGCTTGCTGAATAATTTTAATAGTCGCTGATTTTGGTGCTCCGGATATAGATCCAGCGGGCAAGAGTTGTGAAAGGATGCTACCTAGATTTTCATTCCAGTCCGTGCTCATTTCACCTTTCACTTCAGAGCTGACCTGTAAAAGCTTCTTGTCATTGGTAGCCAGCTCGTCAATGAATCGGAATTTTGTTACTTCAACATTTTCCGCTACTCTGCTCAAATCATTTCGGATCAAATCAACGATCGTTACATGCTCTGCCTTTTCTTTTACGTCTTTAAGGATTTTTTCTTTGGCATTGGGCTGATCAGCATCAATCGTCCCCTTCATCGGGTAGGAATAAATACAATCATTTTTAATCTTCACAAATGTCTCAGGAGTGAACACAACAAACTGATCTGGGACTAAGAGTCTGTATTTAGCTGAAGAATGTTGAAATATTTCTTCGAGCGAAAGGTCTGTTTCAATAGGAGTTTCAAAGGTGAGGTTAGTCAAAAAGGAGTTGCCGATATTGATTTGATGAATGACATAATTATAAGCTGATTTAAAATCAGTAATAGAGATAGGTTTTTTTTTGAAAAATAGCCGTCGACTGTCAATTGTCGATTGATTATTAGAATTACTTTCTGAGATTTCAAGTTGAAATTTATTTGGCTGGCTACCTGTCTCAACACACCACTCCTCTCCTAAAAAATTGCAATAAAAAGAAAACGGCTTACCGGCCGCCCCAAGATCATTTATCTTCGATATAGCTTCACTTTTTGTCAGCATTCACCTTAATGCCAAATCTCCTCAACATTTTTTGTTCGTATTTCCAGAAGAAGTCAAATTGCCGAAATAGGAATCCGTAGAAAAGCAGAATGATATTGTAAAATGGGAGTATCAACACCCAGTATGCAATCTGGAACCAGAGTGGACGAACGCCATCTTCAAACAGTAAATTAATTAGTGGCTTCTTAATTAAAACTACGGTGGTTCCTGTACATGCAAAAACAACCATGATCATCAGAAACTGCCAGTTATTCTCAAGCTCCCACTTTTCTTTTAATCGCTCAATCCAACTCATTAATAAAGGCCTGAAAATCCGGCCATTTAGGTTTTGAAATTACTTTTATCGGCTCCTTTTTTACCGGATGCTCAAACTCTAGCTTATAGGCGTATAAGTCAATGCTTTTGTCCTGCTTTGCTTTTGAGTTACCATACTTTAAATCGCCTCTGATGGAAGTTTTGTTCTCCCGCATTTGGATACGTATCTGATGAGGTCTGCCTGTCTCCGGGTTTACTTCCAACAAGGAAATCTTACTGTGAGTGGCGATCATGCGGTAAGAGAGAATAGCCTCTTTTGCATTGCCTTTGGGCTTGGTATAGGCATGAGCTTTGTTTTTCTGAAAGTCTTTATCCAGCCAATGTTTAAGGGTTTTCTCAGGATTTTCCGGAACACCTTCCACTATAGCTAAATAGCTCTTTTTAATGGTTCTGTCCCTGAAGAGCTTGTTCATTCGCTCAAGTGCCTTTGATGTTCTGGCAAAGATCACAAGTCCTCCTACCGGTCGATCCAGTCTGTGGCATGGTTGACAAAAAACGTTTCCGGGTTTATTGTATTTCCTACGAATGTATTCGGTGGCCCAACCTGTAAGCGTGCCATCCCCGGTTTCATCTCCTTGTACCAACCATCCCGTCGGTTTTTCCACAATCAGCAGGTGATTGTCTTCATGTATTATAATTGGCTTTGCCATAAAGCCGCAAAATTAAACCATTGCGTCGTGCCATACATGTCTTAGTAGAAAAGCTTAAAAGAATATCGGTTCTTGTCTCCCATATCCATATCTCAAGCTGTATGATACGGATACCTCATGCGTGCCATAATTCCCATAGACTAGATTATTAGTTGGTAGTTCAAACGAATATCCTAGCTTTAAGCTCTCCCCAATTTCAAAAATACCAAGGACACCAAAGTGTTTAAAATCCCTTAAGGTTACACCAGCCCACAAAACATCATCTAAAAAAGTACTCATCGTGATGTCAAAAGAGTAGGTTTCGCCCGCCATGGATCGGATCAAAGTTGTGGCTTTTACCGGTGTTCCTTGGATTTCTGCGGCAACACCTGCAGTTAGGTAATAATGCCTTCGGTAGCGTTGGGACTGTGTAGATCCATCAGTAACTGACACATTAAGAATACGAGGGACAGATGCTCCAATGAAGAAGTTTGGATTCATGAGCATAAAACCTACACCGAAATTAGGCTTTGTGACATTATCATGGCCATTGATTAGCTCAGGGTCATCAAAGAAATCTAAATCGACTTTACTGAAGTCATAGGCAAATTGAACGAAACCACCCTGTATTCCCATTGCTAGCTTCGTAGTATTGTTGAATTTGATATTGTAGGAAGAAGCGATCTGCAATTCGTAATTGTTACTTACACCAAATCGATCATTTAAAATCATAGTACCCAGTCCAATTTTCCCATCAGCAAGAGCGGATTGTGCTGTGATTGTATTTGTTTTTGGAGAACCTTCAATTCCTGCCCATTGAAATCGACTGATGACGCCAACTGAAAGTCGATTATATATACCTGCATAGGCCGGATTTACCATTAGCTGGTTGAATTGGTACTGACTGTATAAAGGATCTTGCTGAGCATAAGATGCCAGTGAAAAACACGCAAGTAAAATGACTAAGGTTTTTTTCATGACATCAATTTTTTATGTAAACAAAACCCGACTCTCGCTTGCTATTGGTAAGCTTTACGGTGTAATAGTAATTACCTGTTTGTAAGTCTCCTCTGGAACCAACATTGGCACTGCCTCTGAATACCCGATCGGAATTGTTGTATCTGGTCATTTCAAATACTTTGACACCTTGTCTATCAAATATCTCGACTAGATTGTTTTCATAGAATTCAATGTTATCAATTCTTAGAAAATCATGTTTACCATCCTGAAGGGAAGTGACTACATTGATTACTGTAATAGGAGGTCCAATCATACTTTGGTCTCCTAAGACATAATAACCCGCTAAAATATTTCCAGGGGTATTTATAGTGCCTGATTCCAGAGATCCGACTATTTTCGGAATGCCAAGAACATTAAGAATTTGGTCATCAATTGTTGTAAATGCAATGACAGCTTCATCTTCACTTTCAATGAATGTCTCATTCAATAGCGGCAGACCTATACTTTGTGCCTCAAATGAACTACCCCCCATTACTTCCCAGTACCGGGTCTCTGAGAAAGCATCCAATTCAGAAGAAATACTTGCATTTAAGGGTGAATTAAATGCTTTTACTCCGACAGAATCAGTTGCCCGAATGTTTTTTAGCGTTACAGGAAGATATTCAGCTTCTGTTCCTATGGGAAAAGTAAAGTCTCCCTGAGTTGTTGTGAATAGTGATCCATCTATGTAGCTATTTACATCACCACCAGAAATACGTGCATTAGACTGAAGTAAAACTTTCGAACCTGCGACAATAGATACAATTCCATCAATCAATTCCAATGATTCAGTAATATGTAAATCGCTTAATATTACCACCCCACCTGAGTTTACGGATAGTTGGCTATAAGTTGATTCTCCAGGCGCAAATAATTGATTTTGACCGATTAGGTAGAAGGAGCCAGAAACTGAGCTATAGTCACCACTATTTGCCCAGTTTCCGTGTAGTCTCATTGCTCCTTCGTTTCGGATTATACCGCTATTTGATAAATCACCCTCAATTGTGAAGGGAACACCGGTATTAACTACTACTAGGCTGTTATCATTGGTCAAAAGGTTTTGTGCACTTAGCTTAAAAAAGCAAGCCATAATGAGCAGAAGAAGGATTTTAAATCTTTTCATGTTCCTAGTCTACCTGAAGTACAGTGTAAGTGATTCTAACCCCATGGAGTTGCAACGTCGAAGAGTTATCCCTGGCGGTAAAAAGCAATCGATAAGTGTAATTATTATTGTCTATAGTTTGAGAAAATACAGTATTGTCATTGAGCGCCTGTACAGTAGCACTTTCAGTAGAGGTCTCCATCTGAGCCATATTATTGTTTGAGTTTATTACTCCAATTTGACTTCTGTAAAGGTTCACTCTGGCAAAGTTGCTTGCGGTAGCATCATTGTCTAGGATCCACGCTTCAACTTCCGTGACGACTGCATCATTTGGAAGTTTAACTGGTGCTGTTGCGTACCCTAGGCTTCCACCACCTCCCGAGTAATACGTATATGGATTTGTGAAATTTCCAACAACCAAATCAACAGATCCACCGTCAAATTTCATCAACTTAAAATCTGTTGGATGATACGTGATGTAGCGTGTTTGAGCTGATGCATAAGTATAGGCATTTGTTTCTGGTATTTCTATGTCATTTGTTACAGTTAGAAGCCCGCTAACATCCATGGAACTTTGCACATCTACTGCACCGTTTAATTCGGTAGTACCTACCACATCCAAACGAGCACTTGGGGAAGGCTGGGCCACACCCATATTACCAGTTGCATCAATGGTTAGACGATTGCCAAACCCTAAGGAAGCATTATCGCTGATTTTAAAAGAATTATCCGTAGCATCCACACCAACAACAAATTCATTACCACCGGGAATACTAAAGCTAACACCTGCATCGCTTGTTGCTGCACCTGAGTTGAGCCTTAATAATGGTAAAATTGAATTAATATTAAATGACTGAATGGTTAATTCCACGTCAGATTCTACATCTCCAATACCAACATTTCCAGAAAAATAATTGAAATCTTCTCCCGAAGAATAAAGACCGTATTGCCTGCCTGAGGTGGTACCAAGCATATTGAGCTGAAGTCCAAAAGCATCTCCTGAGCCATCATGATCAACATTGGCTCTGAAACCATAGATGATGGAACTATTGCCTCCGGCCCCTCTTACATCGGAAAAAGTACCGTATCTCACGCCTGTTCCAGCTGAATTAACTTGAGAGTGGACACCATAAGTAGTTCCGTCCGTAGGAGTTATTATGTTGTAAATCCCTTTTACATCTCCGGTTTCACTTGCCGTACCATCAATATCATTCCATAGACCCGTTTTGTTTGCAGTTCCTTGATTGTCGAGCTCATTCATAATCCCAATTTTGGATGCAGCACTGGTTGTAGTATTGGTCAACCTGGCCGTGGTTGATTCTATTGAATTAGTTTGTACATGAAATTGAGCATTAGGTGAAACTCCTATACCGAGCGTTCCCTGATTGTCCACGATGATTCGATCGTTGCTGCCCAGGGAATTCGCACCACTTATTTTGAAAAACCCGTCAGTAGCGTCGATACCCATGGTAATGTTCGTGCCAGATCTGTTAAAGTAGAGGGAAGCATCAGAAGTAGCATTTGATTCTTGTATGGTAAATTGAGGCGAAGTACTACTGGCATTATTTGTGCTAAGCTGCAATTTTGAAGAAGGAATAGTTCCAGCTCCGATGTTTACATTTCCGGTTGTATAATTAATACTTGAGCCATTGGTGTTCCATTGAGTTTCGTTAATGGCTGACCAGCTAGGGGTGGAGCCATCTGTAGTTAAGAAGTTGCCGCTTTGACTTGTTTGAGTGGGAAGTTCAATTTCATTGTTCGGATCATTGTCCAGATTGTCCGGGACCGTCAGGGTGAAGTTGGGGTAAGTTCCTGTAACGGTTGCATTTCCACCGTTAGTGAGTGATACTGTTTGGTCGGGTGCAGTGTTAATTACCTCAAAATCCTCGCCTACATTATTTACGGAGATGCCGGTTCCTGCTGTAACGGTCTGATCTTCGTTGGTAGGATCATTGTCCAGGTTGTCAGGGACAGCCAGAGTGAAATTAGGATAGGTACCTGTTACAGTTACATTTCCACCATTCGTGAGTGATACTGTTTGGTCGGGTGCAGTGTTAATTACCTCAAAATCCTCGCCTACATTATTTACGGAGATGCCGGTTCCTGCTGTAACGGTCTGATTTTCGTTGGTAGGATCATTGTCCAGGTTGTCAGAGACAGACAGAGTGAAATTAGGATAGGTGCCTGTTACAGTTACATTTCCACCATTAGTAAGTGATACTGTTTGGTCGGGAGCTGTATTGGTTACTTCAAAATCCTCACCCACATTATTGATAGAGATGCCGGTTCCTGCTGAAACTGTCTGATTTTCATTAGTTGGATCCGAATCTGCATCGTCGACGTTCAAGGTGAGTGATGATCCATTTGAGAGTGTAATGTCTCCTGCTGTTCCATCCGTACTGATGTCCTGGATTTCATTGGATATGCTTCCATCCACCTCAGAAGTTAGATATCCATTATCACTTACAAATGCATCTACTTCAACTTCTGTCAGATTTGTATTAATACTAGAAATATCAATGGTATTACCTCCAGAAATGGAGAGATCATTAGCTGAAAGACTTAATGTTTGGTTGTCAGTATTGGTACCTGATAAGGGAGATAGATCGATTTCAATAGCACTACTAGTGAGTGAAAGTGTATTACCTGAAAGCGTAAGATCCTGAAATTCGTTGGATGCATCTGCATCTGCATCATCTGCACTTTTTATATAACCAAGAGCTGTAATGTCTGCGTCGGACAACTGAGTGTCATCATCGCCATCTGCAAGGTCAGCCGGGACATTTGCAAGACTAGTAAAATCAATATCTGACCATTGCGCATTTGTGCCATCTGTGGTCAGGAATCTGTTTGCCTGTCCGACTTGATCTGGAAGTGTATCCAAGTTTCCAGAGGCAATTTCAACCCACTGATCCGTCATCCAGAAGTAAAACTTTTGCTCGTCCGAATCATATACAAGCAAGCCATTGTCCGCTGCTGCAAGATTACTCGTGAACGTAGCAGCCGTTCTTTCTGAAGTGCTTAGTCGCGGAACAAGAAGACCCTGATTCGCGTCAGGTGCTACGAGTTCCAATATGGCATTTGAATTGGGGGTTTCAGTTCCTATGCCAACGGATTGAGAATAGGATTTTATGCATAGAAATAGCAGTGCTACTCCTAAATAGCGTATGATTTGGTGTTTCATTTCTAAGAACTTTTAGAGACTATCTAACCAAATTATCCAATTAAAAATTAGATTAATAATATTTTAAGTGAACAACCGAAATTGTGAGTGAACGACATTAGAGGATAGCTATTCGTTCTTGAAACTCTGTTTTGTATGTCCTTCCGATAGGTATTTTTTCATCTCCTAAAAAAACATACCCGCCTTTGATCATAGTGATATGATCAATTCGAGCCGCGAAGGATTTATGAGTTCGTACAAAATCCGATTCGGGAAGCTTCTCCAACATAGATTTTAATGTCTGGCTAATTAATAACGCTTTATCTGAGCATACAATTTTTGTGTAATTGTCCTGGGCTTCCAGGAATATCACAGAAGTCAACTCTAGCTGGATGGTTCCACTTTTTTCACGTATATATATGGTTGAGTTTTCCTTGCTTTGATCCGACTTGTAAAGAGCCATTTCCACATTGATTCTTATATCATGCTGGTTGAATGGTTTGAGCAAATAGGCCAATGGATTGGTGACTTTTGCCCGAGTTACTGTTGTAGGATTGTAATAAGAGGTGATGAAAATAAATGGTGTCTTCTGAGACTCATTGATCTCATGAGCCAGGTCAATTCCATCTTTTTCACTGGAAAGATTAATGTCCAGGAGAATCAAATCAAATTCCCTTTTTTCAAGCGCTTGTTGAGCATCCTCATAGCTCATGGCAAACTCGATAGTATCGATACCTAAATCTTCCAAAATGAAACTCAGGTCCTTGGCAATTAATGGCTCATCTTCGACAATAAGTATCTTTCTATCCATCTAGACCAGTTTATACTTGCTAATATTAAGCATCACTGAAGTACCGCTTTGAGTATTTATTTGCAGTGTTGCTTTTAGCTTCATTGCCAGCGAATCGATCAGGACCATTCCAAAAGATTTTTCAGATGGTGCACTTTTTGAGCCTATACCATTATCTCTGATTTCAAGTTTCAACTCATTATCAACCTCCTTCAAACCAACCTTAATTAATCCTTCTTCTGACTCGGGGAAGGCATGCTTCAGCGAGTTGCAAATCAATTCATTCAAGATCAATCCGATTGGGATGATTGTATCTACATCAATCATCAACTCGTCCACATCGTACTCGAACTCTACGTTGGTATCTGTGGCGTAAGATTGCTTGAGTATCTCAGCCAAATCTTCGATGTATTCCTTGGCATTGACACCCGACAGGTTGTTTTCCTGGTAGAGCTTTTGATGAATAAGGGCCATGGACTCAACCCGTGTTTGCCCTTCATTCACCGCACCCAGTGCACTTTCGTCTGTGATGAATCTGGATTGCATGCTGAGTAGACTGGATACAACTTGTAGATTATTTTTCACACGATGATGAATTTCCTTAAGCAACGTTTCTTTTTCAGACAAAGACTTAGAAATAATTGCGTTGGCTTTGGCTTTAGATCTAAATAAAATGAATAACATGACTGATCCAAGAATGACTAGCGCTGATATAAGTAACAATATATTTCGTTGGTTTTGCGATTGCTGCTGCTGGATTTGAAGTTTTACAATTTCATTTTCCTTTTGTTCCGTTTGATATTTCTTCTCCAAATCACTTGTTATACGCAATCGCTCTTGATTTGTAATTGAATCATGATCTGCTTGATATAATTTCTGATACTTATAGGCTTTTTGAAAATTATTTTGGACAGCATATAGTCGAGCAGCCGTACTATTTCTCTTGCTTCGAATATTTATATCATCATAAACTTTAGCCAGTTTTTGAGCTTCTAATAAGGCGGCTTCAGCCTTTCCGTAATCTTCTAGTCCAATGTATGCTATTGTAAGCCCATTGAGGTTGGTGAGCGTACTGTGATGATCACTTATTTTTTTGAAGAGTGGCAGTGCTTTGTTAATGTATTTTAAGCTGCTATCATATTCCCCTTTATACAAATAATTGTTGGCGAGACCTTCATAGATTGATCGTATAATCCATTCATCACCGCTCTTTTCAGCGATTCGCTCTCCGCGTTTTAGGTATTGATGGGCTTTGTCCAGCTTTTCCCATTTATTTGAAATGGCAGCCAGATTAATAAGTGAGGCAGCTACTCCAATTGAATCACCTAATATGCTATCGAGGGTGATGCTTTTTCTATAATATTTCCAGGATTGATCCATATCTCCGTTATAAAAGAATAGCACGCCAAGGTTATTATACACGCGACTGAGTTCAGACTTATTTCCGGAAGATTCGTAAAATGTAGCAACTTCTAAGTACGTTTCCGCAGCTTTTTCTACTTCACCTTTTATGTCATAAACGATCGCCAGCATACTCTTAGCCCGAGTGATTTCCAAAGCGATATTTCTCTCCTCCCCGAGCTCCAGTGCTCTCACAGCGTAGTATTCTGCGGAATCAATATCAGAATAGGAATACTCCCAGGAAAGGTCAATAAGAATGGAATGTTGTTGATCTAAAGTGCTGGTCTTTAGGCGCAGTTTAAGGCTGTCAGTCAATGTAGAATTCTGACCAAATGCCGAAAACCAGATCAGCATAAAAATGGTGGCTAGGTATTTCATCATAAAAGGATCAATCAAATTAATCAATCCTCTGGATATGGCTAATTGGATTTAAAACCTTTTGCAAGCTCATTTATGGCGGGTTTACCCTCAGGAGTAAAATTATGATTACCATCATCGTCTCGCTCACTTGTTTGCCACTGCCAGATCATGACCCCAGCCATCCATTCTTGCTTCCAGGGTTTTTCGAAGAAAGCTTGATAGCAGTAGGCTTGGGTTTTTGTAGATATCTGTTGAAAAATATTCTCGGTAAAATTCTCCCATCCCCATGGATATCGTGCAGCATCCGGTGTGCTTTTATAACCCAGCTCTGTGAAAATGACTTTTCGGTCAAAAATTTTGCTGATTGAATCAATTTCAGAAAGGTGTGGATCCCATCCGGAAAGCACTTCATTGTATTTAGGATAATTTGTATCAGCTACTGGAAAATAGGCCTGAATTCCTATGTAGTCCAACTTATCCCAGAAAGTGATCTCCTTGAACTCTTTGTCCCAGTTGGCTCCATAGGTGATCTTTCCAGAATATACACTTCTGACTTTATCAATCAGCGAAACCCAGAATTTAGATCGTTTTGTAGTGGAAATATAAAATTCGTTTCCCATGCAGAAGTAAGGCAAATGATATTCTTCACTCAGCCGAGCATAATGTAGAATAAATTCGGTGTAGCTTTTTTCCCACTGCTGCCACTCTGATTCTGTAGCCATCGCTATATCTGAACGCCATTTTCCATCACTCGGGTTCGATATCCAGATGTGGGGTTTAATAATCACCTCCAATCCCAAGCTTTTACTGGCTGAAATAAATTCAGCATAAGCAGAGTCTCTGCGTGAATTTGTGCTATTGTATACCACATCAGGTGAGTTATAATCTTCCTGATAGGCATAAGGGACCAAAATGATGTGTTCAATATTAGCTGAATTCAGTTTTTGTAAACGGACAGAGTCAATTCTTCCAAATACGTGCATTCCTCGTACCTTTTGATCTTCAAAGTGATAACGATTGCTGATGTCAGATGTATTGTATGCAGCTTCATCCCATTTGTATTCGAATTGCTCACTATTCTGATGCCAGGTAGACCAACTAACAAGCAGAAAAATGATGATTACAGGAAGTATGAAAGAGTAACCAAAACGCTTAGTTAATCCGCTAAATCCCCCTTTTCTGTAGCCTAGTACCCAAAAACGAATCAAACGAATGATTAGATAGGGTAGGCAAAGAAAGATCCAGAAAAGCGGCGCAGATATAAACTGCCTTAACATAGAAGGCAGCCTATCGAGGTATTCAGAAATTGAAAAATCATTTACTATGAATAGAATACCAACGGCTATCAGTACCAGAAAGAAGGAAATGAGGATAGATGCTAAAAACCAAAAGATTTTTTTCTTAGTCATTCCATCCATTAACGATTAGAAGATTGAGAAGTTAAAACTCGCTGATAAAGTGGAAGTCAATATCCGGGAAATTGTCCTCTACCATTTGAAGCCATGCTTTAGACTCTGCCATAAAAACTAGCTTTCCTTCTTTGTCTTTGGCGATATGACGCTGTTTGTCTTTGATAAACGCGTCTAACTTAGATGGATCAGCAGAGCTTATCCAGCATGCCTTGTAAATATTGACAGGTTCAAATTTGGCATTTGCCCCATACTCATTGAGCAGCCTATGTTGTAATACCTCAAATTGGAGGGCACCCACAGTGCCGACCACTTTTCTAGAGCCGAGCTCAAAGGTGAATAACTGCGCCAGACCTTCATCCATTAGTTGGTTCAATCCCTTATCCAGCTGCTTGGATTTCATTGCATCCATGTTTATTACTTCACGGAACATTTCCGGAGAGAAAGATGGTATTCCTTTGTACAATCCTTTTTCACCTTCACTAAGCGTATCTCCGATTTTAAGATTACCCGTGTCATAAAGCCCGACTATATCGCCTGGAAATGCCACCTCTACCGTTTCCTTTTGCTGAGCCATGAAAGCCGTAGCATTTGAAAATCGAATCTTCTTATCGTCTCTTACATGATAATAGTTACTTCCTCTTTCAAACTTCCCAGAGCAAACCCGCACGAAGGCAATTCTGTTTCTATGCTTCGGATCCATGTTTGCGTGAATCTTAAAAATGAAACCGGAAAATTCCTTTTCGTCAGGAGTAATCTCTCTTTCTTCCGTTTCTCTTGGTTTAGGTGGAGGAGCGATATCGGTAAAGCAGTCAAGAAGTTCGCGAACCCCGAAGTTGTTAACAGCACTACCAAAGAATACAGGTGCAACCTCACCTTTTAAATACGTTTCAGCATTAAATTCATCATAAACCCCATTCACCAACTCTATTTCCTCTCTCAGCTCTTTTACCAAGGATTCAGGCAATCTTTTATCTAATTCAGGATCATTAACCCCTTTAATCTCGACTACATCGTCCACTCGCTTTTGCTTGTTGGGCTCATAGAGGTTTAGGTTATTTTCGTAAATGTTGTAAACACCTCTCAGTGATTTCCCCATTCCTATTGGCCAACTCATAGGTCTAACCTTAATGGCAAGCTTTTCTTCAATTTCATCAAGTAATGTGAATGCATCCTGACCTTCCCGATCGAGCTTATTGATAAAACAGATCACCGGAGTATTTCTCATCCGACACACCTCCATGAGTTTTTCTGTCTGTTCCTCCACACCTTTCACACAATCGATCACCATGATTACACTATCTACGGCAGTAAGTGTCCTGTAAGTATCTTCCGCAAAGTCCTTGTGGCCAGGAGTATCGAGAATGTTGATCTTAAGGTCTTTGTATTCAAATCCCATGACAGAGGTCGCAACCGAGATACCCCTTTGTTTTTCAATATCCATCCAATCTGAGCGAGTGCCCATATCGATTTTGTTTGATTTCACTGCTCCGGCCGTTTGAATAGCCCCTCCAAACAATAGAAGCTTTTCCGTCAATGTTGTTTTTCCCGCATCCGGGTGGGCAATGATTCCGAAAGTTCTTCGTCTACCTATTTCCTGCTCCAGTGTCATATTGATCAAATTGAACCGCAAAATTAGCCAATAGGTACCATCATCGCATCACTCACTAAAAGAATGATCCTTATGTGTAAGAATTGAAATATATTTCACTTACTAAATGTCACCTATGGATTCAATAAAAGAGAGAAACAAAATTTACCGTGAGGAGCTTTTTAGACATCTGGATGGAATAGCAATAGCTCCGGTAGTCCATGAACTGCATGATCATGGGGTATTATCTCATTTATTTGAAGTAAAAGCTTCACCGATTCAAGATCTAGTATCAAAATTCAATGCGAATGATGGTTATCTAAATGTAGCACTTAGACTTTTGGCTTCTCAAGGTTGGCTGAGCTACAGCGTAAACAATCCTGAAAAAACAATTACCATTGAAACAAATGAGCAAAGCGAGAGTGCTTTCAATTTGGCTATTCATTACAAGGAAGTTGTAGACTTAATGAAGTTTTCAGCCAGCTTCCATACCAGAAAGTTTGAAAAAGAGCCGTTTGAAGTTTGGAATGGAATAGCAAAGAAATTTATGCATGGCTATTTCCCAATCTCTGATAATCAAAGTACGAAAGCCATTCAAGAGCAGGTTCTTAAACACATAGAGGGTGTATTGGTAGGTCCAAGTACTGTACAATTGGGTATGGGAGGAATGTTTCATAAGTACTTTATGGATATGTCCTTTAGTCCGTCTGAGTATCATCAGGATCCAGAAAGCTTTGAACATATATTGGATTTTTTCACTCATTTGGGATGGTTTAAGAAAAAAACAAATACCTATAAATTCACTGAAAAAGGTCTGTTTTTTGCCAAGCGATCTCCCGCTTACGGAGTGACGGTTTCTTACATTCCTACATTCAGAAGTCTGGATGAACTCATCTTTGGAAATCCTGAAGTTTTGAAGGTTGGCAAAGGGGAAAAAGAGAAAGGGGTAGATCGAGAAATGAATGTATGGGGAAGTGGGGGAGCTCATGTTGCTTATTTTGAAAAAGTCGATGATATCATCATTGACTTGTTTAACAAGCCGATTGATGAGCAGCCAAAAGGAATATTGGATATGGGCTGTGGCAATGGCGCATTTCTTATTCATATTTTTGATGTGGTTTATCATAAAACCAAGCGAGGTAAGCTACTGGAAGAATATCCACTCTTTCTAGTTGGAGCAGACTATAATGAAGCCGCGCTTAAGGTGACCAGAGAAAACTTAATTAATGCTGACGTGTGGGCTAAAGTAGTCTGGGGTGATATTGGAAATCCTCAGCAACTGGACAAGGATCTAAATTCGAATTTCGAAATGAATCTGTCTGATTTATTGAATGTACGAACCTTTTTAGATCATAACCGCATGTGGGAAGAAGCTGATGAGCAAGTTGATAATGCTAGTATTTCCACCGGAGCATTTGCGACAAAGGGTAGGTTGCTAAGCAACAATGTTGTTGAATCAAATCTCAGAAACCATTTGAATAAATGGAAGCCTTATATTCAAAAATTTGGATTGATTGTAATCGAATTGCACGGGCTAGATCCAAAGCTGACTGCTGCAAACCTTGGTAAAACTGCGAGTACTGCATATGAAGCAACACATGGTTTTTCGGATCAATATATCCTGGAAATCGATAGTTTCGATAAGGTGATAAATGAAGCAGGTCTCTCAATAGATCCCAGGTATCGGTATAAATTTCCAAATTCAGAATTGGCGACTGTCAGTATCAACTATCTAAAATAGCTTTCAATTCCTTTCGGTATTTCCTTCCAATCGGAATGATAAAACCTCCTACTATCAGGTCATTATAAGTGTGCTTCTCTACCATTCTTAAATTCACAATGAAGGATTTATGAGATCTTGCAAAATAATGCGGAAGTAAAACTTCTGCTTGAGAAAGGCTTTGACGAATAAGATGTTTTTTCTCAGCATGGTAAATGCAATAATTTCCATTGCTCTTTACATGAGTCAATTCATTCGGATTGAGGTGAATGGTCTGCGCCCCATCTTTCAGGATTATTTTAGCTTCCGATTGCTTTTCAGGCTCTTCCTTTTGCCAGGCCTTAATAAGTCCGAACATAATGGAAGGGAGATAAAAGAAAATTCCGTTCATCAAAATCTGACCCCAAAGAATCTCCAGCGAAAGTTCTTTTGATAAACTCCAGTAGAATAGCGCATAGAAAATAATGTCAAGAACAGCTTCAATAAGACTTACCTTCAGCAAGGTGATTGATGATTTTTTTAATGCTTTTGAAAGGTCCTCCCTGGCGTTATCTCTAATATGAGTGCTACTGTTATAAAACAGATAAATGTTTAGGATTACTCCATAAAAACTTGGGATAAGCAGTGAATAATCATCACTGTGAAAAGGACCCATTGTCACACGCCAATCGGGTATGTTAATCATGATCAGCCCCACCAACCAAATGATGGCATGCACTTTTTTCTCCTTAGCTGATAGAATGGGAAATAAGTTATTCAGCTTCATTTATCGCAATAATAGTCGATCATATACAAATTTCGGTTGTTTGTCACAACCCTGGTCCGCAAGCTTATTTGCGTGCATCATTATCACGAATGTTGCACAGTCAAAAATTAACTAAATGAAAAAGACAATATTAATTTTAATGATGGCTTGGACTACCATATGCCATGGACAACAAAAAAAACTATATGGTCGGGAGGCCGCTTATCAACACTTCAACGGAGTAGTCCTAATCCAATCTGATGATAGCATTAGGATGGCAGAATGTTATGGGACTTCTGATGGTCAGGTGCCAAACGAGCTACATACCCGATTTGATATTGGCTCAATCACCAAGCAGTTTACAGCAGCAGCAATTCTCCATTTGGTAATGGATAATAAAATTAAGTTGCATGATTTTATTAATTCACATTTAGGCGAGTACCGTTCCGAGCGATGGAGGAAGGTTACAATACACCAGCTTCTAACACATACTTCGGGTATACCAAGTCTATATCAAACGGAGCAGGGGCTGGAAGTATTTTTTCCAGAATCAAAAGAGATATCGCTGGACGAATTAATCTCAAGATTTACGGAAGCAAAGTTACTCTTCTCTCCAGGGGAAGAATTTAGCTACAGCAATTCCGGATATATTCTACTTGCTACCATCATCGAACAAGTATCAGGACTTACCCATCAGGATTATATGCTTGAAATGTTTAGCAAGTATGAACTGCAGGAGACTTCTTTTTCACGGGATTCCGATTCAGCTTTTCCGTTTTATGGATATCGTAATGATTTATTAAAAAAAGCACCTATTTACCATTATTCATGGTTCAAAGGAGCAGGAGGTGTTTATTCTACAGTCGGTGATCTTTCTAAATGGGTTGAAATAATTACATCAAATGAGTTTTTAAATGAAGAGCTGAGAGCTTTGTTTTTAAAGCCACATATTCCTGCAGGTTACGGGTATGGATGGCAGTTTGATGGGGAATACATACAACACGATGGGGGAAATGCAGGGTTCATTAGCTTTCTAAGCTTTCATCCAAAAACAAAAGATCACATTGTTGTTCTGACCAATCGAAGCTTTGAGGATATCAGCATGTTTGGTAAAAGTGCAGATTATATAAGAGGGCTAGTAACCAAATCTTGGAGCGTGATTAATGGCGAAGATGTTGAGGTGCTACCAGCGGTAGTCCAGGGGGCATTAACAACCGGGAGTTTTATCATTGATGAGATAAGTGTAGAAGTAAGCGAAAATGACACAAGTCTTTGGGTTTCAACATCTGAAATGCCGCCTTCAAGAATTGTTATCAACACTACTTTGGAGGCAAATGATCAACAGTCCTTGAAAATGGTTGAGATTGCACGGTTTCTCGAAAAAGGAAAATATTGGAGTCTGGCAGGTCATTGTGATGGAGAAATGAAGTTTGTTATGTACTCAGGGATGATGTCTATAGGCATGAGAATGATGAAGAATCAGGTGGGAAAAATGACGAACATTATACCCTACTATGTAGATGAAAGTCATGGGTTGCTACGTATGAAAGGTACGGAAAGGATTCTTGACCTAATCGTTTACTTTGATTCGGAGGGTCTGATTCAGGGAATTTTTGAGCATGGGAAGTACGATGGAGATAAAAAGATGGAGATGCTGGCATATCCACTTGGAAATAACTTGTATTACCTCGATGGATTGCCTTATGGTGAAAAGTCTGCCAAATTAAAAATTCTGGAAGGTGAGATCGTATTCTATCAGTTGGATAGATCTGTCTCCGGAAGGCGTCAATGATTTTATGGAAACCTAGTCTAATGTGGTTGGTGTTTCTTACTTTCGAGTCATGAGAGCGCCATTCAGATATGTTCTTTATATAGTTATCGGATTTTTGATCTACCAAATCATTGATTCAGGAGAAACAGGTTTTACGCATTCCGAAGTGAAAACCACTTTGATCATAGGAATGGTGATTGTTTTTATTCTCCTTCTGATAGTCCGTATAATCAAAAATAGATATGATAACAGAGGAGAAGAATGATCTCCAGATACACTGTTTAACTGCCATATCTTTCTGAAAACGTTAATTCCCCAGCATTTTGGCAAGAAATAATCCAGACTAACTATTTATCCCTGTCAATGTGTCATAATTTTTCCTTTGGCACATCCATTGATAATTCAAATGTGAAACTTGAATTAACGAATAACAGATAAATCATAGAAATGGGAAAAATCATAGGTATCGACTTAGGAACTACCAACTCTTGCGTCTCGGTAATGGAGGGTAATGAGCCGGTTGTGATCCAGAATAGTGAAGGAAGAAGAACGACCCCATCCATCGTAGCATTTCTCGATGGCGGTAAGGGTGAAAGAAAAGTAGGTGATTCAGCCAAAAGACAGGCGATTACTAATCCTCAGAACACCGTAAGCTCAGTGAAGCGATTCATGGGTAAGAAATTTTCTGAGGTCAAAGCTGAAATGAAGAATGTGTCTTACGGGCTAGAGTCTGGAAGTAACGACACAGTTCGAGTGAAGATCGGTGACAGAACATATACTCCTCAGGAGATTTCTGCGATGATTCTTCAAAAAATGAAATCAACTGCTGAGGATTTCCTTGGACAGGAAGTGAAAGAGGCAGTAGTAACTGTACCCGCATACTTCAACGATGCAGAGCGTCAGGCTACTAAAGAAGCGGGACAGATTGCCGGCCTTGATGTGAAACGAATCATCAACGAGCCAACAGCAGCAGCTTTGGCTTATGGGTTGGACAAAAAAGATCGGGACATGAAGATCGCAGTGTATGACCTTGGAGGTGGTACATTCGATATTTCAATATTAGAACTTGGAGAAGGCGTATTTGAAGTGAAGTCCACAAACGGAGACGTTCACTTAGGTGGAGACGATTTTGATGGTGTGATCATCAACTGGTTGGCAGAGGAATTTTTGAGTGATGAGAACATCGATCTTAGAAAAGATCCGATGGCACTTCAGCGATTGAAAGAGGCTGCAGAGAAAGCAAAAATTGAACTTTCCAGTTCTTCTGAAACAGAGATCAACTTACCATATATTATGCCGGTAGACGGTGTGCCAAAGCACTTGGTAAGAAAATTGACGAGAGCAAAGTTTGAGCAGTTGGCTGATGATTTGGTGAGAAGATCAATGAAGCCGGTAGAAGCTGCTTTGAAAGATGCAGGTCTTTCTACTTCTGATATCGACGAAGTGATCTTGGTGGGTGGTTCTACGCGAATCCCTAAGATCCAGGAGGAGGTTGAGAAGTTCTTCGGTAAGAAGCCTTCAAAAGGAGTAAACCCGGATGAGGTTGTAGCAATTGGTGCTGCAATTCAGGGTGGTGTGTTGACTGGGGAAGTGAAGGATGTACTTCTTCTTGATGTAACTCCACTATCACTTGGTATCGAAACCATGGGTGGTGTGTCTACGAAGCTGATCGAGTCAAATACGACGATTCCTACGAAGAAGTCTGAAACATTCTCGACTGCTGCAGACAATCAGCCATCTGTGGAGATTCACGTACTACAAGGTGAGCGACCAATGGCGAAAGACAACAAGTCAATCGGTAAGTTCCACCTGGATGGAATACCACCAGCACCAAGAGGTGTTCCTCAGATTGAGGTAACCTTCGATATCGACGCGAATGGTATCCTGAATGTGAGTGCAAAAGATAAAGGCACTGGTAAAGAACAGAAAATCAGAATCGAGGCATCTTCAGGATTGACTGATGAGGAAATCGAAAAGATGAAGCAGGAAGCGGAGGCAAACGCTGAGGCGGATAAGCAAGCCAAAGAGAAAGTAGAGAAAATCAACCAGGCGGATTCATTGGTTTTCCAAACGGAGAAGCAATTGAAAGAGTTTGGGGACAAACTTTCGGAAGGCAACAAAACGGCCATCGAAGGTGCGCTAACCAAGCTAAAAGAAGCGCATGGTAAGCAAGATTTGGCTGAGATTGACTCTGCAATGGAAGCACTAAATGCGGCATGGCAGGCAGCTTCTCAGGAGATGTATGCAGCACAGCAGGAAGCTGGAGGAGCTGACGCTGGCGCAGAAGGAGCTGATCCGGGAGCCGGAGCTTCAGAAAATGGTTCTGCAGATGATGTGTCTGATGTAGAATTCGAAGAGGTAGAGGAGGATAAGAAGTAAACTGCCTGCGGCGGTTGGAATTATCTTACTTACCCTAGATATAGATTATACCCTTCTTCCCTATTTGGGAGGAAGGGTTTTGTTTTGATAGAAGTTGAAAAATCTTACTCCAAGATCTGTTGTTGCATAAATATCACCTTTCTCATCTGCATCAATTTTTTGAATCAAATTCCATCTAATTAAATCGCCAAGAATCTCGATGTATGATTCAGTATCGATAGGAAGATTGGTAAGTGAGGAATTCATTACGTAAAGAAAGTCACCTTGCTGTTTTTTTTTATACTTTTTTAATTCGGCGAAAATATTGTCCAGTGGTTCCTCTTTTACCTTTCGCAAATCGGATTTGATTTTTTGTATTTGTCCACTTATTGAGTGTGTAACATCTGGGGAATTTGTGCTTTTAGAAAGTGTTAGGAATTCACTATTGTTTGAAAAACTAGAAATTAGATTTTCTCCTTTTTTGGACAAGTCATAACGTGTTCCATTCTCCTCTTTCCTTTGATTTTCGAAATAACCTTTTTCAAATAAATTATGAGCTATAGCTTCATATTTCACATTGAACCAAATAGGATTTTGATTTTTTACTAAGTTCAATGTGTATTCAAGATCTTCAATAGTAAAGCCTCCAACTAAATCCCTAATTTCTTTTGAATATTCTATTGATTCATTTTTTTCCGCTGGATTTTCTATTGGAACCGTTGAATCTTCTGATCCACTATTTTCGAGAATCTGGATATTATATTTCTCTTCATATTCATCTCTTTCCGATTGAGCTTTTAACCGTTCTTGAATCTCCTTTTCGAGTCGTACTTGCAGATCATTCATCCGATCAAGTATACTCTGATACTCAGATTTTGGAACCAGAGATTTATAATCTGTCCATTTATAAATCAATGGTGATAAGCGTTTTTCAAAAAGATTAGAAATCGCTCTTGCTATGTTAATAAGGAGATAGGTTAGGACAAGAACTGTGAAAGTCCACACAATATTCCACCACACTTCTGTCCAAAAAGTGTCATACTTAATTCGTTCAGAAAGAAACTCAATTTTAGAATCTAGATTGTAAGAGTCATCAAAGTTGAATAGAGCAAATACAAGCTCCCAGTTTCTTGCTAGCCAAACAAGCGTAAATGTCCCCAAAAAAGGATTTTTTGTTTTTTCAACTAAGTTGTTTCCAGCAGAGGTTAACCAGCTAAGTATCATAGATCGGTGACTTAAACCGTTTTGTATAAAAACGTCATTCCGGTTTTCGAAGAATGAGAAATACCGGAATCTTCCATGAAGAGTTGAAGATTCCTGAATCCTTCCTTCGTCAGTCTCAGGAATGACGCTAATGTAGAGAGAGATGCTTCGTTCCTCAGCATGACAGCACAGGACTTGATTGCGGAGATTGATTAAGGTCTTAAATTGAATTAAAATCGAAGTGTCATCCTGAACGCAGTGAAGGATCTGAACCTAATCCAAACAATCTCTCATATTCGCTCACTTTTTCAGCTGACCACTAATCGCATCGAAAAGATCATGCGGATTAAAAGGTTTGGTCACCACGCCATCAAGGCCAGCTTTGCTGGTTTTGGTCGCTTTCTCAAACATGGCAGAGGCTGTCAGTGCGAGAATGGGTATGTCATAGCCTTTCTTACGAAGAATCCGGGTAGCCTCATAACCATCCATTATCGGCATCTGAAGATCCATCAAAATTATGTCATAATCTGACGATTCTACCATGCTTATTGCTTCTTTTCCATTGCTGGCTATATCAACATGCATTTCCCATTTCTCAAGAAGTCTCTTGGCAATAAGTACGTTCATCTGATTATCCTCTACCAAAAGAACCTTATGATCAGTAAGTTTGAGTGCATCTCTTTTTGCACTTACCTCCAACTCATCTTTTATTTCAAGGTTTAGTGAGAAGTAAAATACGGACCCTTTATTGAGTTCACTTTTCAGATAGATTTTGGATCCCATTTGCTCAACAAGCTGTTTGGTGATTGAAAGACCTAAGCCAGTGCCTCCATATTTTCTTGTAGTTGATGAACTGGCTTGCTGAAATGATTGAAAAATTCTGTCTCTTAGGCCTTCACTGATTCCAATCCCTGTATCCTCAATTTTAAAGATTACCTCGATTGTTGAATCTTCCAGTATTCCTTTTGAAACTATGAAATTCACACTTCCTTGTTCTGTAAATTTTATTGCATTTCCAATAAGGTTGGTGAGAATCTGATTGACTCGTGTCTTATCCATTTCAACAATTGCCGGTAGACTATCGTCATAATTGAAATTGAGTGTTATGTTACTGGTTTCTGCAATGGATTTAAAGACGTTATGAATATTAGAGCAAAATTGTCTTAAATCTACGTTTACAAGCTCTAATTCAAGCTTACCGGCATCAATCTTACTGTAGTCTAACACGTTGTTAATAAGTGTAAGTAGGTATTCGGAGGAATTTCTTAAGTTGTTCAGGTCTACTTGCTGATCTTTTCTTGGCTTCTCTTCAATGAGGTGATAGGTGGTTCCAATGATGGAGTTTAGAGGGGTACGTATCTCATGACTCATAATGGATAAAAAGTCCGTTTTTGCTTTTGCGGCATTTTCAGCTTCACGTTGTGCCAGTCTCCAGGATTCAGTAAAGTGTTGAGAAAGTATCAATGATTGGAAGAGGAAGAAAATGAGTTGTCCGATCATTGAAACCCACAATATCTCTTCCACGATATTGAGGTAGGCCATGGACTTCATACAGAAGACCACTAAGATGCCAATGGTACTGTAAATGGAATATCTTGCTCCCTTTTTGCCTCTGATTATGGCTCTAAAGAAAACAGACCCAGCGAAAAACATTCCCAGCAAAACGAGTAGTAAAAAAGGCTCATTCAACCGGGTAAATATCCGAACTGGCAAAAGTGTCATAACTGCCCAGATCAAGGAGAGGTAAATGAAAAAATTCGCAACTTTTCTGGGGGTTTCTTCAGGAAACAGGTGCTTCAGATACAAGCAGAAAAAGAAGGCCGTTAGATAAAAAGTACTGTACTCGATGGTCATTCCAAGTCGATAAGGAATGTCTATCAGGTCATGTAAAACGTAGTTGCCCCAACCAATAATCCGATAGGCATATACCAGGCAAAAGAAAGCAAAGTACAATACCATTTTTTCATGTCTACCGTACAGGTAGAGGCCGAGAAAAAAGAATGCGCCCATAACTAAACATCCAGCCATAAACACATCGTATACGTCGTTGATGAACTTTTCATTCATCATATAGTCTAGCGTTCCGAGTGTGATCGTGGATCCAAGACCGCCCTTACTATGGACAAAATTTGAAATGTGGATGACAAGATGTAGTGTATCTCTTTTAATATGACCGAATGCTACCATGTTGTGTTTTCGTCCGGGCTGTTCATCTTCCTTACTGATGCCCGGGACACCCATGTTAGCTAAAAGCTCACCATTTATGTATAGCTGATATGCACTAAAGAGATCAGGAACCTTTAAGGCTAGCGGAATGTCCGTATCCTTAATAATTGTAAGAGCATACGATCCATAACCCATCGCGGATAACCCACTTTGATCCCATCTTTTAGGTACCTGGATGAGGATGGGATCCTTCCCAATTCCTGTTTTCGGATCTATAAATTGTGATTGATAAAATTTCCATTCACCATTGAGGCTCAATGATTCCTGGCGCTGAAAATCATGACTGATTAGGTTTAATTGTCCTGACTTTGGTGCTTGCCCAAAAGTAAACTCATAAGAAAATATGAGAATTAACCCTCCAATTAACCTCCATAGCATACTTAAATTAACCTAATATGGAGGAATTTGAGAGCTTTTTTACTAGAATTCTTTCCGTCTACTTTCCATAAAGCGAATTCAAATCAATCACTAATTATTTCTATCAGGCATGATTTTTAGCCCATCTTTGCGAGCATAAATAAGATACAGAGGCGTGAAATTAACCATCAAAACACTTTTCGGATTTGAAGATATCCTTGCGGAGGAGGTCAAGGCTCTGGGCGGAGAGAAAGTTGAAAAAATCACAAGGGGGGTAAAATGCGAAGGGAACCCTGCTTTTTTGTACCGAGCAAACCTATCGCTACGAACAGCATTAAAAATACTTGTACCGATCTATACATTTCATGCTCGGGATGAGAAGCAGTTGTACAACAAAATGATGGAATTTGATTGGTCTAATTTTTTGGATGTAGACCAAACGTTTGCTATTGATCCTGTTATTTTTTCTGAGGTATTCACTCATTCCAAATATGTTGGATTGAAAGCAAAAGACGCAATGGTGGATCAGTATCGCAACAAGTATAGAAGGCGACCATCAATCGATACGGATAAACCGGATGTACTATTCAATGTACATTGTGCTAATGATTTTTTCACGATCTCCATGGATAGCTCAGGTGCTGCTTTAAATCAACGTGGATATCGTGAGGAGGGTCACCGAGCTCCAATGAACGAAGTGCTGGCTGCCGGAATGGTTATTTTGTCCGGATGGGATAAGAAGTCACCATTGGTTGATCCAATGTGTGGTAGCGGTACAATTCTAACAGAGGCTGCTATGCTTGCCATGAATATGGGGCCTAATTTGAAACGTAAAGAGTTCGGATTCAGAACCTGGCCGGAATACAGTCCCATCCTGTTCAATAATGTCAAAACGGAGGAATTGAACAAGATGCGTAAGCCAAGTATGGATATCACCGGAATTGATATCGATGATAGTGCAATAACTCTGGCACGAAAAGCATTAGGGAAGATTGGCTTGCGACGTGAAGTGAAAATCAAAACAATGGATTTCAGAGAGTTTAAACCGATCAATGATAAGGGCATGATTATCACAAATCCTCCATATGGAGAACGAATTGGTGATGATATTCTGGAATTCTATAAAACCCTGGGAGATGCATTTAAGCAAAATTTTACTGGATATGACGCCTGGCTGATCAGTTCTAATAAGCAGGCATTGAAACAAATCGGACTGAAAGATTCCGAAAGAATCAAGCTTTACAATGGTAAGCTTGAATGCGATTTCTGCAAATATGAATTGTATTAAAATTTCAACCTGACCAACTTTCCTTTTCCTACTTCATCTGTCACGATGATGATAAGGTTAGTGTAGTCGCTTTCATCAAATTGCGCAAAAGTTTCATTGCCTAGTAACGCATTTGCTAATAAGGGAATGGTGTTAGAATGACCAGATATTACTACTGTTCCACCTGCATGCTTTTCTGCTAGAGAGCTTAGCCATTCACCTTTGGCATAAGGATCGTAATCCAGAACATCCAATCCTTTCAAGTCAGCTATCGGTTGTAGCGTTTCCTGTGTACGCTTAAATGGGGTGGAGTAGAGTGCGGTAATTTCTTGCTTGGAAAGCATTTCAGCCAGGTCGGCGGATCTGCTCACCCCTTCTTCATTTAGTGGAGGGTTTCGTGTGCCATCATCAGCCTTTTCTGCATGTCGGACCAAAATAAATGTGGTTGGATCTTGAGCAAAAGTGATTAATACAAAAACGAAAAGAAGGGTAGTAAGAAGTAGCTTTTTCATATAGGAATTTAATTAAAAAATGTCATCCTGAGTGAGTTTTAAAAAATCTTTACTTCACTCAGAATGACACCTTGAATCTACTTATTTCGGATTCAAAATTGCATCGATGCGTTTCTGAATGTCCTGGAGGTGGAAACGCGAGGTTGCATTGTTTTGTCTTGCCAGCCCACTTCTTACGTCTCTCTCCAACCTACTTAATGTAGCTCTGGCAATAGATGGAATATCTGAATTTGAAAATTCATCATCGTCTAAATTCATCAACTCGCCTAATCGATCTACATGCTCTTTTTGAAGGTTTCTTCTGTAAGTGTCGATGGTTCTGCCATTGTACAACTCACTCCAGATTCCCTGACGCATGTCGGTGAAAAGACTGGTGATGGTGTATGCATCATTCCCATTTAATGCCTCATTTTCGATCATTCTCATAAGCATCTCTTCTCTGGTCAATCGATTTAGTATTCGAACCTGGATGCCTCGCATTCGATCAACCAAACCATCCTGCTGTATTCTGCTGAGGATTTCAGCATCGACCAGCCAATTAGGAGTGGCGAAAAGTTGCTCATTTAAGAACTTTACAGCTCTTTGCTGTTTGTCTTTCTCCACATGGGTATATACTGCCCCATCCTGATCTGAGGTTTTGAAGTATTGATAAACACCACCCACATGTGTAACCACATGACCATTATACCTGTTGAATTGATTTACGACATTTCCATAAAGTTCTTCCAGGTTATCATAGTTTTTACCGTCTTCTGTAGTCCATTCCATTAACCTGTCAGTAATCCGCTTCAGGTTTCTAATGCCCAATTCACTAGCAATCATCGCATCATGCCCAATATCTTCCGTTTGGGATGTTGGATCTACTCCGTTGGCTTGACCATACCTGTAAATAAGATCATCAGATTTTTCTTTGATCCATGTATTTAGGATATCTTCCTCATCATCCGGCGAGCTCACATTAGCTATTGGTTGGTAGCCATACTGAGTAACCCATAGATCGTATTCCCCGATTCTTGGGAAGAAATTAGTAATTCCATCCTCCGGCTGTGCGACGTAATTGAATCGTGCATAATCCATAATGGAGGGAGCTACTCCATGAGTATCCGTAAATTCCTTGTTACGAAGTTGATCCACCGTATAGGCTGGAGAAGACCCCATGTTATGAGGGTATCCTAGTGTATGACCTACCTCGTGCGCAGCAACGAATCGAATGAGTTCACCCATTAAATCATCGTCAAATTTCACTCGTTGAGCTTCAGGATTTACCGCAGCTGTTTGTACGAAATACCAATTCCTAAGCAGGTTCATTACGTTGTGATACCATAAGATGTCGCTTTCGAGAATTTCTCCTGTACGAGGATCGTGCACGTGAGGACCTTGTGCATTTTGAATGTCTGTAGCGATGTATCGAATTACCGAATATCTAACGTCTTCCGGGCTCCATTCCGGATCTTCTTCCTTACTGGGAGGGTCTTTCGCAAGAATGGCGTTTTTAAATCCGGCAGCTTCAAATGCAACTTGCCAATCTTCAACTCCTTGTTTGATATATTTTCTCCATTTCTCAGGAGTAGCAGGATCAATGTAATAAACAATAGGTTTTACGGGTTCAACTAATTCGCCATTGTTGAATGCATCCCAATCACTGGGTTCTAATCTCCACTTAGTAATAAATCTGCGTTGAGCAGCCTTTTGTTCATCAGAGCTGTAGTCAATTTGTCTAAGAGAGAAAAAACCAACTCGTTCGTCATGATACCTGGGAACCATCGGATCATCTGGTAGAAGAATCATGGACTGATTCATTTCTATCGACAATGTTTCAGTTAGGCCATTTGCCGGTAGTTCATCACCTCTGTACGTAAGTATGTGACGTACTTCCACATTTTCCGGAAACGACTTTACTGAGGTGATTAGTGATCTTGATTTATCGATTCCTTTGATTTTGAATCGCTTTCTTTCAAAGTCTCTCAATCCGCCGATCAGCGGGATGTCGCTGGAAAAGAAATCGGTTACTTTAATCACATAAGCAGAAGAGTCTTCTTTCATCGTTTCTAATGAAAAAGTCTCTATAATTGGCTCAAAGTTGTTGTTCTTTACTGAGGTGTAAATAGGCTCATCTTCATCAGCTACATTGTTGAATGAAACGGAACGCATAAGAATTTTGCCTCCCATTTTTTGAAATCTGATTACTTGCTGCGGTCTTGATTTCATGCCTGCTCCACCGAAATTAAGCCCTTTGACATGCCCTGCAATTCTTGAAACAATCAGTATTTCCTTTTCCAAAAGATCTGAAGGAATTTCAAAATAGAAATCGTCAGCTACTTGATGTGAAGTAATTAAGCCTTCATCGGAAATGGCCTCATCGGTTATTACCTCCGAGTAATCCTTCAGGCCATTTTTCTTTTTCTTGGGTGCTGCCTGTTCGGTATCATCACCTTTCTTTTTTTTCTTTTTTTGAGCTTGAGTCTCGATAGAAAATCCTACAAAAACCAAAGCCAACATGAGTGTAAATAGTTGTCTCATACTACTGGGGGTTAAATTTAGTAGCAACTTAACCACCAAGTGTGTGAAAAGGATTTGGTTTTATGTGAGCGGTAGCTATCAGGATTCACTTATCACCTCAAATGTCACTCTTCTTTCATTTCCCTTTTCATCTGTAAGTCGCAGGACATGCATGCCTTTTGAGAGAAAGACCTCTAACTGATGATCGGAGCTGGTTTTTCCATAAAATTCTTCTCCAATACTCCAAAATAGGGTTGAAGACACATTCTGGTGAGAAGCTTCTAACACGATCCTGCCTTTTTCACCATCGAGTGTAAGTGGAATAAATACCCTACTATTAGCATTTGGATAGATGATTTCGATTGGGTTTCTGGTTCCTGCTTTGCAGGAAGGAAATAATTGCGGAATGCCATTGTAATCAGCATGGGTTTTTGAATAATAATAGCCCATAGATGGAGGTAAAACAAAATGGGTTTGAGGAACCGACTCTGCCAATGAATAACAAGAGCTGTTTACTCGGAAGGTTAGGCTTTTATCCATTTGAAACTCCTGATGGTAGGTGCATACTCCACTATTTTCCGCATTGAGAGGCACCATTTTTTGCTCTGATGGACAGAGGGCATTGGCGATCATTCCTGATTTTGTGCAAATCATCATTTGTTTCATGCGTGGCTTCAATTTTTCAAGCCAATTTCTATCGTGATCAGCCAGCCGCATCAATTCAAGCAAAACGGGAGCAGCTGCATTGATACCCGTCAATCCTGCCCGCCCTTCACCATCTGCATTACCTACCCAAACCCCCACAAACACATTTCCATTTAACCCGACAGCCCAAGCATCTCTAAATCCGAAACTCGTACCGGTTTTCCATGAGATAAGCTGCGAAGATGAAAACGACCTCCATTCCTGCTCCTCCGATGGGCGTGATAATTCAGTCATTGCATCAAACGTACACCAAATGGCAGCTGGATCCAGGTTTACTTTTTCAGATTGAATTGAGTTGCTTGTATATGAGATGTCTCGAGTTAAAATACCAGCCAAAGACTGATACATTTTTACATAAACGTTAGCCAGGTCCCACATCTTCACATCTGCTCCTCCAAGTATCATAGACAATCCATAATGTCCAGGCGGATTATCCAATGTGGATATCCCTAATTTTTTAAGGTCGAAATGAAATTTTTCATAGGAATGATCTCTTAACATGTAAGTGAATGGAATATTGAGTGATTTGGCCAGCGCCTGATTTGCCGGAATAGCACCTTCATAGCCCCCGGAAAAATTCTTTGGACTGAAGCCTCCAAAAAAGGTAGGGATATCGGGAAGTAGAGTTTCAGGTAAAATTTCACCCTCGGAAAGGGCATGAGCATAAAGGATGGGCTTCAAGCTACTGCCGGGACTTCTCGATTTCTGAATGATATCTACCTGATAGCCCTCGGCTTTAGGATCGGAGGTATTTCCTATATAAGCCAGCACTTTGGCAGTTTGAAGATCAATGACAATTGTAGCTAAATTGTCGACACCATTTCCCATTTGCTGTGCATGATGGCGTTCCAAAATTTGTGTGGCTCTCGATTGCCAAAAAGGATCCAGTGTAGATTGAATAATGGATTCAGGGTTAGTTTCCTGAATGGTAGTTAGCAAATGCGGAGCTTTTTGTGGAATGGGATAAGGCTTTTCGGGCAGCTCCTCTAAGAGGCTTAATTCGTAGGTCCTTTGATCGATTATCTGATGCTCTTTTAAGGTTTCAAGCAGTCGATTTCTTTTTGTTAGGTATTGCGCATTGGATCGACCCGGATATATGGCCCCAGGATTATTAGGTAAGACTGCCAGTGCTGCTGATTCTCCCCAACTTAATAGGTGTGGTGGTCTGTTGAAATATCGCCAGCTTGCGGCTTCAATCCCAACTACATTGCCCCCAAATGGAGCCATGGATAGGTATTTGGTCATCAGCGCTTTTTTCGAATATTTCAACTCAAGCTTAATCGCCAGACCTATTTCGATGAGTTTTTGCCAGACCGTTCGATCCCGACCTCTCATCATTCTGGCAATCTGCATGGTCAGCGTACTGGCTCCACTAACGACCTTTCCTGCCCGGACATTTTGAATTGCAGCTCTTCCAATCGCAAGTGGATTCACCCCCGGGTGTTTATAAAAATGGCGATCCTCAAAGTATTGAATGCAAAGTTTCAGTTTTTGAGCAATAGAATCCGGTTCAGGAAACCGCCACTGTCCGTCTTTCGCAATGGTGGCGGCTAAAAGATTGCCATTTCGATCATTTAGAACCGTGGAATATGAATATCTGGGCTCATTCAGGGGATAAATAAAAAAGATGAAACCAATCCCCAGAAATAAAAAAAGCAGGCTTTTCTTCGTTCGATTGAGTTTGAAAAGCCTGCTCATACTTGTTATGAAGTGGTGATTAATTAAAACCTCTTCTTTCCAGGATAGCTTCGAATTTTGGTTCTCTTCCCCGGAAATTCACGTACATTTCCATGGCATCTCGTGTGCCTCCTTTAGAAAGTATATGCTCACGATATGCATTGGCCGTTTCCTTATCAAAGAGACCATTTTCTTTGAAAGCACCAAATGCATCTGCATCCATCACTTCAGAGTTTAAGTAGCTATAATACCCAGCCGAATATCCTTCCGGGCTTGAGAAGGCATGCGAAAAATAACCTGTTCTGTAACGAGGTACAATCGCGTCAATCATGCCAATTCGATTCATTTCAGCTTCTTCAAATTCATCTGCTCCTATGGTGATTGGTTCGGAAACCGTATGGTAGGCCATGTCTAAATAGGAGGCAGCCATGTATTCAACAGTTCCAAAACCCTGGTTGAATTGACCTGCATTTTTTATTTTTTCAACCAGATCAGTTGGCATTACATCACCTGTTTCGTAGTGGAAGGCATAGAGCTCCAGCATTTTAGGTTCAAAAACCCAATTTTCCATTACCTGAGATGGGAATTCTACAAAATCTCGAGGAGTTGACGTTCCTGAAATAGATGGATAGGTACACTCGGAAAGTAAGCCATGGAGCGCATGGCCAAATTCATGAAAAAGTGTTGTTGCCTCACCCTGTGAAAGAAGTGATGGTGTATCTCCTGATGGCTTGGTAAAGTTTCCTACATTGGTAACAATTGGAATGATACGGTTGCCATCCATATTGCTTTGACTTCTGTAGGTATTCATCCATGCACCACCTCTTTTGCTTCCTCTGTAAAACCAGTCAGACAGATAGATACCAATCAGTTCACCTTTTTCATTCTTAACAGTATATGTTCTGACATCTTCATGATACTTCGGAATATCGGTTTGTTCCTCGAATGTCATTCCAAACAATTTGTTTGCAAGGGTGAAAGTGCCATTGATTACATTATCCACTTTTAAGTATGGTCGGATTTCATTTTCATCCAGGTTATACTTTTCCATCTTAATTTTTTCAGCATAGTGCCACCAGTCCCACGGCATGACGTCAAAGTCAAAACCTTCCTTGACAGCCATTTCTTTCATCATGTCTCGCTCATTTTTTGCAGCTTCAATAGCAGCTGGCCAGACTTTATCTAATAGGTTGTAAACATTATCGGGAGTATCAAGCATGCGTTCTGCTAAAACATAATCCGCCCACGTGTTGTAGCCTAAAAGTTTTGCTTTTTCTAGTCTTACATTGGCTAATTGTACAGCCAGATCTTTATTGTCGTTCTCATCATCATTATTGCCTCGATTGATGTATCCTTTTTTCAACGTTTCTCTCAAGTCTCTTCTAGTCGAGTAAGTAATGAAAGGGTAGAGGCTTGGGCGATGAGTGGTAAAAACATATTTCCCTTCATAGCCCCTTTCTGCGGCAGCATCTGCTCCCGCATTGATGACGCTTTCTGGGAGACCGTCAAGGTCACCTTCTTCCAGCACCATCTCAAACTTATTCGTCTCTGCCAGCACATTTTCACCAAATGCTACTGAGAGGGAAGAAAGCTGCTCATTCAGTTCTCGCATTTTTGTTTTTTCTTCATCAGATAACGCAGCACCCGCCCGAACGAATCCGGTATGATAATCTTCTAAAAGCTTATTCTGCTCAATCGTAAGATCCAATTCCGATCGTTGATTGTATAGCGTCTTTACACGCTCATAGAAATTTGCATTGAGGAAAATATTATCTCCATGCGCAGATAATTTTGGACTGATGACCCTTGAGATTCCCTGGAGGGAATCATTGGTATGTGCGGAAGTTAAGTTGAAGAATACATTACTTACTTTATTTAATAAATCTCCGGACTTTTCGAAAGCGGTAATGGTATTTTCAAAGGTTGGAGCCTCTTCATTATTGGCAATTGCCTCAACTTCGGCTATTTGCTCGGTCATTCCATCTTCAAAAGCCTGCATGTAATGCTCGTCTTTGATCAGGTCAAATGGAGGTACTTCATAGGGTGTATTCCATTCCTGATAGAATGGATTTTCTGTTTGCATTTCGGTATTTTCTGATTGAGTTTGGCAGCTGAATAGTACTCCTCCAGCCAGGATAAAAAGTAGTTTTCTCATAGTATAGAGTCTTTAGGTTGAATAGGTAAATGTAGTAAAGAGCTCAGAGACAATTTCTCAACTCATATTTCTTCTACTCAACAATGATCCACTGACCTTTGCCTTTTGCATTGATACTTGCATCATACATGGCTTCACAATAAGGGCCGGGTAAATAGAATTCTCCTCCATAAGTGGCAGTCAAATTGACTTTAAAGGTCTTTGATTCACCTCTTTTCAGAAAGAAATACGTGTATATCCGATCATCTTTGATATCCTGATAATCAAAACGAGAATTGCTGAAAGCGTCTGTATCATTTAGACGGTCATTATTGATCTCCCATCCTGAAGGAAAGATTTGAGTCAGTGCCACATCTCTTACCGCAGAGGTTGATTCATTTGCAATCTTTACTTCTGCCGTGAAGGTTTGCCCTTGCTTAATATCTGTCACACTGACACTCTCTCCACGCTGATTGAAATAATTGATATTCATCTTCAAACCGGAACTGGTGGCTGGTTCTTCTCCCGGATAAGGAGTTCCGGTAGTGGTGAGTGTGATGAATAACATTCCATCCCCTTCATTGCTTATGGATAGCTTTTTGTCTTTAGATTCTGCATTGATAGAGGATCGAATAATCGGCAGCTCACTCTCCCAGTTTTCTGATTTGCCTGCGTACGTAACTTTAGCTGTCAGGTCAGAGGCAGCCATTTGTCCCAGATATTTACTGATTGCAAGTAGGGTATAGGCGGTCGTTTGTGTGCTATACCAGTTTTTGCTAGCCAAATTGTCTGCAAGCTCTCTCAGTAATTTGAAGCCTTCTTCTTTTTGAGCCAAGTACGTATAGCTTTCTAAAAGCAAGGCTTTGTCCCTCATAGATGAGCCATAGGAATACCAATAATTATAACGTGAAGGTTGCGTCCCCGCTTTTTTTAGCAAATCGAGGGCGATTTGTTTCTTTCCGATTAGACTATACGCTGCTCCCAATTTCCAAAGCGACTGACTCTTAAGATTTGGAGTATTAAGCATGCGGTTCATACTGCTAAGGGAAGCGTTTCCGCTTAATGCAAGAGTAAACAATCGGTAGGCTTGAATGAGATCATCATTATACCGGGTGTCCCCTTTGCTCCAGTTTTTCGCACGTCTACTTTGATATTTTTTTATACTGTTCATCAGCTCTTTTGGAACAAAATAGCCTTTAGCTTCTGCTTCAAGAAGAAAGTGATAGCCGTAATTAGTCCCCCAGTCGTTTACCTCACTCTGTCCTGGCCAGTAGGCCAATCCACCCTCAATAGCCTGGAACTTTTTCAGTCTTTCAATGGCTGATTTCACATTTTGCTCAATTCTAATCTTTTGTGTGGTTGTAAGCTCAGTGATGTCACCCAGAAATAGCTGAGGAAATATGGCAGAAACAGTCTGCTCTATACATCCATGGGGATATCGGATGAGGTATTGTAGTCTTTTCTCCAGGTTCAATGATGGTACGGTTGCTATTTCAAGAGTGGCCGTATTGGTCCCTTCCATGCCAAAGGTGGCTAGCTCTGCTTTATACGTCTTTCCTTTTTCTAGCGTGAAGAGCTCTACCTGTGTTTGCTCGGCATTTGGAGCTCTACTTTCCAGATATATTTCATGGGTAGCAACTTCTTTTCCTGATTTCGCAGTGATTTTCACTTTACCACTTCCCAGTCTTTTTGCCACTTCCAGATCAAAATATTGAATCACATTCTCTGAAGTGGATAAGTCAACTGATACAGATTTATTACCTGAAATAGATAGTAAGCCTTCTGTTTCAATGGTAATTGTAGTACTCTTAATATTTTCTTTATATCGAAAAACATTTACAGGCAGCTTGATTTTTTCACCGGGACCGGTCACTCGAGGAAGTGTACCCAAGACCATCAAAGGTTTAATAACCGGAGTAGCTTTATCAGCTTTTCCGTACGCTCCATTCATCCCTGCTACAACCATTGTTTTAACTGAGCCAATGTACTGCGGCATGGTGAACGTATGAGATTGTGCTTTTCCCGTGGTAAAAAAAGGCCCCATGAACTGAACTACCGGTTTGAAGCGTTCATCAGGCTTCTTTCCTTTTTCACCATCTGCGCCCTCACCATCTCCACCTACTGTAAGTACCTTTTCTAATCTACCCCCGTAAGCTCCAATAACTTCATCGTACAGGTCCCAGGTTTTTACTCCTATTGCTTCCCTGCTGTAGAAATGATTCCAGGCATCAGGGGTTTTAAAGTTGGTAATATCTAAAAGTCCTTCGTCGACCACTGCAATTGTATAAGCCATAGCCTTACCATTTTTCTCAGAAACCTTGATAGTCACCTCTTTACCAGGTGCAAGCTCATCATTCATGGCAATTTCAGGTTCAAGGATGGTCTCATTGTCTACGACTTTAATAGGAGCAATGCCATAGAGCCTTATTGGTAAGTCATTTTTTGTTTGAGCATGCGGCTGTAGCAATGTTACATGTGCGTAAATGTTTGGTGCCATCTCGGCAGTGGCTTTTACTTTAACCGTCGTATTTCCGTCAGCAGTTTTAGTCCAGAAATGGTCCAATACCTTGCTTCCACTTTCAATACTAACCAATGCCTGGGCACCAGAAGTGCCAGGAATAGTGAGTTCAATTTCCTCACCCACCTCGAACGCTGTTTTATTCGTTGAGACGGACATGAAAGTAGCTCCCAGCTCACCTTGTTCTCCACCTCTCCAGCTCATATAAAAATAGTCGCCCGAGGTATGACCCGATATCGGATCTTCAAGCACCATTAGGTATCTTCCCCAATTATCAATATTGAATGTTCCCACTCCTCGTCCATTTGTAATGTCCACCCATTTTTCTGTGACCAGATTTCTATTGGAACTACGGATGTAGTTTACGGAGTTATCCTCTGATTCATCCCACCACCAACGCCAGTTCACTTCGTAGATTTTCATTTTAATTCTTTTGGAGGCAATTGGGTTGCCTTCGCTATCGACAGATGCAATGTTGACCTTGTGATTCACGTCACGCTGTAATCTTCCCCAATTGTCGCCTTCGGGTAGTTGAAGTCCAACAAAAGACTCAAACGGGTAATAGATTAATGATTGGGTGTTGATGCTGAAATCTCCTCCGGGTTCAAATGCCTTAGTTTCGAAAGTTGCTCTGACAGCACCTCCTGCTTCTTTTTGTTTAGGAAGCGTGTAATTAAATGTGGTGCTTCCGCTTGCGTCGGTTCGTCCGGTAAAAGCAATTTTTTTCTCACGAATTACATTTTTTACCGGATCATCAAACTTGAAATTTGCCAGTCCGTCAAAGGTGGTTTTGACTGGACGGTAGCTTACCGATGTTTCTACTTTTAGATTATTTCCTTTGATTCCCGTTAGCCAGTTCACTGACATATTAGGAGATAGTGTTCGTTTATCGAATGCAATTTTATCAGCCCCAAAATCCAAATTGATTTTTAATCGGTTCGGTTTGATTGTCTCCACTTTTACCTGCTTGTTAAAAGAGGCATTTCCGACTTTAATGGTAGCATTCCAATTACCAGTAATGTCTGTAGGGTCGGTTTTGGTAATGAAAGAATACAGGTTTTCCACGCTGGCATTTGCTACCTGTCGATCTTTTAGGTTTCCCTGCGGATCTCTTAATTCAAAAATAACCGGTTGATCCGCTGGGACACGATCATCGGTATCTTCCAGCATGAATGAAAGAAAAATGTCATTTCCTGGTCTCCAAACGCCTCTTTCCCCATAAATAAATCCTTTAATGCCATTTCTAACTCTATTTCCTGAAACATCAAAATTGCTCATGGTGAGAGATGACCCATCATCGAGCTTGAGATAGGACTTTTGATTGTTTGCCTCCGCTATGATCAGAAATGGCCTTCTTACAGGATTGAAAGTGACCATTCCATTAGCATCTGTTTTTGCTTCATCCAAAAGTTGAAGTTGAAAGTCGAGTACCTTGACCGAAGCTTCTACTGGAGAAGCTGATATCATATTTGTTGCGTACACATTTAGCGAATTATCGCCACCGATCTTGGTTATCAACCCAATATCTGAAGCGATTAGATTTCGTGTGGCAAACCGATCACTGTGGTAATAAGAAATATGACATGGATTATCTCTTTCGTTCCATCGATACCCTCGAGGGTAGTAGTAGTTAGAATAGTAATTATTGAAGCCATCATTATCATAAATACTCCATGAGTCGTTTGGGGTAGATTTTATGCTACCTGTAGGGATGTCCTCACATGGAAAGACTGAATCCTCAGGTCCAAATCCTAATTGAACCTGATAGATCGCTCCTTTTTCAGTTTCAAAAAGTGAGGCTATATCAAGTGTGAATCGATTCCAATTAGAAAGGTCATTTGAATACTCAGAAAGGTCAATTGATTTAGACATAATATGCCTACCTGTTCTTAGCATTTGGTTACTGCCATTGATCGAGTTGGCTTGTAAGAATTGTGGGATGTTTTGTTCAAAGACCTGAATTACATCTACCTGAACACTTTTGAGATTGATGGCTTCAAAAGGCAACACCAAGCCATCAGTAGATGGCAGGATACTTCCTTTCCCAATTAATCTGACTTTGGGATTTTCAGGATCAAAAGCGAGGTAGCGATTGAGTGTTTCTTGAAGCGGATGACCAAAAACATTTTTAACTCCACTCTCTATCTTAATCGGCCTGCTTCCGGCCAGCATCCGGGTCAAATAAACCTGTACTTGATTTCCATCTATTACAAATTTGGGATTAGGTTCTCCGTCTATAGTAATTAGCCCTTTTAGGTTCTGGTTAGGTTGTAGCGGATCGGAGAACAGGAGAGAAACGTATGGAGTACCCGTTTTTTGTACGCTTGTGGAGGTCAATGAAAAATTTTTGGTAGAAGGGATAGATAGCGTTTCTTCGTCTTTTTTCTCAACTCCAATTGTTTGTCCCGAAACAGCCACCTTTAAGTCATATCCATCGTCTGTTCGTTCAATGTTTTTTACAGTAAATCTATGCGAGGTGCTGGTTCGGTGAACCCACTCTACCTTTTTTCCTCCGGCATTGATCATTTTCTCTACTTCCTCATTTGCTACAAAGTCTGAGGTGCTCAACTCTCCGTTGAGTTCCAGTACCTTCGGATTTTCATTGTCTGTCGTGCGCAGGCCTTCATAGTCTACCTCAAAGTCCATAGGAATGGTTTGTACCTTAAAAACAAATTCTTTGAGTGCCTCAGGAACTTCTACCATGGATGATAGACTTAATTTAACTGCATATTCCTGACCGGATTTTAGCGGAATACTTGGGCTAAAAACCAATGATTGACCCGATCGTACAACTTCACCTTTAACAGATGGGGAGATTGATATCCAACTATCAGATACTTCCTGAGGGAAAACAACATCATTGGCGAACTGGATGGTTATGTTATCTTTTTTAGAAATAATGCCTGTGGTGAACCCCACAACGTAATCCATAAATCTGGCATCCTGTGAAACCTGAGTTTCTTGTGTTTTTTGACAAGAAGTAATTAGAAATAACGTTCCTAAAAGAACTATAAATAGCTTTTTCATAGAAAATTGAAATTGGTAATAGGTAGAGTGGGAAGTTAGGAAATATCAGGTAATTGCCACTTAAACTTGACTGCAAGTATTCGGAATGAACCAATAAATACGACAGTTATTAGAATATTCCATCCTTGTTCTAGCCCTATTTTTTGCATGATTACATACAGAATGCCACCACAAAGACACGTAAGTGCATATATTTCTTTTCTGAAAATAAGTGGTATTTCGTTGCAGACAATATCCCGTAGAACACCACCAAAAACGGCGGATACCATCCCCATCAGAATAGCAATGATGGGATGAACGCCAAGTGTTAATGCTTTTTGAAGACCTAAGACGGTGAAGACTGCAATCCCAACAGTATCAAACATGAAGAAGGTTCTTCTCAATTTCAACACGACTTTGCCAAATAGTAAGGAAATTAGGATGCCAGAACCGATCATGGTGATATATATCAGGTCTTCCATCCAGCCAACGGGAGTGCTTCCCAGCAATACATCTCTGACAGTACCACCTCCAATAGCAGTTATTAAACCAACGGCAGCAATTCCGAAGAAATCAAGTTTCTTGTCTCTCCCGGCAAGAGCTCCTGAGATGGCAAATACCATTGTTCCGACAATGTCTATGAAATAGAGAATAGTCACATGGCGAAAGTAGCTACTTTCAAAATTCTAGTTATGCTGATCCATCATAATTTGGTTGCCATCTGGGTCCATCATAATAATATGTTCGGGCCCTTTAGTTGATTTATCTGCCTCTTTGATCAACTTTATCCCATTTGCCTTTAGTTTTTTTTGAATGCTTCGAACATCTTTCGGATTAAACGTCATAATTGATTCTTCAAACATGCCATGAAAAAGGCCAATCACGACACTATCTGATCTTAAAATTCTCCATGCTGTATTTTCTCCATCCGGAAATCCTTCATTCATATGACCTCCGTCAATGATGTTAAATCCTAGTTTTTGGTAAAAATCTAAACTTGCTTCCATATTCTTAACAGGAAGACTTAAAGAGAACTGTCCTAAATCCATTTGCTTAATAATTTGATTAGGACTCAATTATCGCACAATGTTTCCTTAATGGACTCATACTATTGGGTGATTTTATCAAATCGCTTTGATTACAATATCCATTACATAATGGACAACTCCCAACCAAAGAATGTCTCTGCTACGATAAGCGGTGTATAGAATGAATGTAGTCAGGCACCCGGTTAATACGAAAAAGATGAGGATATGGCTAGCAGGATCACCCTCAGCAATAGAGCCGGGAACATGAGCAAAAGCAAACAAGACAGCAGGGATGCCAATAGCCCATTTGATCCCTGTTGCCCATTTTAATCGTACGAACAGAAAGGCGAGTGCCACGTTTTCAAAGAAGATAGCCGGAAAATTGGATAACGTTTTCAATTGTATGGATGATCTTGCTATTTCAGGGATTCTAGCCCATTCTCCTCTTAGTCCGGTAAAGACTAAAATACCAATGATTGATGCTATCAATCCAAATAGAAGCTTCCTTTCAATGCTTTTAAAAGATATAAAAATGGTCTTTAGAGATTGTCTTCTGATAATGAGTATTAAAAAGATAGGAGAAAAGATGATTACATTGTTTAACGGCCAAATAACTACTTGATTAAATATTGTGCTCTCCGATCTTGGTATTAGGTAACCTGCTGAGTATAGCTGACCAATACCCATGATAGCAATACACGCGGATAGTCCTATCCATAAATCAATCCATGGTCTGGATGTGGATTTAATTGACTCCAGAGGCCATGACTTTCCCTTTTTATCTAGCCAAAACCATGCGATACAGATACTTAGGTACGCAAGAGTAAGTGGTAAAATAAAAAATGAGTTTGACTGCATAATCGTTTCCATGGTGATTAGTTATTTGAGTTATTAAGGATTTGGCCATAGGTCGTTACGGAGTGTCCCATCTCCTCCAGGAATCGTTGAATGTGGGTGACATGGGCACTCCCTACAGTGAGTAATACCTTTCGAGCACCATTGACCTGTGCGGTCTCAACGATACGCTCAGCCATCACTTTATTTCTATTAAGCCAATAAGCTTTAATGAATTTGGCTTCTTCCGATTTCGGAAGCCGCTGAGGGAGATTATCAATGAGTGAACTGAATGCATCTTGAAATTCAGGACTGTTAATGAATTCAATGAGTTGCCCCGTTTTTTCTGCTTTTTTATAACGTTTCTGTGTTTTTAAATAAATCCTTAGGGGTTTCCACTTTAAGCTGAAAAACAGTCTTTTTAGGACCTTGTTGTTAGCTGACATGAATTCACCTTCACCATCCCTATAATCAATGCCATATAAATAAGGTATTCCTAGTTTTTGAGCTGCTGGGAAAATCATTAACCCAAACTCTGAATTCGATTGGTCTTTGTGATATTTTGAGAATCCTTGAGACGAATCTCCACTTAGAATTTTAAGATGCCATTGATAATAGGCATTCCAAAAGTCATAGTTAGCATAGTATGTTGCTCCGACATCAGCGATGGAGTATGCCCTTAGGCTATCCTTTAGCTTATCGGCTCTTTTCATCGTGTTCGGCCAAATTTCCTGAAGACTAAGGGTGTCATTCACAGGAATTGATTCAATGCAAAAAATGTCAGGATTGAGTTCTAAAATGAAATCCTGGACAGCACCAAAGTTTTGAATGGTTTGATAATCAGGGTTGAAATAATGAGCGGTTCCAATGATGGTCACATTCAGTTGATCTTGACCGGAAGCCAGCACGGAGATACCAATGAGTATTGACGCCAGTATGTTTTTCATGATTGCTCTTTTTATTCAAAAGACGTTCATGAGAGAATTCATTTTTTAAAGATTGTCTGTAATCCTGATTTCAATGTCTTAAATCAGGGTATTTTGAAATCAGTAATGCAAATTGGATTGCTTGAAACAGCTATATTGATGTCTGAAATCTGATATCATGTGGCTATCGATAAATTATGATTTGCTCAAAAACTGGAAGGCTGTAATAGGAACTTCAGTAACGGTGGTATTGATCTATCAGGTACTTGTTTATTTTCACCCTGAAAATCTGGGGTGGACCGAGAGTAAATATTTTTCCTGGTCTAATCTATTTCAGTTTGTGGTGATTGATCAGATGATGATTGAGTGCATTACAGTGACAATCATTTTCTTCCTTATCAGGAAATATGCTCAGATTTTTTCACTCGATCAGCTCAAGCTGAGACCTAAAGAACTATTGCTCTATGAACTTAAATTTCTACCGATTCTTTTAGTAGCATTTTTTGTATTCGCCCCCTTTACCTTGACGGTACGATTCCTTTATCACACACTTCCTGATCCTAATTTGCAGGAGTATTTCACGGAATATTTTTACAGTGCACAACTCTATATTGTTTATTTATTTCCTTCATTGCTATTTGGCTATGGAATATTGAATGTGAATTTGATAGTTCTGTACAACCAGCAACTAAATGAGACAAAAACAAACCTGATTAAGGAAAAGAATCGAAAAAAGAAAGAGCGGCTATGGGCATCTGATGAGTTTGGGGAAGTATTCCTGGATGTTGAACGAATCAGGTGGGCAGTCCGAGCTGATCGAAAGACTTTTGCGATCACAGAATCTGAAAAGTATCGGTTAAAAGAAAACATTTCACAGTTAGAGGAAATGTTAAACCCGGAGCAATTTTTACGTATCAACAGAAGTACGATTGTAAACCTGGAATGGGTTTTGAACTATTCCTTTTGGGAAAATGATAAATATATCCTACGAATGAAAGATGATGATCAAACGGAGTTTGTCATGTCCAGAGATAGGTTGAATAAGATTAAAGCACGTCTGCTCAGTCTTCAAGAAACCTAATATTCCTTTTCAAACCCTCAAACTTTGTCCGCTTCACTGCGGACTTCTTAAAGACTTTTTGAAAGACTTCTTCCGTCATTTCCTGCCAGTCCTTTTTCGAGAAATCTTCCCAGCCTTGTGGTTGAAATGCCGGTTCTGAGTGTGGTTTTGAAAACCGATTCCATGGACATACATCCTGGCAGATATCACAACCAAAAGCCCATCCTTCCATTTTGTTTTTAAACTCAAGAGGTATTTCTTCCTTTAGCTCTATTGTTAGATAAGAAATACAACGGCTGCCATCTACAACATAGGGCTCTGGTATTGCGTCCGTGGGGCACGCATCCTGGCATGCCGTACAGGTACCGCAGTAATCTTTCATTGGTCCATCTGGTTCCAATTCCAGATCAATGATGAGTTCAGCCAAAAAAAAGAAGCTTCCCATCTCCCGATTTAGGAGTAATGAATTTTTACCAACCCATCCTAACCCACTTTTAGCGGCCCATGCACGTTCATGCACCGGGGCAGAATCCACAAAGACCCGGCCGTCTACTTCGCCAATTTCCTCCTGAATTCTGTTCATGAAAGTCTTCAACTTGTCCTTGATCACAAAGTGATAATCCTGTCCGTAAGCGTATTTTGCAATTTTCGGTTTATCCTCTGATTGGTGGATTTTTTCGGGATAATAATTGTAAACCAGCGATACTACAGATTTTGCTCCAGGTACGAGTTTAGTAGGATCCAGTCGTTTGTCAAAATGATTTTCCAGGTAACTCATCTTACCCTGATATCCACGCTTCAGCCATTCTTCTACCTTATTCGCTTCTTCTTCTAAGAATTCCGCTTTGGAAATTCCACAAAAGCTAAATCCAATCTCTTTTGCCCACACCTTAATATTTTGTGTGCCTGGCGTGAATGACGAACTGTTCATCTAATAAGCCATTTATGGAAATATCCTCGTAGTTAAATTGATCATCAAATTAAACCTAATAATTATGTTAAAAGAATTTAAAGAATTTATCATGAAAGGCAACATCCTTGATTTGGCCGTTGCTGTTATTATTGGAGCTGCCTTCAAGACGGTTATTAGCTCATTTGTCAATGATATTTTAATGCCTCCAATTGGGATGGCGCTAGGGGGTGTAGATTTTTCTGACCTAAGATATACCATACAGGAAGCATCGGACGGTGTGGAAGCAGTAGCTATTAATTATGGAGCTTTTACACAGACATTGATTGATTTTCTAATCATCGCATTTGTGATCTTCATGGTATTAAAGGCTTATAATTCCATGCAGAAGAAAAAAGAAGAAGCTCCTGCTGCGCCTCCGACACCATCCAATGAGGAGGTTTTGCTAGGTGAAATCAGAGATTTACTCAAAAAGTGATTTTATAGGATTACAAAAAAGCCTGTCGGAAATGATAGGTTTTTTTTAAATCTATATACTAGACTTCAGCATGGTTGCTTGCCAATATTCTGTTGCAGGAAATTGAAGTATCTATGCGGGATCAGTAATCTTGAGTGTCGGATGTTTGCATCGATAATTAAATAATTAGAGATGAAATACATATCAAAAATTAAGGAAGCAGAAATTACGCTATCAAAAATGGATATACTAATAACAAATGCAGCTGTACTCGCCTACTACACACTGGTTACTTTTGCTTTACATACCTTAATTCAATCCATTTAAGACTATCTGGAAGCTTGAAATAGGAGCTAAATCTGTTCAATTAGAAGCAATCAATTCTTATATATTAATGCAAAATATTGAAGTATTTATGCAAAATTATAAAGTATGATTCCGTCAATTTTGAATTTCCTAAAGATTCAAGACTAATTATTTAGGCGAGTAAAGGAGCGTTAAGCTCTTAGCACCTTGGGTTTGGGGACCCAGTTGCTTTATAAGAAAGATAATAATGGTGAGTAAGCAAGTAAACTTGCGCGATGGTGTCCCGACAGTGGTGTGTCGGGACTTTTTTATTTATTCAAAACCGGCTCTTCACCAATATATTTTTCATACTGCTTTTTGAACATGGTTACATTGGTCATACCAATTGCTTTTGCAGCATCTGTTAGTGTCCCAACTTTATTCAGGTTGATTAGTTGAGCGGCATATTGGTATTTGATTTTTTTTACGAACTCAAGAGGAGTAATATTCAATGCTACTTTGAATACCTGAAAGAGTTTCCTTTGGCTAACTGCTATTTCACTTGCCAGATCCTGAATTCCAAACAGGGTGTTGTCAATGTTTTTTATCACTAATGTTTCTAACTGCCTGATCATTTCCTTTCTGGTATTTTCCGGGTCAAAATGGGAGAATGTTCTAGCAACACTGTTTTCCTCGCCTTTCTTTTTTAATAGGTGATGTACTCGGATTTTGAGCTCTTTTGTGTCAAAAGGTTTAGGAAGAACATGTTCTACGTCATGGTCTAATGCTCTCTCAAGTTGCTCTTTGCCTACTCTGCTAGAAACAATAAGACAAGGGATGTCTTTGTATTTAGTCTCTTGCATTTTTTCAATTAACTCAAACCCGTCCATCACTGGCATAGCCAGGTCAATGATGATCAAATTGATGTCACGTTCCTTTAATTTTTCAAGTGCCTGCCTGCCATCAGCAGCTTCATGAATTCGAAAATCCTTTCTTAATATTTCCGAAATAAGTAATCTAATATCCGGATTATCATCCACAATAAGTACGGAGCTCTGATTTTCAGATGGCAATGTTTCTGCTTGTGCTTCTGATACTTCATTGTGCTTAAGTTGATCTTTTATCCAACTATCTTTCAATACTTCATGATCACCGTTTGTTTTAAGCATGGGAATTCTCACTTCGAATGTAGCCCCCTTCTTGCTTCGGTTATAAGCAGAAATGGTACCTTCATGAAGCGTCACAATTTCCTTGGCTATTGCAAGACCAATACCAAGTCCCTCTCTTTTGGTATTCAGTTCATCACTTGTATAAAAGCGATTAAACATTTGCTCAGTCTTTGAGGGATCAATTCCTGGCCCTTCATCAGATACCAGGATACAGATATCCTCTTCGTCCCTTTTGCATTCAATTTCAATTTTGGTATTAGGTTGGGCAAAATCCAGTGCATTTGAAACGAGATTGAAAAGGACTTTTTCAAAGTGCCAGGTATCCAGCATGATCCATTCAGTATCGTCCAATGACGATTTCATTTCAAGTGCAACACCTTTTGCTTCTGCAGTTGGTTTGAAAATAGTAATGAACTCATCAATGAATTCATTAAGATAGCATTTCGATTTGTTAAGTTTTAGCAACCCCTCATCAAGCCTAATTAATTCTCGGATTTCACTTGAAAGATTATTTAAACTATGACTGAATCGTTGGATCGCTTTTAATTTATCCATCGTGTCTAATGGAAGTACATCCTCATGTTCTGCTAAAAGCATATCAGTGAGTCCTAAAATAATGGCAATAGGGTTTTTTAAATCATGAGAAACATTCGCGAAAAACGTTGACTTTGCCTTATCTAGTTCAGAAAGCTTTTCATAACTCTCCCTCAGCTCTTTCTCAGTTTGAGACAAGCGAATTACATTCTTCACTCTTGCCTGGAATTCTAGTTTAATGAAGGGCTTGGATAAGAAATCGTGTACTCCTGCTTTAAAAGACTCTGATAAATCTTCCGGTTTTTTCATCACAGCTGTTACCATAATGATAGGTATATGTGTGAGAGCTTCATCAGCCTTTACCGCCTCGACTAATTCATACCCGTCCATTACAGGCATTTCCCAGTCTGTTAAGATTAATTTAGGAATGTATTTTTTGGCTAATTTCAGTCCAATTTTGCCATTTGGAGCTGTGAGTGCATGTTTATGCAATCCTAATTCTTTTAGCTCATCGATAATAATCTTGAGATTGTCAGGGTTGTCATCGATGACCAGAATACTTGTATTTGACTCAGTTTGATTCATGCGCCGATGTGGTGGTTAAAAATTCACCTAACTTTTGTTTGAATTCAGCTATTCCGTTTTGATCATATTCAGTTACCAGCTGCATGAGTTGATCACATATTGATTTAGTGCTGCTGCTCTTTTCTAAAAGTGAGTCGACTAACTCTGACCACTTACCTGCCTCATAAACTTCCAATTCGTTTATTTTTCCTGCTATTCCTTCCCAAACAAGATAATCTTCATCTTTGAAATTAAAGAATGTTTGATCGTTTAATTGATCGCTGATCATGCTTGCGCCCTTACTCACCATAGGTAGTATAAAAGAAAAAACACTGCCCTTGCCTTTGGTAGAATCTACCTCCATTTTTTGTCCATGTGCATGTATGGCGAGCTTGCAAAAAGAGAGCCCTAGACCAGTAGAAGAAGCTCCTCCAAAGGATCGAGCTTCAGATTGTTCAAATTGTTCAAATATTTTTTTTAGATCCTGTGTTGGGATGCCATCACCATAATCTTTTACAGATACTTTGATTCCTGCAATGGATTCACTTGTCTGGATTTCAACAGGGGAATTGAAATGAGAATATTTAATGGCATTCGATATCAGGTTGTTTAGCACACGATGAATGAGCTGCTGATCGGCCTGTACCCTGTATTTCCGATTCATTTTGTTCATTATTTGAATATTTCGTTCTTCTGCAACGGGCTTTAGCTCATCTATAACCTCATTGATGGTTTCTGATATTTCAAAATCGGTGATATCTAACTTCATTTTCGATTTTTCAAAACGAAGAACATCGAGCATGTTTTCTATCAGATTGAGCATGTGTTTGCCTGAACGATCAATTTGTTTGATGTCATCGTTCTTGTCTCCATCCACTCTTCTGATAATCGAGACAAGAGGATTTTTAAGATCATGTGCGATCATACTTACCATTGATTCCTTGAAATGCTCCAATTCTTTTTGTTTATCGTAGGCCTTTTGAAGATCCTTATTTTTCTGTGCAATAGTATGTGTTCTGTCTGCCACTTTTTTCTCAAGAATCAATTGATTCCTCTTAAGAGCGTTCACCCGAGATTTGTAATAAAGAATACCAACGAGTAGGATCAGCAAAATGGAGGATATTCTAAATGTCCATGTTTCGTACCATGGGGGAGGGATAAAGAAGTTTATTGTAATTGCGTCGGGATTCCATATTTTGTCACTATTAGTACTCCGAACTTTGAGGATATGACTGCCGTGATCTAAAGCAAAAAACTCCAAACTGTTTTGATTATTCAGCTGATGCCAATTTTGGTCATCATCTAGCATGTAAGAATATGAGACATTAGATTTTCTTGCCGGATTTATTGTGGCGAATTGAAAGGTCAGGCGCTGGTCATACGGAAGCACTATTTCCTTTTCTAAAGATTCATGCTTCCTATCTTCTATCAGGATATTTCTTAAGACCAACTTAGGGAAAGTTGCCTGCACTTTTACTTCATTTGGATTGAAAAAGGTGATGCCGTTTTTGCCCCCGAAGTAGAAATACCCGTCCGCATCCTCCATGTAAGCCTCCAGGTTATAATCATCACTACCTAATCCATCTTTCATTGTGTAGTTTTTGAATGAATTGTTTATAGGGTTGAAGTGGCTTAACCCATTATTCGTGGAAATCCAATATGTGCCTGTTTTTGTTTTTAGCATCCCCATGGTTGAATTATTACTTAGCCCATCAGATTCTGTCCAGTGGGAAAAGCTTTTTGATGCAGGGTTAAAGTAATTAAGTCCTCCTCCTAAGGTGGTTAACCAGTAATTATCGCCATCAGGATATAGATGAAGTACCTTGAAATTGTTTAGGCTTGATTTTTTTTTAGCGTCCGGAACAAATGATTCAAATGTTTTAGTATCATAATTATACCTATTGAGTCCCCCACCATAGGTGCATACCCATAATCCACTTTCATCTTCCATGAAGGATGTAATGTGATTGTCTGAAAGCGAGGTAGTATCTCCAGGTATACTTCGTATGTGTTTGAAGTCATCAGTTTCTGGCTGATAAATATTAATACCTTCTCCATAAGTACCAATCCAGATTGTTCCTTTACTATCCTCAAAAATCGCTGTAATAATATTCATGCTTAACTTATTGCCATACAGCGAAGATTTATATCGTTTAAATATTCCATTATTTCGATCGAAGATGTTGAGACCTCCACCCCAGGTCCCTACCCAAAACCGGCCTTTCGAATCCTCATACAGGATCCTTATCCAGTTGTGACTGACACTTTGAAGGTTATCAGGATCATGTACATATCGCTTGAACTTGGCCGGGTTATTTGACTCCATCAGATTTAATCCCCCACCAAATGTTCCCATCCAAAAATTGTCAGACTTGTCCCTATACATACAGTAGACGTTGTTATTTGACAAAGAGCCTTCATCACCTGGATTATTTTTGATAAAGTGAAAAGGACTTCTTACAAGTTTTTGAAAACCCTTCATGTAATACCCTACATATGTAACGCCATTGGAGCCATGAAAAACAGTGCTAACATCATTATCTGAAATGCTGAATTGCGTATTAGGATCGTGCAAATAATGATGAAAAAATCGTTGGTCAGGATCAAAAATGGAAATGCCTTCAGTGGCGCTTCCAATCCATATTTTTCCATCTTTAGCTTCTGTCACAGACTTAATTCGGTCTCCGGCTCGATAGGAAGGGTGTAGGTTTTTAACTTCCTGAAAAGAATCCCCATTTTTTTCTTTAAACCATAGACCATTTTCGTCAGTACCCACCCAGATATTCCCATTGCTATCCACCAGAATGTCCCATGCTGAATTTATTTCTGCTAGCACCTTTTCGGCTTCAGAATGTTTTTGATTCCATCGAAACACACCTTTATCTTCAGTAGCTACCCATAGATATCCATTAGGGTCAATCTCAATATCCATCACTTTACTATTGGGGAATGCACTAATTTTTTTGAAAATCTTAGTTTTGGCATCAAACTCATAGATACCATCCCCTTCAGTTCCAACCAATAATTTTTCTCTTTCTGTTTCAACAATTGTCTTGATGGCCAGCGTAGAGGCCCCTTCTTTAAGAATGTAATTTTCAAAGCTGTTGCTACTTCGGTCAAATAAGCTAAGGCTTGCCTTCGTTCCAACCCACAATCGGTTGCTGTTATCCTCAAAAAATGTCCAAACAGAATTATCCGGAATAGTTGTGGAATCACCAAATTGATGTGTGAAAGACTCAAAATCATATCCATCAAATCGATTGATCCCACCAAAATTGGCAATCCAAACCATATCCTCACTATCCTGGAAAATCTTATTTGTGCTGCTTTGATTTAATCCATCGGATTTGAAAAATGACTCGAATGTGAAGCTAGGAGCCACAGAAAAATCTTGACTATTTGCCAGACTGGCTGATAGTATACAAACAATCATTAAAAGTGACCTTATAGCTTTGTTTATGGCCATACTCTTCGATTTATTACTATTTGATCTCTCTTAATCAACAAATTTGAGATAGAACAATGCGGATATTATAAGTATTTCGACAAGAATGCTAAGTATTGCTTCTAGATCTTTGAAATAAAAATAATAAAACCATGCACAGGACAACAGAACATCATATGGGTAAGGTATTAATAATTGCTCTTTACGCGATAGTTTTAGTTCTTTCTACGTTTATTTAGTAGAAATTTTATACCTCCTCATTTTGGTGTTTCCTAGACCCCAAAAGTTGGAGCGAGTGTAACTGTTCCGCCTGCAATCTTGGCATTGGTGTGTGATCCGGGGTTGTGTGTATGATTGGGATCACATTCGTTAGCGAAATCTTGTGATTTATGATGGATAAATAGAACGGTTCCTAAGATATCAGTTTCATTCTGAGTGCCCACACTCCATAAATCTGTTTGTAGTTCAAACTCACCATTACCATTCTCATCTACCTGAATGTTCCCAACATCACCTGCAAATGGTTTTAACCATACTCTGCCCATACTCTCGACTTCACAAAAGGCAACAAATTTCCCTTGATTCCAATGTCGGTCTGGCTCTTCTAGCGTGCCCATGTGAAGATGCATTGCATGGGCTGTATTGGGCTCCATATCATTTACTGTTAGTTCAAAGGTGGTTATTCCATCCTGATAAGCGAATGTTGCAAATCCCATTTGCTCGCCTAATTCATAGGTTACACCGTCTTCAGAGTCTACCCAGAATATAGCTGCATTAGCTAAAACCAAGGGTCCAGGCTCGGGTGCCGGATCATCACTTTTGCAACCAATAGATGTCAGGATCAGTAACAGCAGAATACGAGTTAATTTCATTTGAAAATCTTTTATGATTAACAATTCACAAAAATTAAACCATTAAAACAATGATCCGGTTTGTGAAGGAGGTAAAATATCCAAGTGTTTGTAAGCTAGTTCTGTAGCTTCCCGTCCCCGAGAAGTACGTTTGATGTATCCTTCTTGTATCAGAAAAGGTTCATATACTTCTTCAATGGTCTCGGATTCTTCCCCGCATGCCGTAGCAATTGTACTTAACCCGACAGGACCACCTTTGAATTTGTTGATAATAGTGGAGAGAATTCGATTATCCATCTCATCGAGACCATGATCATCTACATCCAGTGCTTTAAGGGCCATTTTTGAAATATCCAATGTTATGGCTCCATCTCCTTTAATTTGTGCAAAATCTCTGGTCCTCCTTAGTAGATTATTTGCAATTCGAGGGGTTCCCCTGCTTCTGCGGGCAATTTCATAGGCAGCTTCCTGATCTATTACTGAATTGAGTATGTCAGCAGACCTGCCAACAATTGTTGTTAGCAACTTGGAATCATAATATTCCAGCCTTGAATTGATTCCAAACCTGGCTCTTAAAGGAGAGGTTAACAGCCCGGATCGTGTCGTAGCGCCAATTAGTGTAAATGGATTTAATTCGATTTGTACAGAACGCGCATTAGGCCCTGAGTCCAGCATGATATCTATCCGGTAATCCTCCATTGCGGAATACAAATATTCTTCTACTACCGGGTTGAGTCGATGAATTTCATCAATGAAAAGCACATCGTGCGGTTCAAGGTTGGTCAGCAAACCTGCCAGTTCGCTAGCCTTATCGAGGACAGGGCCGGAGGTTACTTTGATGTTTGATTGCAGTTCATTTGCGATAATGAACGAAAGCGTTGTTTTGCCCAATCCAGGAGGACCATGTAGTAGAACATGATCGAGTGGTTCTGTTCGCTGTTTTGCAGCTTCAACGAATATTTTCAAGTTTTCAACTACTTTATGCTGCCCAGTGAAGTCTGAAAATGAAAGGGGTCTTAATGCCTTTTCAAATTCTTTTTCTGAGGATTCCATTCCCTCACCGTCTGCCTGTAGATAGTCTTCTCTCATGAGCCTCAAATATAACTCACAAAGAGATTGAAGTGCGATTGAATTAGTTTTGTGATTAGATAAAGACGAATGAATAAAAAGCGACTACTCATTTTTGGCATAGGACTGGCCATCGCATTTGTAATTGTCTCATACCTCAGGAAAGATGCTCCTCGGCAACATCATATTGCCGGGCAAACCATGGGTGCGATCATTTACAATGTCAAGTACATTGGCTCACTGCAAGAGGGATTGGATGAAGAAATCGCAGAGGAGTTGGTTTCGTTTAATGAATCGCTTTCCACCTACATCCCTTCATCTGAAATTTCAAGACTTAATGAAAGTGGTACGTTGCGGTACGAGTCTAAGTATTTTTGGCCCGTGCTTGAAAAAAGCAAAGAAATTTTTAAAGCAACAGATGGTACATTCGATCCGAGTATTGGTCCTTTGGTTCAAGCCTGGGGGTTTGGTCCCAACAAGCAGCTTCCTAATCTTGATTCTGCACAAATTGATTCGCTGAAGTCAATAATTGGCTTTGATAAAGTGAGTTTTGATGAGCAACAAGTAGAATTACCTTCCAATTTTCAAATAGATTTCAGTGCGATAGCGAAGGGATATGCTGTAGATGTTGTTAGCGAATTATTAGAATCAAAAGGGATTGATGATTACCTGGTCGAAATAGGAGGAGAGGTACGCTGCAGGGGTCGAAATGAAGATGATAAACCATGGTCGCTGGGTATAGAAGATCCTACAGTCTCGCAATCAGAACAGCAATTGATGGCTATTGTGAGACTTAGAAATTTATCTTTAGCAACTTCAGGTAATTATCGAAATTATTATGAAAAGGACGGAGAGGTTTATGCTCATATCATAGACCCTCGGACTGGGTATACAGCTAAACATAATTTGCTGAGTGCATCAGTTTTTGCGAATGATTGCATGACCGCAGATGCATATGCAACGGCTTTTATGGTACTTGGACTAGAGTATTCAAAAGAGGTAATTTCCGCTGAAGGTTTGGACGCTATATTAATCTATCGATCAAAAAATGGTATTGAAAGTTTTGTTTCAGAGGGGATTCGACCATTTTTGGAGATGAACACTGCTACAGGGAATTAAAAAAGTAAATAAGTAGTTAGAACCCTTGTAAAGTTGACAACCTAAACCCTACATGCTTCTTACAATAATCATTCTAATCGCATGCACACTTATAGGGGGCTTGAGCTTGAACCTCATCCCCGGAATGCGGAAGAACCTGAGGCTACCACTCATTTTTGCCGGTTCCTACTTATTTGCTATTACCATCATTCACATTATTCCCGAACTGTTTTCTGTAAGTGCAAATCCATCTAAAATCGGATTGTTTGTTTTGGTGGGATTTTTTATGCAGCAGTTTCTCGAATATTTTTCTTCCGGAGTAGAACATGGACATGTGCATACGAATAAGGCGGTATCGACTAGCGGAAGATTTTCAATTATCACTGCCTTAATGATTCATTCACTTTTAGAAGGAACTTTACTAACACATGATTCACCTTTTCATGAAAAACACGAGTCGTATTCTTTATTACTTGGAATCGTATTGCATAAAATGCCAGCTGCCTTCGCTTTAATGGCAACTATGCAGGGCTTAGGGAAAAGAGCGGTTTACCTGCTGGTTCTATTTAGCCTGGCATCTCCAATTGGTCTCTTATTAAGTGACTTTGTGTTGTTATCACAAGAAGCTGTTCTCATAGTTTTTGCAGTCGTTTGTGGGAGTTTTCTCCATATTTCTACCACCATTTTTGTGGAAGCGAGCCCTGAGCATCATTTTGGATTAAATAAGATATTGATAAGTATTTCGGGAGCATTACTTGCCATTCTGGTAGAGTTTATGATTTGATTCCCAAGGAGAGAAATAATATTTTTTCTACCTTTCACCCATGCGAATCTTGCTACTTTCAGCTTTAATCATAATGCCCATTCTTTCACAAAGCTGGGGTTTTTTCGCTCATCAAAAAATCAATAGGCTAGCAGTATTCACCTTACCTCCGGAATTGATTGGGTTTTATAAGGAAAATATTCAGTACATAACGGAAAAAGCAGTAAATCCGGATATGAGGCGATATGCCGTGAAGGAAGAGGCGGCCAGACATTACATAGATGTAGATGTCTATGGGGATTCAGCGGTTTATAAGATGCCGCGTTACTGGAGTGAGGCTGTTGAAAAATACTCAGAGGATACCTTACAAGCATACGGTATCGTGCCCTATCATATAAATAGAATGTCTTTTTGGTTGATTAAAGCATTTCAGAATAAAGATGCGGCTCAAATTCTGAGACTTTCTTCTGATGTGGGCCATTACATAGCGGATGCGAATGTTCCGTTGCACACTACCGAAAATTATAATGGTCAGTTAACCAATCAATACGGAATCCATGGATTTTGGGAGTCGAGGCTCCCAGAGCTTTTTTTTGAGAATTATGATTTGCTTTCCGGCAAAGCTGAATACGTAGAGAATTTGCAATTATATGCATGGGATGCGGTAGTAAAAGCTCATGAAGCGCTGGATTCTGTTTTTATGTTTGAGAAACAACTTACAAGGCGCTATCCTGAATCAAAAAAATATGGATATGAAGAAAGAGGTAATGCGACAATCAGAACCTACACATTTGATTTCTCTTCCGATTATCACAGAAGATTGAATGGGATGGTCGAAAGAAGAATGAGGGCTTCAATAAAAATGGTTGGCGACTTCTGGTTTACGTGTTGGGTTAAGGCAGGGCAACCAGATCTAGGTCAAATCATGAATGGTATAGAGCTTCAAGACTCAGTGTTTGTTGTGAGACCAGAGGTTAAACTAAGAAATCATGAAGCCGGAATAGATAATTGACCTAGACAATTAGATTAAGAAGATCCGATCGATCATTTAAATACTCCCCAAAAAACTGTTTCTCTTTCATTCGTTCCATGAGCACCGAGAGGTCTCGTTTATCCTTCAGCTCTATACCCACCACAGCAGCACCTGTTTCTCTGGAGTTTTTTTTGGTGTACTCGAAATGAGTGATATCATCTTTAGGACCGAGTATGTCCGCTACAAATTCTTTAAGTGCTCCTGCTCGCTGTGGAAATCGTACAACAAAGTAATGCTTTAACCCCTTGTAGAGTAACGCCCGTTCTTTGATTTCTTCCATGCGGGTGATGTCATTATTGCTACCGCTTACCAGGCATACTACATTCTTCCCTTTGATTCTATCGGAAAGTTGATCAAGCGCTGAGAGTGTAAGTGCTCCTGCTGGCTCGACAACAATCGCATCTCTGTTGTACAACTCGAGCATGGTTTCACAAATCTTTCCTTCATGCACGATCAACATCTCATCAATCACTTCTTTACATATTTCAAAAGTGAGATCACCCACTTTTTGAACTGCAGCCCCATCCACAAATTTTTCAATGTGATCTAAAGCGATATTTTCACCATTCTCCAGAGATGTTTTCATAGAAGGAGCTCCCGCAGGTTCTACACCGATTATTTTAGTGGCAGGAGAAAGTGTTTTGATTACACTACCCACACCAGCCGCCAGTCCACCTCCTCCAACTGGTAGTAGTAAATAGTCGATTGGTTCATGTGATTGTTTTATTAATTCAAGGCCTATTGTGCCTTGTCCTTCGATCACTTTTGGATCATCAAATGGATGAATGAATGTAGTATTACTTTTTTCGCAAAATGCAAGAGCGTTTTCTTTGGATTGATCGAAAGTGTCTCCTATTAGCCGAATTTCAACGTACTCCTTACCAAACATTCTAACCTGTTGCACTTTTTGCAAAGGAGTGGTTGAAGGCATAAATATCACGCCATTCACTTTAAGTCTTTGACAGGAAAGTGCTACTCCCTGGGCATGATTTCCTGCACTCGCACACACCACTCCATAAGCCAATTCTTTTGACGATAATGAACGCATTTTATTATAAGCTCCCCTGATCTTGTAAGATCTTACAGATTGCAAATCCTCACGCTTCAGCAAAATAGTAGCCTCATATTGCTCTGAATAATTGAGGTTAGGCAACAAAGGTGTAAGGCTAGCTACTTCTTTTAAGTAGCCGGTCGCCCTTTGCACTTCATGAAGAGAGATGTGTTGAGTGGTTGCTTGCACTAATTATTTGTTTTCAGGTCTAAGCTTGCGGACAGCTGCACCAGCCTTCCACATTTCTGATTCACTAAGTTCTTTGAGTTCTCTCTCAAGTCCCACACGATAATCATCTCTCTCATTAGCCTCAATTGTGATCTTTGCTTCATTTGCAGTGGCCACACTTTCATAGAGATCATCAAAAACCGGATATACGGCATCTCGGAATTTTTTCCACCAGTCTAGTGCTCCCCTTTGAGCAGTGGTGGAGCAGTTGGCATACATCCAATCCATTCCATTTTCTGCAATAAGCGGATATAAGGATTGTGTGGCTTCTTCTACAGTTTCATTAAAAGCCTCAGAAGGAGAGTGGCCTTTTTTTCTAAGTAAATCGTACTGAGCAGCAAATAATCCTTGGATTGCTCCCATAAGACTACCTCGCTCACCTGTTAAATCACTATATACTTCCCTTTTGAAATCAGTCTCAAACAGGTACCCTGAACCTACCCCAATTCCCAGAGCTATTACCCGATCTCTAGCTTTACCTGTAGCATCCTGATGAATCGCGAAAGAAGAATTCAAACCCTTTCCCGCAACGAACAGTCTCCTGAGCGAAGTGCCAGATCCCTTTGGAGCTACAAGAATCACATCTACATCATGAGGAGGAATGATGCCAGTCTGATCTTTATACGTAATGCCAAATCCGTGAGAGAAGTAGAGTGCCTTGCCTGGAGTAAGATTATTTTTGACTGTCTCCCACTGTGCAATTTGTCCTGCATCTGAGAGGAGGTATTGGATGATGCTACCTTTTTTACAGGCTTCTCCAATTTCAAATAGATCTACACCTTCTTTGAATCCATCTTTTTTAGCTTTTTCCCATGATTGACCTCCTTTTCTTTGACCTATGATAACGTTAAAGCCATTGTCTTTCAGATTGAGTGCCTGACCGGGACCTTGCACTCCATAACCTATAATAGCGATGGTCTCATCTTTTAATACTTCTCTTGCCTTTTCCAGGGGAAATTCTTCTCGGGTAACTACTTCTTCTAGTGTTCCTCCAAAATCAATTTTTGCCATGTCTCTATTTTTATTCGTGTTAAAATTCTTTGATACTTAAAGTGTTAGACTGTGAGGTTTCCAATTCTTGAATGAATGCCTCAGTTCGCCTTTTAGATTTAGAAATTGCCACTCTACCAGAGCGTGCAAATTCCAGAATGTCATAAGGCTTCAGGATTTCATACAATTCATGTGTTTCTTGCTTGGTGCCTGTCTTTTCTATTACAATCTGATTTTCCTCAATTGCAATAATCTTAGCTCCATACTGCCTTATGAGTTTCTCTAAAAGCCCGTTTCTCTGAAATACCTCGAGGGAAAGCTTATAAAGTGCTATTTCCTGATAGTAGATCTGATCTTCATCATATAGGAAGGCACCCAATACATCTACTAGCTTGCGAATCTGTTTGATAACTTTTTCTAAATCTGATTTGCTAGCCGTGGCTGCTATGGTATATCTACTCACGCCCTCAACTTCAGTAGTTGAAACATTGAGGCTATTTATGTTAATCTTTCTTCGGCTCAGAATGATTGTGAGCTTATTCAAAAGACCTGGTTTATTCTCTGTCAAAACAGATATGGTATATTCTTTAGGCTCCATTAGTCCAGTCTTATTTTGGATACACAACTTCCCGAAGGGACCATCGGAAATACATTTTCCTCCTTTTCTACCACAACTTCCAAGAGGCTCGGGCCTTCTGGATTTAGCCACTGATTAAATGCTTCATCCAAATCTTCTCTTTCGTGTACTCGTTGTGAAGGAATTCGATAGCCCTCAGCAATCTTTATAAAGTCAGGGTTATCCATCTCAGTAAATGAATATCTTCTATCAAAAAAAAGTTGTTGCCACTGACGTACCATTCCTAGAAAACTATTGTTGAGAATTAGAATTTTTACTCCTATTTGATATTGCATGATTACTCCCAATTCTTGTATGGTCATCTGAAATCCACCATCTCCTATGATTGCGATTACTTCACGATTGGATTTGCCTATTTTGGCACCAATTGCAGCAGGTAAACAAAACCCCATAGTTCCTAATCCACCTGAAGTGATGTGACTTTTGACTTGATCAAACTTGTAGTACCTACCCGCCATCATTTGATGTTGACCTACATCCGTCACCACAATGGATTTTCCTTGAGTTTTTTCAGATAGCTTATGAATCACTTCTGCCATGGTCATCAATTTGGATTTAGGCTGTATTGATTTCCTGATTGCCTTATCCATTTCAACCATATCACATTCGCGGAATTCTTTAAGCCACTCATCGTGAGATTTTTTGTCTACTAAAGGAAGTAGTGACTGAAGAGCTTGTTTGGCATCTCCATTGATGGCCACATCAGCGGGAATGTTCTTGTTAATCTCTGCTGGGTCCAATTCAATATGAATCACTTTTGCTTGCTTGGCATAAGTATTCACATCTCCGGTTACTCGATCATCGAATCGCATTCCAATCGCGATAAAAACATCACATTCATTGGTTTTTAGATTGGGGCCATAGTTTCCATGCATTCCGGTATAGCCTACATAGAGTGGGTGCCTAGTTGAAAAAGCAGATAGACCAAGTAGGGTAGAAGCTGCAGGAATACCTGTTTTTTCTATGAACGCTTTAAGCTCTTTTTCAGCTCCTGACAGAATCACTCCTTGGCCAAAGAGGAGATAAGGTTTCTTTGCTTTATTTATTAGCTCTGCAGCAGCTCTCAGTGGTTCTTCGTTTAACTCTGGATACGGCTGGTAGCTTCTAATTCTCTCGCATGGTTCGTAAGTAAAGTCAAAAAAAGCTTGCTGTGCATCTTTTGTGATATCGATCAATACAGGTCCCGGGCGTCCGGATTGAGCGATATAGAAAGCTTTGGCAAGTGCCTCTGGGATTTCTTCTGGTCTTGTTACCTGAAAATTCCACTTTGTGACGGGCATAGATATACCTATGATATCCGTTTCTTGAAATGCATCACTGCCAAGCAGGTGACTCGCTACTTGTCCTGTGATACAAACAATTGGTGTTGAATCAATTTGAGCATCAGTTATTCCTGTAATGAGGTTTGTAGCACCAGGGCCAGATGTTGCAAGGCAAACACCCACCTTCCCGGAGCTTCTAGCAAACCCCTGAGCCGAATGGATGGCTCCTTGCTCGTGTCGCACAAGTACGTGCTTCAGTTGAGCTTCATAATCATAAAGCGCATCGTATACAGGCATAATCGCACCACCTGGGTAACCAAAAATTGTATTTACTCCCTCATTGATAAGGCATCTCAGAATCGCTTCAGAGCCTGATAGTCTTTCTGATTCTATTTTCTTTTTTGAGTTTTTTACTAGTACTTCCATATCAATAATCTGTTATGCACCCTTGAGATGCGGATGAAACCACCTTGGCGTATTTGTACAAGACTCCTCTATCTACTTTTAATGAAGGGGCTTTCCAGTTGGCTTTCCTTTTCGCTAACTCTTCATCACTTATTTCCAATCGAATGCTTCTTTTTTCGGCATCTATGGTAATGGTGTCACCGGTATTTACAAGCGCAATGGCTCCTCCTTCTTGAGCTTCAGGTGAGATGTGACCCACGACGAATCCGTGTGTTCCTCCTGAAAATCTACCATCAGTAATTAGAGCTACTTCTTTACCTAGACCAGCTCCCATAATGGCAGCAGTGGGTTTTAGCATTTCAGGCATACCTGGACCTCCTTTAGGACCTTCATACCGAATAACTATCACATCGCCTTTCTCTATATCTCCATTTTGGATGCTATCATTTGCCGAATACTCCCCGTCATATACTTTCGCCTTACCCGTAAATTGTAGGCCTTCTTTTCCGGTGATCTTGGCGACAGCTCCTTCTTCAGCCAGGTTACCATGCAGAATCTGGATGTGACCTGAAGATTTTATTGGTTGATCTATAGGGTGAATAATCTTCTGGTCAAAAGAAAGGTCAGGAACTGTAGAAACATTCTCTCTGAGCGTATTTCCTGTCACTGTCATACAGCTACCATCTATCATACCTAGCTCAATAAGATATTTTAGAACGACAGGCATTCCGCCCATTTTATGAATGTCCTCCATTAGGTATTTACCGCTTGGCTTTAGGTCAGCTAAAAAAGGCGTACGATCACTTATTCTTTGAAAATCAGAAAGACTAAAGTCTACTCCGGCTGCATCGGCAATAGCTAGAAAATGTAATACTGCATTTGTTGAACCGCCGAGGACTGTTAGCAGGGTCACGGCATTTTCTATGGATGTTTTTGAAACTATATCTGACGGTTTCAAATCTCTTTCGAGAAGCGTCATTATACATTCACCGGCCTTTTCACTTTCACTAATTTTTTCCTTCCCTACAGCAGGATTAGAAGAATTGTAAGGCAAGGACATTCCCAGAGCCTCAATGGCAGAAGCCATCGTATTTGCTGTATACATACCTCCGCAGGCTCCAGCTCCAGGGCAGGCATTTTCAATTACCTGTTGGAATTCCTCTTCCTCAATTTTTCCCGATACTTTCTTACCCCAGGCTTCAAATGCTGAAACTACATCTAGCTTTTTATCATTTACACAGCCGGAAGCAATCGTTCCTCCGTAAACTAATATTGATGGGCGATTTAACCTTAGCATTGACATCAATGCTCCTGGCATATTCTTATCACAACCAACTACGGTGACCAGGCCATCATAGCTCATACCTCTCACAACAGTTTCCATCGAGTCGGCTATCAGATCACGAGAAGGGAGAGAATAGCGCATGCCGGGGGTTCCCATTGATATTCCATCACTTACACCAATTGTGTTGAAGATCAATCCATTTCCACCAGATGTATTTACTCCTTTTTTTACATGAAGAGCAAGGTCATTTAAGTGCATATTGCATGGATTCCCTTCGAAACCTGTGCTTCCAATACCTACCAATGGTTTTTTAAGATCGTCCTTGCTCAAACCAATAGCATGCAACATGGCCTGTGCTGCTGGTTGTGAGGGATCTTGTGTGACTACTTTGCTGTATTTGTTTAGTTCTTTCATAAAAAAGTATGAAAAAACCCTTCTCTTTTCTGAGAAGGGTTTTGATTATATATCAATACACTTCTCAATTCATATTAGAATAATAATGACGTAGAAGAGGATAATATTTATTGATTGCCTGCGCATGGAAAAATGTTTGGTTTAGATGATACAATTTAGAGACACGTTGGCTGGATCAGTTTTAATCTTAAGTTCTCCTTTTTCTTCGATGTACCACGCTAGTACATCTCCAATTTTAGAACATGGACTTGCTTCTTTATCTGCACTGAGATCTTGTGTCACAACATCATTGGCCAGTGCCCATTTAATCCCATTCTTTATCATGTCGGCTTCTTGAAATAGACCAAAATGCTCATACATCATTGCTACAGATAGTATGGCAGCCATAGGATTTGCAATGTCCAGGCCTTGCGCTTGTGGATAAGAGCCATGAATGGGTTCAAACAAGGCAACTTTCTTTCCAACTGAAGCAGAAGGAAGCATACCTAAAGATCCCGTGATAACACTCGCAAGGTCTGAAATGATATCTCCGAACATATTTTCAGTAAGTATTACATCGAATTGGCCTGGGTTGAGAACAATTTGCATAGCGGCATTGTCCACAAACAAATAATCGACTTCAACGTCCGGATATTCCTGGCTAATCTCTTGGATAACTCTCCTCCAGAGTCTTGAGGTTTCGAGGACATTGGCTTTATCAACAAGGGTTAACTTTTTTCTCCTGGCAGCAGCAGCTTCAAAGGCCTGATATGCAATTCTGCTAATTTCTTTGTCTGAATACTCACAGAGATCTGATGCAATTGTCTTATCCTCAGACAACTGCTTCTCCCCGAAATAGATACCACCTGTAAGCTCTCGATAGATTACAAAATCAACATCTTTCAGCAAGGTGTTTTTAAGAGGTGAAACATTGAAAAGCAGATCATAGGTACTAATTGGACGAATGTTTGAAAATAATTCCAGAGATTTCCTCAACTTCAATAGCCCTTGTTCGGGGCGAATAGGAAGATTCGGATTATTGTCATATTTTGGATCGCCAATGGCTCCAAGAAATATGGCATCACTGGATAGGCACTCTTTAAGAGTTTCGTCAGTCAGTGGGGTTCCATGCTTATCAATACTAATTGCACCAAAATCAGCTTCTTTTAATTCGAATTTATGATCAAATGATTGATTGATTGCATTGATTACTTTCAATCCTTGATCTACAACTTCAGGTCCAATGCCGTCTCCGGGCAATATTGTTATTTTCTTCTTCATGAGCTTAAACAGGAATGCTTCTTTGATTTTCGTAGGCTTGTATTTCAGGCCTGAGATTGATTAAGAATTCTGTTTCATCCATTCCTTGCATCAAGCATTGTTTTTTGAATGGGTGAATGTCAAAAGTTTGTCTGAGGTTAATATCATCGCACGATACCTCCTGACTTTCCAGGTCAATTTCTATCGTCACATTGGCGGAATCCAATGACTTCTGCATCAGCTGATCTACGGAGGTCTTATCTAACTCAATTGGCAGAATGCCATTGTTATAGGCATTTCCTTTAAAAATATCAGCAAACTGGGTAGATATGATTGCTTTAATGCCATAATCGGCCACAGCCCATGCAGCATGTTCACGACTTGAGCCACAACCAAAATTGTTACCGGCGATTAAGATTTGTGCTGAGGATCTTTCAGGCTGGTTTAGAATAAATTCTGGATTAGAATCTCCATTGTCCAAATATCTCCAGCTGTAGAATAGATTTTTACCATAGCCTAGCTTATCCACTTGTTTCAAAAACTTAGCAGGTATTATCTGATCTGTATCGATATTACTGATAGGTAGCGGTATGGCTTTTGAGCTAATTTGCATCGAGAAATATGGTTGGGTCCGTGATTTTTCCAGTTAAGGCCGAAGCAGCTGCAGTCAACGGACTTGCCAATACAGTGCGAGCACCATCTCCTTGTCTTCCTTCAAAATTTCTATTAGAGGTTGAAACACATAATGAACCCGAAGGAATTTTGTCGTCGTTCATTGCCAAACAAGCTGAGCAACCAGGCTCACGAAATTCGAATCCACTATCTCGAAATATTTGATCAAGATTCTCTTCTATTGCCTGAGAGCGTACTTTCATTGATCCAGGAACTACCCATGCATTTACGCTATCTGCTTTTTTCTTGCCTCGAATGAGGTTGGCAACTGCTCTAAGATCTTCAATTCGTCCATTTGTACAGCTGCCTATAAATACATAGTCAACCGCTTGGTCTGCTACATTTTCATCGGAGCTGAATTGCATGTATTTCAAGGATTTTTCCGATAGGTGAGGAGCAGCTCCAATTCGTTCATTTAACCTAATACCCGTATCGGGAGCCGTTCCTGTAGTCACCATCGGAAAAATATTTTCTGCACTATAGGTCACAGATTTATCAAATTTTGCGTCTGGATCTGTATTTAATGATGTCCACCAGGATATCTTTTCCTCACTTATTTCTTTTCGTTCTAAAACGTAATCGATTGTGGTTTGATCAACTCCAATGAGGCCGCCACGGGCACCCATTTCAATGCTCATGTTACAAACCGTCATTCGCTCTTCCATAGACATTTTTTCAAATACATCGCCAGTATATTCTGCAAAGTGTCCTGTTGCACCTTCTGTACCCAACTTAGATATGATGTACAGGATTACATCCTTAGAAGTAGATCCGAATGGCAGTGTTCCATTTACTTCAATTTTCATCGTCTTAGGTTTGCTAAGTACCAGGCTTTGAGAAGCCAAAACTTGTTCAACCTGAGAGGTGCCAATACCAAAAGCGATCGTTCCAAAAGCTCCGTGTGTTGACGTATGGCTGTCTCCACAAACAATCGTCATACCCGGTTGTGTAATTCCTAAATCTGGTCCTATGATGTGAACAATCCCTTGATTTTCATGACCAATCCCGAACAGTTCAATTCCAAATTCTTCACAATTTGTTTTCAAAGAAGCTACTTGAGTTGCTGAGAGCGGATCTCTAATAGGCTTTGATTGATTAACTGTTGGTACGTTGTGATCTGCAGTTGCTACACATCTATTAGGCATTAACACTTTTATGTCACGGTTTCTTAGACCATCGAAGGCTTGTGGGCTTGTGACTTCATGTAAAAAATGCTGATCAATGAAGAGCACATCTAAACCATCAGCGATATTTTTCACCACATGGAAATCCCATACTTTATCAAATAGTGTCTTTCCCATCAGGCATATACCTTTACTTTTTTTAAAATATCATGCAGATGCGATTCCTCAATGCATCGGACATTATCAGCTACTTCAAGGAAGTTTTTGTATGCTGCCTTTAAAGCCTCTTTGTCAAGCTCATACCCAAGTTTTTTTGCGTGAAAATTTAATGCTGCTTTTCCGCTCCTTGCTGTGAGTATAATTTCAGAACCCGTAGCACCAACTTCTTCCGGGTCTATAATTTCGTAGGTTTCCCTGTTTTTAATTACGCCATCTTGATGAATTCCAGATGAGTGGGCAAAAGCATTTGCTCCTACTATTGCCTTATTTGGCTGAACTGGCATGTTCATCATTTCTGATACTGTGGTGCTTATCGGAATTATTTTCTTGGTATCAATATTATGAGATACTGGAATATGCTTGTGCTGGTTGATAATCATTACTACCTCTTCCAAAGAAGTATTTCCGGCCCGCTCACCTATGCCATTAATTGTGCACTCTACTTGTCTTGCACCTGCCAATACTCCAGCAATAGAATTTGCAGTTGCTAAGCCTAGATCGTTATGGCAATGAGTTGATATTATCGCCTTATCAATGTTTGGCACATTGTTTACAAGGAAGCTTATTTTTTCTCCAAATTGCTCAGGCAGGCAATATCCTGTTGTATCCGGTATATTGATTATTGTCGCTCCAGCACTAATAGCGGCCTCAACTATTCTGGCTAAAAATTCATTGTCTGTTCTTCCAGCATCTTCAGCGTAGAACTCTACCTCTGCCACTTTGTTTCTTGCGTATTTGACAGCATGTGTTGCACGTGCTAAAATTTCATCCTGGGTAGCATTCAGTTTGTATTTTATATGTGAGTCTGAGGTGCCAATTCCTGTGTGTATTCTTCCCATTGCTGCAGATTTCAAAGCTTCAGCTGCCACATCTATATCTTCTTCAACAGCTCTGGATAAACCACAGATTGTTGTATTTCTAATGTGCTTTGAAATAAGTGAAACTGACCTGAAATCTTCAGGACTTGAAATTGGAAAACCTGCTTCAATAACATCAACTCCAAGACTCTCTAGTCCAAAGGCAATCTCAAGCTTTTCATCGCTTTTTAATTGACACCCTGGCACCTGTTCTCCATCTCTGAGGGTAGTATCAAATACAAAAAGTTTGTCCATATTCGTCAATCACATTTTTATTTGTGATAGACAAAAGTGAGGTTTAGAGATAAGAGCTTGAAATCTATATTTTTTTTTATTCACTAGTTCAATCTCACTTCTTCTTTTGTAAGTAATTAATTATCAGGCTATTAAAATTTACTAGAAACACTTGTCCAAACAGCTTTCATATCAACTTTATCACCTGATCAAAAGGTTAACTAAAGCCGAAAAGAGACACTTCAAGCTTTATGTCAAGAGAAATAGTTCGGAGAAAGAGCCCATTATTGTGAAAATGTTTGATGCTTTTGACAGACAGAATGAGTTTGATGAAGAAAAAATAAGCAAGGTATTTTCTGATTTAAAACCTAATACACTTTCTAACCATCGAGCACACTTGTATGAGCAGCTCTTGTCGAGTATTCGACTATTGCACAACCATGATCCAAGCATTCGAATTAAAGAGCTAATAAGCTATGCAGATGTGTTGCACAATAAGGGACTTTACGAGCAAAGTTTAATACAGCTTTCTAGGGCAAAGCAACTTGCAAGTAAAAACAAGATGGATATTCTTAAGCTTGAAATAATTGAGCTTGAAAAGAAGATTGAGACAAGGTATGTAACAGGAAGCACACCTGATCGAGCCATCGAGTTGACTAAAGAATCACAGGAGCTCAGGCATCAATTCTATTTCAGTGGTTCATGGTCTGATTTAGCTCTCAAGCTATATGACTACTATCTAAAATTTGGCCCTGTCAAAGGCAAAGAGCAACAAGAGCAAGTCACTTCACTGTTTATTGAAAATGCTCCAATGCAAGAGAATGCACTAGGCGGGGACACTATTTTTTATTATCAAAGCTATGTTTGGTATTATCATATCATTCAGAACTTTCCACTATGCTACAAGTACGCTAAACTCTGGTGCAATCTATTTGATCAAAATAAAATACTGCTTGAAGACGAGCCTGAGATGTATATTAGGGGGTATCATAATGTGCTTTCTTCCTTGTTCTTTTGCGATGATGTGAAAAGATTTCGTGAAGAGCTGCGTAGGCTTGAGGTGTTTGTTGATTTGAGGAAAGATTCATTTAATGAAAATCAATTGATTCAAGCTTTCACATACCTAGAAACGGGAAAGTTGAATCTATTTTTTTTAGAAGGGAAATTTACAGAGGGAGCCAAGTATTGTGATGTATTTGAAAACAAGCTCAAAGCCTATGAATCTAGAATTGATATTCACAGAAAAATGGTTTTTCAATACAAGATGGCAAGCCTAAAATTTGGGAGTGGTGATTTTCACGGATCATTAAAGCATCTAAATATCATCGTCAATAATCCAGTATCCACGCTTAAAGAAGACATTCAATCTTACGCTCGTTTTTTAAGTCTTATTGTCCACTATGAGTTGGGCAATGATGATCTTGTTTACTTTCAGATTAAATCTACCTACCGCTTCATGCTTAAGTTGAAAGATTTTCAGAAAGTACATGCCGCAATTTTCAAGTTTTTGAGAAAATCAATTTACATGGATAGAAAATCTTTGATACCGTACTTCAAGGAGTTGCGGGAGGAATTACTTGTAGTAATACAGGATAAATTTGAAAGAAGACCTATGCTTTACCTTGATCTTGTATCATGGCTGGAAAGCAAAATTTACGACAGACCTGTCGAAGAAGTGATTAGAAGTAAAAAGATTGATAAAGGGGCATAAAAAAAGCCAAGGCATAATTATCCTTGGCTCGTCAGGTCTTGCTGGTTGAAAAGACCCTTGATTTTATATTGACATTGCGATAATCGCAAGGTAAGCAAGTGCTAGCGATGCAATCCTTACTAAAGTTCCAGTTTTCACAAACTTTCTAGTTAGGATGGCTGGATCGATATAGTTCACCTGTTTTTCCATTGTTTTTCTTGTAAAAGTCAATATTTCCTATGGTTTTTCTTTTTAGGAGTAACTCCTAGATATGAATAAGCATTATGCCTACTTATATTGATGTTCTATCACATAAAAAAAGCCACTTCAATTAAGAGGTGGCTTTTCAAATTATTTAATACTATTTGGTTATTATCCGATAGATACTCTTTTAAATTCTGCTACTGTAAGTCCTTTAGATATAGAATCAAGGTATTGAGAAACAGATTGAGAGCTGTCTTTCACAAATGACTGGCTAAGCAAAGTGTTCTCTTTGTAGAATTTGTTAAGCTTACCCATCGAAATTTTCTCGATGATGTTTTCTGGCTTACCTTCAGCTTTAGCCTGCTCTTTACCAATCTCTATTTCTTTCTCAACTACGGCCGGATCTACACCATCCTTATCAACAGCTACAGGATTCATTGCGGCAATCTGCATCGCTACGTCCTTTCCAGCATCTTCAACGCTTGTTCCATTGGTATTTGCAAGAGATACCATAACTCCTAGTTTTCCATTGGAGTGGATATATGGAACAACAGCCTCACCAGTCACAACTTCGAATGCTTTAACCTCTAATTTTTCACCGATCTTACCTGTAAGTTCTACGATCTTTTCGCCTACGGTAAGGTCTCCAAGCTTCATTCCGTTAAGCGCTTCAATATTTGCAGGCTTTTCAGCAAAAGCAAGCTCAGCGATTTGATTTCCAAGCTGAACAAATTCATCATTCTTAGCTACAAAATCAGTCTCGCATGTGAATGCAATAAGAGCCCCTTCCGTTCCTGCATCGTTCGTTTTTGCGAAAACAACACCTTCTGAAGTTTCTCTGTCAGCTCTTGAAGCAGATACTTTTTGGCCTTTCTTTCTCAAAAGCTCTACCGCCTTATCAAAATCACCCTCTGCTTCTGTAAGCGCCTTTTTGCAATCCATCATGCCGGCACCCGTCATTTGCCTTAATTTGTTTACGTCTTGTGCTGTAATAGCCATTTTATTTCTTGATTTTTAATTTTCTACAAACAAAAATTGAACACCGATAATATCAATGTTCAATCTTTATATTAAGATTCTATGGTCGTTAAATTTATTCTGCTACTTCTGACTTTTCGTCAGCCGCTTTCTTAGCAGCCTGCTCTTCAGTTTGAGCTTGATCTTCTTTATCTTTCTTGCGCTCGGCTAATCCTTCCTCCAAAGATTTACCGATGTAATTCGTAATCAATTTGATTGATTTGAATGCATCGTCATTGCCAGGGATAGGGTAGTCGATTTTTGAAGGGTCAGAGTTTGTATCCACAATTCCAAAAACAGGAATGTTTAATTTCTGAGCTTCAGCGATTGCGATGTGCTCACGCTTTATATCTACTACGAATAGAGCAGCAGGAAGTCTATTTAGGTCAGAAATTCCGCCCAATACTTTTTCTAACTTGTCCTTCGCACGGCTAACCATCAATCGCTCACGCTTCGCCATGTTTTGGTATGCTTCTTCTTTCATCAACTTCTCCATACCGGCCATTTTCTTCAATGACTTTCTGATGGTTGCGAAATTGGTCAGCATTCCACCTTGCCACCTTTCAGTGACATATGGCATGTTCAATCGCTGTGCTTCTTGCTCCACAACTTCTTTCGCTTGCTTTTTGGTAGCAACGAACATCACTTTTCTTCCTGATCTTACAACGGCTTTCATTGCCTCTGTAGCATCATCAAGACAAGCCAGCGTTTTGTGAAGGTCGATAATGTGGATGCCATTTTTCTCCATGAATATGTAAGGAGCCATGGCTGGGTTCCACTTTCTGGTAAGGTGTCCAAAGTGTACACCTGCATCCAATAGATCTTTATGTTCTAGTTTTTGCATCTCAAATTATCGTTTACTGAACTGGAATCTTCTTCTTGCTTTTCTTCGACCTGGCTTCTTACGTTCCACCATTCTTGAGTCTCTGGTTAAGAAACCTTCAGACTTAAGTGGACTTCTGAACTCTGCATCTACTTCAGTGAGCGCGCGAGAAATTGCCAGTCTAACTGCTTCAGCTTGTCCGGCAGGGCCACCACCGGTCACATTCACATTAATGTCGAAATTTCCGTCTTGCTCCACCTTTACTAATGGTTGCTTGACGATTGTTTGAAGAATTTCGGAAGGGAAGTAAACGTTAAGTTCTTTATCGTTTACGGTTATTGCACCTTTCCCACTCGTCATATAAATACGAGCTACTGAGGTCTTTCGCCTTCCTATGGTATTGATTCTATCCATTCAGGTTTATAGTTTAACTTCTTTTGGTTTTTGAGCTGCATGTGGATGCTCTGCACCCTCATATACGTATAAATTTTTAAAAAGCTGTCTTCCAAGTCTGTTGATCGGAAGCATACCTTTTACTGCTTTTTCTACTAAAATAGTTGAGGACTTAGCCTTAATACTATTAGGAGTTTCAATTCGCTGACCACCAGGATATCCCGTGTGACGCACATATTGCTTATCGCTCCATTTGTTTCCGGTCAATCTGATTTTATCAGCATTGATCACAATTACGTTATCTCCACAATCTACATGTGGTGTATACGATGGCTTGTGTTTGCCACGTATCATTTTAGCAACTTCACTTGCCATTCTTCCAAGTATCTGAGAATCAGCGTCTACGATGACCCAATTCTTTTCTACAGTTGCACTGTTTAATGATACAGTTTTAAAGCTATTAGTATCCAATTTTATATTGATTTTATAATGTCAAAATCTATCCCCTTGAAAAAGGGACACAAAAATAGAAGTTTCATTTTAGAAAACAAACTGAAGACTCTAATTAAATTTTCTTAAGAGCTTGATTAGCACCGAGAAATCTTTTGGATATTCAGCTTCAGCCTCAACCACCTTGCCTGATAAGTCTTTAAAGGCGATCTGATGAGAATGCAAAGCTACTCTATTAATTATGGGATTTTCCTCTTCCCACTTTTTATAATTATAATTTCTTTTCAGCTCCGAGAGTAGCGCAGGCTTTCCACCATATCCAGGGTCATTTATAAGAGGCGCTTCATGATACGCCAGATGAGCTCTTATCTGATGCATGCGGCCTGTTACAGGAAAACATTTAACTAAAGAATGTTTTTTAAATAACTCTAGTGTACTCACAAGTGTGAATGCAGGTTTGCCAGCCCGAAAGTCAACTCGGGATTTTGTTGAGGTTGTATGCAGCGGCTCATCAGCTTCAAAGTCCTCAAACTTGTGTAACCCATGAATGACCGCATGATAGACTTTTTTGACTTCTCGGTTTTCTAACTGCATGGCGAAGCTTCTGTAGGCTTCAGGGTTTTTAGCAAATACAAGGATTCCTGAGGTTTCCTTATCTAAACGATGGCAAATTTGATATTCTTCATCAACCTCTTTAGCCAGACTAAGTAGATTTTTGCTTTCTGCGCGATCATCAAGACTTGCAATAAATGGAGGTTTATTGATTACACTATAATCATCGGTTTCTAAGATGATCAGATCTTTAAATGAAATCTTTTTAAGTTTTTTATGCATAATCTTCTTCCTCTTCCAAGCCTTCCTCTACCTTATCAATGAATGTGGCTTTATTGAGATCGAAATAAAATTGCGAGCCAACTTTATATTCACTCTCAACCATTATTTCAGAATTGTGACTTTCAAGGATGTGTTTTACGATTGAAAGTCCCAATCCGGTACCCCCTTTTTCTCTGGATCTACTTTTATCTACCCGATAAAAGCGCTCGAAAATACGAGAAATATCCGATTCGGGAATTCCACGACCATTATCGCTAACAGTTATGCGAATTTTGCTGCCTTCAATTTCCTTGAAACTGATTTTTGCCAGCCCATCTTTCTTTGTGTATTTGATTGCGTTTGAAATAAGGTTCAACATGACCTGATATATTCTTCGGTAATCACCACGTACAATGATGGGCTCTTTATATTTCTTAGACATCTTTAGCTCCACACCTTTTTTCTCCGCTTTATCTTCAAGCTGATCTAAAATTTCCCGACACATGCCTCTCATATCAAAATTTTCGAAATGCATCTTTATTTCTCCTGACTCGATTTGAGATATGGTCAATATATCCTGTACAAGAAGGTCGAGCGCATCCAGGCTTCTTGCTGCCTTCTTGAGAAATTTTTTACGTACTTCTTTATCATTTATTGCACCATCAAGCAAGGTGTGAACAAACCCTTGTGCCGAGAATATGGGAGTTTTTAATTCATGAGATACGTCTGCTATAAACTCTCTTCTGAAATTTTCTCTTTCTTTCAGTTCTTCAATTTCTTTTTCCTTACTCAGCGCGAAATTTGAAATCTCTTTATTGATTCGTTTAAGGGGATTGACAGATGAAAATCTTCCTTTCAGCATGATTTCACTATCCCGGATTCGTTTGAGGGAGTCGTAAATTGTTTCGATTTGACGGAAAAACAGAAACTCAAGCACGAGTCTTACTAAGATGTAGGATGAGGAGAATGATAGTAAGAAGGCAATGACAATTGCCGTCTTGGTAATACTTGGCACCAGGTAAAGGAACGCAGTGGTGATTGCACCGATACAAAATGCAAGTAATAGCGCTATGGCTCGAGAGTTAAATTGCATGATAGCTAATTGTAATTAATTAGCGTCGTACTTGTAACCGACACCTTTCACCGTAGTTATGTGATCGTTTCCAATCTTTTCTCTCACTTTCCTGATATGAACGTCAACTGTCCGCGCAAGCACATAAACGTCGGTACCCCAAATGTTTTGAAGTAGCTCATCTCTGCTAAAAACCTTCCCGGGATGTTGTGCTAAGAAATAGAGTAGTTCAAATTCTTTTTTCGGCAATGAAATTTTTTCCTCCCCATTTTTAACGGTGTAACTGGTTCTATCAACTGTTAAATCGCCAATCGTGATGGTGTTAGACTCTTTCTTTTTCTTCGATTCTCTTCTGAATAGCGCATTAATTCGGCTAACAAGCGCTCTGGGCTTAATCGGTTTAGTGATGTAGTCATCCGCCCCCATATCGAATGCAGCCACTTCAGAGTATTCCTCTGATCGTGCGGTAAGAAAAATAACGAAAGTATTAGCCATTTCGGGTAGCTCCCGGATCTGTCGACAGGTCTCAACTCCATCCTGTTTTGGCATCATGATATCTAAAAGGATCAGATCAGGTACAAAACTTTTGGCAACCTCTACTCCCTTTATACCATCACTGGCAGTCTTTACCTCATAACCCTCTTTGCTTAAATTATATTTCAGCAATTCAAGGATGTCTGCTTCGTCATCTACAATAAGAACTTTTTGATTGTTTTTTGCCATTTTCAGAGGGTTGAATCGATAACGTTCTCTTAATCTTCTAGTTTATAAATATGATAATGCTATGCATTACCCTGTCAAATAATCCCTTTTAACTCAATTGATTCAACATTATTCAAAATTACTCAGAAATCAACGCTAAGTGAAAAAAGTAACAATTTGGTAAAACTTTAATTAAATCTACAACATCTATTGGATAGTGGTTTGTACGCCAAATGATATTAGGAGCATTTATAAATTTTTAATTAATTTAGGAATCAATTACTCTGCATGCATACTAAATATTTGCTGAGTAATTTGTTTTATTTTCAACTTAACCTAACCCTAATGAAGTACACAAAAATCAGCTTGGTACTGCTGGCTGCCTTATTGCTAGCATGTAATGATGAAACCAACATTACACCTGAATTTCAACAACCAGATCCAATCGCAAAATCTAAAATTGATGAAACCATTATCGGCTCACTACAGAATAATGATGAATTTAATTGGGGATCAGTATCTGATGAAATGATATGGAGTGCACTTATTCATAGTGACTCAGTATTGACTATCGGATACCAACCGGCAAATGAATCTAACATTAATGGAAGAATCTCGGAAATTGATATTGCACAAGAAGCCTGGATAGCGGTTTCAGAAAGTATAGTGGATGAGACCATATCCATCATGCAAAATGCTGATGAGTCCATTCAGGAGCAAGACCTGAATGTTCAAAAACATCAGGTTCTACCGTTTATAGATATGAAAGTAAGTAGTCTGGAGGTGGTCAGGTATCTGAGATCTTTGGAAACAGTCAGATATGTAGAACCACTGGGATATGAAGTAGATTTTCCCGCAGCAGACGGGGGAAGAATAGAAAGTAATTCGGGGTGCAGTAACGATCCTGATTACAGCATTCCATCAAGTGATTATACCAACATAAGTCCTGGAGCTAAAGCGTCGTGGCATCTTTATGCAAACAATGTGGTGAACGCCTGGAACTCCAGTACAGGGCAAGGAATTGGTATTGGTTTGATTGATACTGGTATCTCACCAAACCAGGATAACCTAAACAGTAATTTCAACTCCGGATATTCAAACGGAAGATATGTGAATAAGTACGGCTTTTATGTAAGCTCCTGGTGGTGGTGGGCCAGCCCGGATGGTCCGAATGATGATTGTGGACATGGCACTGCGATGGCAGGGGTGATGGCAGCTCCAAGAAGTAATGATGGTTCTTCAGTAGGGGTCGCGTACAATGCAAATCTGGTATCTGTCAGAGGGACTGGTGATGTGGTGATTAATGGTGGAAAAGAAAAAACAGGGGTGGCAGATGCCCTGGTTTATCTTGGAAAAAGAAGTGATGTGAAAATTATCAGCATGTCCATTGGGGATGTTTTTTCGAATTCCAAAGTGGCAGATGCTATTCGCTATGCTTATGGGCGGGGCAAATTGATATTCGCTGCTGCAGGTACCTCAACCTCATGGACTAATTGGTTTGGTGTAATCTTCCCTGCATCCATGAATGAAACAGTAGCAGTGACAGGAATTAAAGAAAGCGGATACACACGATGTGATATTTGTCATTCCGGTAGCAAAGTAGATTTCACTGTTATCATGGAAAGAAATGGCACGGAAAATCACCCATTATCTCTGGCAATGAGGGGAAATCAGCCATCAACAGTTGGAGGCTCCTCGGTGGCTACAGCTACAGCCGCTGGAATCGCCGCGCTGGTCTGGGCTAAAAACCCAAATATGAGCCGAGATCAGGTCCTAAATAAAATGAAACAAACAGCGGATTTGTATCCAGGCAGGAGCTCTTCATTTGGATGGGGAACTTTGGATGCTGCAGCTGCAGTGAATCATTAAAGATTATTAATTCTCACTCACCAAAAAGCGTCAGGGTACTGCCTTGGCGTTTTTTTATTTATGATAACTTATCATTCCTTTAATGAATAACTCCATATCTGCTTGATATTTGCTGGTAAGAATTTCCTCGAGCGAATCTTTTGAAGAATAATATCTTAAATAAGACATAAAGTACGCATTGTTTGGGCTGGCTTTGCTAAAGGCACTGTAATACCTGGAGTTGTGAAAGTGCAGCGTATCTATTGAGCTGGTAATCTGATCAATCATCAGGTGTTTTTGAATTGCCTTAATTGAGTCCGGAAGATCCACAATTGACTGATAGAGCGAATCCAACTTACCCGTCCCCAGCAGCATTTGATTTCTAAATGTTCGGCTGTCCTCTTCTGCAAGTATATAATCAAAATAAGGTTCAGAGTTCTTCCCATATTTCTGGGTTAGAAATAAAATTGCTCCCTTTTCACCGATGAATGATGCCAGATTTTCATTGAACTCAATGTCATTTTTCACAAAAAGCGTTGAATGCGTTAGCTCATGAATAATGAGTTCTGCCAGAGCTCCTTCTTCACGCGCTAGCATATTAGAAAGGATTGGGTCTGTTGTCCAGCCAAGTGTTGACCAGCCGTTGACTGGTCGAATCCGTGCATCATATCCAGCCTGTTGTAGTTGCCCCATTTCACTTTTCGCGCTTTCAAGGTCAAAAAATCCTTTATATGGAAAAGATCCTAAAAGAGGAAAAGACCAGAGCTTCGGCTCAAATGAAAATTCCTGACATGCGGATAAATTCCATAAAGCAACCTCTCCTTTTTGATCATAGAAAGTGGTGTAATTATCTGAGTGCTTTAGCCCGAGTTGATCGAAGGAAAAGACCCTGGCTTCTTCTATGATCTTTATTTTCTGCTTTACACTGTCAGCAATGGTTGAATCATTGAGTAGGGATTTCACTGGTTCAGTATTGAATGTAATTGTCAATTGGCCTTTTGCTTGCTTCAATCCATAAACTACCAGACTCCAATTGGTAATAATGATTAAGCAAATAATCGCCAGAACAATCCAGATCGCTTTTCGAATCATGCTACAACTTTATTTATTGTTTATCGTAAGATACCTTGTAATACATAGTAATAACTAACCTCTATTGATATGGATTTAAAGGATCATGACAACAACCTGCGTATTATAGGTAAGATATTTATTGTGATTGGGCTAATTCTGGTACCCATCTCGTTATCTACCTTCTTTTTTGTAGATATCGTAAGTCACAGTGACTTTTGGATGGATATGAAAGATTTTGATGTGCTATTTCTCGAAATACGCCCTCCTCAAAACCTGCTTTACATGTTCCCAATCTTGCAAACTGTCTCATCAATCGTATTCTTAATTTCAGGTTATGGGTTGGCAATGCGAAAGGATTGGGGAAAGAAATTTGCAATCGTACCAGCGGTTTTGTTGTTATTTAAATTCCCAATTGGAACGGCACTAGGTGGCTATATGATCTATGCAATTCACTATATTCCAAAGCAAGACCATGTGGTTAATGGTGATTAATTAGCTTAATACTATTTTTCCTTTGATACTCTCATGGTCAGAATAAAGAAGCAGGATGACTCATTGTCCGGTTCAAAATAGTATTCATATTTTGTTCCGGTTTTCTTTGCCATGTCAATGAAGCCAAGCCCAGCTCCACCGGTATCACCAAGCTCGGAATTCATCATGGCATCCCGATACATTTGTTTTACTCCATCGGCATCAAGGGAGTTTATTTTATCTAAAATATCCCTTAGCATAACCGCATTCTTTATTTCAATATTATTCCCAGTAGTAATGAAGTATTCATTTTGGTTATGGCCAATTAGGAAAATACCTTGCTTGACTAGTCCGCTTTCCAGCGAGTTTGATTCTTCATCAGATTGACTATCTGCGTGCTTACAGATGTTTTGCAGCGATTCCATCATGACGTGGTATACTCGTTTTGTCACTTTTCGATCTTCATTTCTGACACTTAGATCTTCGGAGATCATATCTGTCACACCTTCAATGGTGGCTTGGGTCACATTACCATGATACACTACATTAATATCCGATTCAGTCATCAATTTTTTGAATGTGATGATCGTTTTCAGGTGCTTCAGTTGACCATAGATCATTTCATAGCCGGAGTTATCCATAAAAGGGGGCTTAGTTAAAATGACAATATAATTTAGAATTCATCCAGTAAAAAGCACTCTTTGTCTTTTATAGCCAAAACCATTTCAAGGGGTGAAAATTTTTACTAATATTTTTAGTTAAATTCATTTTTCTTCGAATTGAAAGAACTATTTTTGTCTGATTTCAAAAAAATAGACAACTCCATATGGCTGACGCACAAGAAAAATTAAAGGCTCTGCAGATTACTATCGATAAACTAGAAAAGACCTACGGAAAAGGTACCGTTATGAAGCTCAGTGATGAGAAAGTGATGGATGTGCCAACGATTTCTACAGGTTCTTTAAGCCTGGATATGGCGCTAGGAGTGGGGGGAATACCTCGAGGTAGAATCATTGAGGTATATGGCCCGGAATCTTCTGGTAAAACAACGTTGGCCATGCACTGCATTGCTGAAGCTCAAAAAGCCGGAGGTATGGCTGCCATTATTGATGCTGAGCACGCGTTTGATAAACTTTATGCTGAGAAGCTTGGGATAGACACAGAAAATCTGCTGATCTCCCAGCCGGATAATGGAGAACAGGCGCTGGAGATAGCCGAGCATCTTATTCGCTCAGGAGCCTTGGATATTATTGTAATAGATTCGGTAGCTGCTTTGGTACCAAGAGGTGAGTTGGAAGGAGAGATGGGTGATAGTAAAATGGGGCTGCAAGCTCGTTTGATGTCGCAGGCATTAAGAAAACTAACAGGAACTATTAATAAGACGGGGTGCTCATGCATATTCATTAACCAACTGAGAGAGAAGATTGGGGTGATGTTTGGTAATCCCGAAACTACAACCGGTGGTAATGCATTAAAATTTTATGCCTCAATCAGATTGGATATCCGTAGAATTGGTCAGATCAAAGAATCGGCAGATAATGTGATGGGTAATAGAACGCGGGTGAAAGTAGTGAAGAACAAAGTTGCACCTCCATTCAAAGTGGTCGAGTTCGACATCATGTATGGACGTGGAATCAGTAAAAGCGGAGAGATAGTGGATATAGGGGTAGAGCTTGATGTTATTCAGAAATCGGGCTCATGGTTCTCCTATGATGGCAACAAGTTAGGTCAGGGAAGGGATTCAGTAAAGGCCCTGATAGAAGACAATCCAGAACTGATGGAGGAGCTGGAAAAACGTATCAAAGAAAAGTTGAACGGCTAGAAGTTCAATCCTAATCATAACAAAAAAGGGGGAGCATTTGCTCTCCCTTTTTTGTTATTAGGAATTATAATCTCGGACTTTATCCTGTGGTTCGAATGGCAATAACCGGATCTAATCGTGCGGCCATCAAGGCAGGCACAATGCCAGAAATCACTCCGATTATTCCAGCGACTCCTAAACCTAATACCACATTGCTAAATGAAAGCACCAGGTCAAGGTTGCCCAAGCTGACGAGTGAGAGAAGCCAGACAAGTAAAAGCCCTACGCCTCCTCCAATCAGGCTCAGAAAGATTGCTTCAAAGAGAAACTGAAATAGAATAAAGAAATTCTTTGCTCCGAGTGATTTTTGAATACCGATGATATTGGTCCGCTCCCGTACAGAAACAAACATGATGTTTGCAATGCCAAAACCACCAACCAGAATCGAGAATCCTCCAATGGCCCAGCCAGCGACACCAATGACGTCAAATGTTGACCCGATGATGTTCATAATGGCATCTTGTCTATTGACCGAAAAGTTGTTTTTATCCTTCGGACCTAATCCCCTTTTAGAACGCAAGAGACCAGTAATTTCAGCTTCTAATTCAACAAGACCAAAATCTGTTTCTTTTCCTTTGACACTGATACGTGGCTCAACGCCTCTATTTCGCCCCATGTAGTAGATCTTCTGAAATGATTTGAATGGAATCACCACAACCTGATCATTTCCTGTATCACCAAAAATCCCTTCCCCTTCTTCTTCAAAGACCGCAATTACTACGTATTTCAATCCTTTAATTTTTATTTCTTTGCCAATTGCGTCTCCACGCGGAAAAAGGTCATTTGCAATCTTATATCCAATCATGGCTACATTTTTTGCAGTATAGGACTCAGCAGGCGTGAAGTATCTACCTTTTTCTACATCGGCGCTCATATCGTACACCTCATTATGACTTTGGGCCACACCGACTATCGCAGCACTATTAAAACTGCTACTTTCATATTTGACAGTAGTACGCGCACTAGCAAAAATAGTAGCAGATTCTGCATTCTTGAGATTGGCATATAAGTACTCATACTCCTCATAGTTAGAATACGGTCGCTTTATATATTCCCACCATGGGATGTTGGGGCCAAATTCATAAGGAAATCTGCCTACATCTAAATTGTTTGCATCGAGAAAACTTAGGCTATCCTTAATGCTCCGTTCAAGAGAATCAACAAGCGTAAATACAGCTATGATGGCAAAAATTCCTATTGTTACACCGAGTAGTGATAAGGTCGTCCGCAGTAGATTCATTCGTAATGCGCCCCAAGCAAATCGAAAACTCTCAATGATTAATTTAAATAGTTTCACTTCGTATGTGTTATTAGCCTGTTGTTCGAATAGCGATTACAGGATCAAGTCTTGCAGCCATGAGTGCTGGCACAATTCCTGATAAAACTCCTATTATAGCCGAAATACCTAAGCCAAGAATAACATTCCCGGTCGTAAGCACTAAATCAAGACTCCCAAGGCTGGCAAAGGATATCAAATAAACAAGTATGACACCAACACCTCCTCCAATAAGACTTAAAAATACAGCCTCAAATAAGAATTGGAAAAGAATGAAATAGTTCTTTGCTCCAAGAGATTTTTGAATACCAATGATATTGGTTCGTTCACGCACAGATACAAACATAATATTGGCGATACCAAAACCGCCTACCAAAATTGCAAAGCCACCTATAATTGCTCCTGCTACGCCTATTGCATCGAAAGTGGATCCAATGAAGTTGCTAATAGCTTCCGGTCTATTAAGCGCGAAGTTGTCGTCCTCTTTTGGTTTGAGCGATCGTTTCTTTCTCATCAATCCTCTCAGTTCTGCTTCCAGTTCTACCAAGCCAACATCTGTCGTAAGACCTTTGGCCGTAATCCTTGGCTCAACACCACTTCTCCTGCCTGAGTAATAGATTTTCTGGAAGGATTTGTATGGCATGTAAATGTTATCGTCATTACTTGGTGCACCCAGAAAGCTATCTCCTTCCTCTTTGATGACTCCAATTACATAGTATTTGAGGCCTTTAATTTTTATGTCTTTCCCCAGGGCGGATGTGTTAGGGAATAATTCTTTTTCCGTCCGGTGACCAATGATCACGACATTAGTACCACCACTTGCCTCCTCTCTAGTGAAGTACCTTCCTTTTTCTATTGGAATTTCATAGACATCCTTGTGCTCATAAACGATTCCAAGTAAGGATAGGTCGGCGACACTACTACTTTCATACTTAGCCAGCACACCACCTCTAACGGTGAAAATAGAAACTGCCTGAGCATTGTTAACATTATCTTTTATGAATCTATATTCATCGAAGGTGACATAAGGCCTTCGTAAGTATGTCCACCATGGATAGGGTCCACCAAAACCATAGGGCCATTTTTCAACATTGATATTATTGGTGCCCAGAAAGTTCAAGCTGTCTTTAATGCTTTTTTCCAGCGAATCAACCGCCGTAAATACGGCAATGATTGAGAAAATCCCAACTGTTACCCCAAGTAAAGAAAGTGTGGTTCTCAATAGGTTGGTCCGTAGGGCTCCCCATGCGAATCGAAAACTCTCAATAATTAATTTGAATACTTTCACGTATGTATTTTAATTAAACAAATGTAGCCAATACCATTGCTGCTTTTCCAAATAAATAGCGATCGGCAAATGGGTATTTCAAGCGGTCAATTGATTAAGTTGACGAGTTTAACTGCTTTTACGTTACAAACGTGAAACATATTTGCTAATTTTGCGGACTTTTGATCATTAAAATAGATCCTTTTTCCTATGGGAATGAAATTATCCGAATTCAAATTCGATTTACCATCAAGTCTTATTGCCCTTCACCCAACAGACAACCGTGACGATTCTCGTCTAATGGTCATTCATAAAGACACAGGAGAGATTGAGCATAAAGTTTTCAAAGATGTAGTAGACTATTTCAAAGAAGATGATGTTTTCGTAGTAAACGACACCAAGGTGTTTCCTGCTCGTCTGTATGGCAATAAGGAAAAAACGGGTGCCAAAATTGAAGTCTTCCTTCTTAGGGAGTTAAATACTGAAATGAAACTGTGGGACGTACTAGTAGATCCTGCACGGAAAATTCGAGTAGGAAATAAACTCTATTTTGGAGAAGGTGAACTTGTTGCAGAGGTTATAGATAACACGACAAGCAGAGGAAGAACCATCAGATTCTTATTTGATGGCGATCAGGAACAATTCTATAAAATGATTGACGCCCTGGGAGAGACTCCTCTACCAAAAGAAATACAGCGAACAGCTGAGCCTGAAGATCGTGAAAGATTTCAGACGATATATGCCAAAAATATTGGTGCTGTTGCAGCTCCTACTGCAGGAATGCACTTCACTCCACAGTTGATGAAGAAAATGGAATTGATCGGAATTGATACTGCCCCGATTACACTTCATGTGGGTTTAGGTACTTTCAGGCCAGTAGACGTTGAAGACCTGACCAAGCATAAAATGGATTCTGAAAATTACTGGGTTGAAAAACCTACAGCGGATAGAGTAAACAGAGCCCTCTCTGAGAAATCTAAAATTTGTGCTGTAGGAACAACAGCAATGAAGACCCTGGAATCTTCTGTTTCTGCAAATGGTCTACTTAAGGAAAATTCAGGATGGACAGATAAATTCATTTTCCCTCCTTATGAGTTCAAAATTTGCGATGCACTAATCACAAATTTCCACTTACCAGAATCTACTTTATTAATGATGGCCTCTGCTTTTGGGGGGTATGATTTAATTCAGGAAGCATATCAATTGGCAATTAAAGAAAAGTATCGATTCTTCAGTTATGGAGATGCGATGCTGATTATCTAAGAATAGCGCTTGAAAAAATACGCCATCATAGTGGCAGGAGGGATAGGTACACGCATGAAAAGCGATGTGCCAAAGCAATTCCTTTTGCTTAATGGGGTGCCGATAATTGTTCAATCCATAAACAGATTCTTGAAATACGATGATAAGACTCAGGTCATCGTTGTTCTTCCGGAGGTTCATATCTCCCAATGGGAGGCTATAAAATTTCAATATTTCCCGGATACTGAAATAAGGGTTACGACTGGCGGGATGACCAGAAGTGCTTCTGTGCTATCGGGACTTGCATTAATCAATAAGGATGGTTTGGTTGCCGTTCATGATGCGGTAAGGCCTTTTGTTTCTGACGAGACGATAACGCAATCATTCAAATCAGCTGATAAGCACGGTTCAGGAGTAGCTGTGGTTTCGTTAAAGGACTCTATTCGTGAATTGATTAATGATGAGTCAATTGCCAGAGATCGTACAAACTATGTGCTTGTTCAAACACCTCAAACATTTAGGGTTAGTGAACTAAAACTTGCTTATGAAAAAGCGGGAGCTGGCTTGTTTACGGATGACGCCAGTGTTTATGAGGCAGCTGGATTCTCAGTGAGTTTGGTAAATGGCACTTATGACAACATCAAAATCACCACGCCTGAAGATCTTAAATAGAAAAATCCACCCCTTAGGAGTGGATTTTTCATGATTTTGGTAATGAATTATTGTTTTATCACTCTGAATGTTAGCGTATTTTTCTTAGACTTTTCATCGATGAACTTTAAAAAGTATAGGCCATTCGGATAGTCTTCCAGACTAACCTTCTCTTCTGAACCGTTTCTTTTGTTTATTTCTTTGGTCAGTAGGGTGTTGCCTTTAGCATCCAGTAGCTGCATGTACAGATTATTTCCTCTGATTTTATCATAGGAAATAGTAACTGTACCAACAGTAGGGTTAGGGTAAATGTTGAAATTGGTAAATATCACGTCGGTAATTCCCAATACCAATTCGACAACAATTCCATCGTCTGTTACGGTAGCCGCAAGTACAAATTCATCATCAGACACTCCCGCTTCACCTATTTCAAACTCAACAAACGAGGATTCATCTAACGGTATGCCAGGGTATTCAACAAAGAAACGGTAAGTCCCCTGTGGCAAGAAACCATATTCGAACTCTCCATTTTCATTTGTTTCGCCATAGGCAATCAATTCGAACTCATCATTGTCCTGACCTATTCTTCCTCCACTACGCTTTCTTCTAAGTCCACACTTTCGATTGGCAGCACGTCTTCTGGCAGTGACCCTTCCCTCGTCGCTCGTTAGGTCTTCTTCGATAGTCCCTCTCACCACTCCTTCACCAGATGTTTCCGGCGGTGCTGCAGTCAATTGGACCTGCACCAACGAATCACTTGATAGTTCAAGGGTTTCGGCCTCTTGCCATAAAAAAGCGTCACCATAATAGGTAGCCACATATTTTTCAGGATCTGAATCAATATTGACTAAATAGTTTGAGTGAAAAACAGGATCAAAAGCGAAATCACCACCTGCACTATTAACTATGTCCATTGTGTCATACTTACCTGAAGGTCGTACTCTTAACAATATAGCTTCAACTTCATCTGTTACCGGATTCTGATTGGCAAATGTCTGTACACTTACCACCGAACTTTGAAGGTTGAATGAAGGAAGTCCATTAAGTATACTGAATGTATTGCTTCTGCCAATCTTACCAAAGGTAGAGGTAGCAACTTCAGTAGAAAGATTACCTCCTGATATGGATCCGCCAGCCGTATTTGTTGCGTAGCTCTGCAAGGTTAGCTGTGCTTGTAAAGTCAAGCACAGAGCTAATGCAAAGCCAAAAGCTGTTATTTTCTGCATTAGCTTTTTCATTTGCTTGCTGCTTTACTTGAACCTAACATCTTCATTAAAAGGTCCATCTCTTTTCGAAGAGTCTCAACTTCTGACAATGAAGCTTTTAAAGAAGAATTTTCATTTTCAAGTTTTTCAACCTTAGCATTTAATTCCTTGATCGCCTCAATAAGAATGGCAGTCATCTGTGCATAGTTAACAGCTTTCATGCCCTGCTCATTTGTATGAACAAATTCTGGGTAGATCGCTTCGACTTCTTGAGCAATGACACCAATTTGATTTGCCTGAGATTTAGACTCATCCTTCCACTGATAAGATACCCCTCTCATTTTTAAGGTATTCTCGAGTGGTTTCTCCAGGTTCTTGATATTTTTCTTTAATCTTCTATCTGAGGTTTGAACACCTCCAGAGGTAGATTGAAGGATGTCAGCAGCAATCGTTCCTGAAGCAGTCAGATTCCCGGGATCACCATCTAAAGTGATAGTTGTTGCCGAGATACTATCCCTAACTTCCATAATTCCACCTCCTGATGCCGAGCGTGAAGAGATATAGATTGTCTCATCAACTATTCCTCCATTAGCTGTATTGAATACCGAAATTCTTCCTGAGGTTTCGCCGGATTGGTCATCAGCAACGATCTCTACATTCGAGCTGAAATCTCCAGCTCCATCATCATTCTGACCGAAAACCTGAACGATTCCAAGTTCTGAATTGGTCCACCATTGGCCTGACACATAAACATTTCTAGTGACAGGGCCATTAACCATAACTAAACCGCTTTTTCCTGTTGGATCGCCACCTGCTTCGTTTCTATTTGATCCAATTGCAGCCAGAAAGGTGCCTTCATTATCAAAATAGTCTGTGCCACCCCTGCGATAACCTCCCGAAAACGTAGCTCCAAAAACATCAGTCACCGTATTGTAATTACTAATCAAGAGTTCTTGGCCGTCTGCTGTAGGATTCATGCCATATAGGCTGGCAAATGAATTTTCACCATTACTGGTTGTTCCTGCAAAGAAAGTGGCTCTGTTAAAGGCGTTCGTGACATCAGGGCTGCTTATTTGCAGAGTTCCGCCTTCCGTATTTCCTTGAAGATAAATACCCTCATTCCCTGCTCCATTAAGTGCTCTAAAAGAACTAGTAGTAATCGTATCAGGTGAGATATTTCCTCCGGAAGCTTGTGCCAATGGCTGGCCTTGAATAAATATCTGCTGTGCATCTATCGTACCATCACCATTGAGGAGAATTTGATCTACTCCTGTTGAATCGCGAATGATAAGACCTCCTGAACCAGATTCAAATATATTTCCTGTTAATTCAATCGTATGAATGTTGTTACCAATTGAATTATTGAAAAGCGAAATGTTTCCAAATTCATCGGTACCACTACTCGTTCTTCTGGTTGCCAGTTGACCAGAGTTATACCACCATCCACCACCATCATCGATCGATCCATATACATTAATGGATGCCATATCATGATCTTCATACCCCTCTGATCCTAATTGAATATTAATGCTGCTATCACCCCATAACTCAACCATACCATTGGTCCCTGTAGGATCTGAGCCAGCATCATCTTGAGCGATAGTGATTACGGCTTGTCCACCGCCATTGCTTCGGTTGATTTCAAGCATCGCTGTTTCTTCTGTAGAATTTCCTAAAGGGGTAACTCTAAATCTACCCAGACCAAAATTTGATTGAGCAGATCCTTCAATATAATACTCTGGAAAGCTTCCATCAGCGAAAGATCCAATAAGTGCCGCTCCTGTAGCTGTCTCGGTATCATCGTAAGAAATTAACTGAACAAATCCATCATTGCCCAGACCTCCGAACCAGCCAGCAGAATTATGCGCATCATTTCTTGTATAGAGATTGCCTGTCCCCTTGTTAGTTACGCGCAGTTGCGCACCAATATTTCTCAAGGAATCGTATAAGCCTAAAAAGCCACCATAACCTCCTGAGGAGCTACCTAGAATTACTTTGGTGGAATCATTAGCCCCATATAGAACGAGGCTACCCGCATTATTTGGATCAAAAAAGTTCAGATCTGCCTTCGTTTCCCCTGAATTTCCTACAACAATGACACTTTTTGATCGCACTGAATCTGGTTCAAGCGTGCCGCCTCCGGATCCTTCAATTGGCGATCCATTTATTAGAATCTGTTGTGCATCGATTGTACCGGTCGACCCATCCAAAAAAATGGTTTCAGTTTCTCCTGCATCTCTCAGCGAAATATGTCCGCCGGTTGAGACTCCATCTCCACTATTTAGATTTAAAGTGAATTGTGGTCCTCCTCCATCTTGCGAGGCATTTAGATTTATGTTACTAATTGTGGATGTGCCTACATGCTCAGAAAAGAAATTATGTGTTGTATTTCCAAAATAATTATACAGATCTAATCCACCTCTTCTATACCCATCAGGTAATAGTGTACCTGTTATGTCTTGATCAGAAGCATACAGGTTAGCCAGCAATTGAGCTCCATCATCGATTGAATTACCTCCATATAAATTCATAAAACTGTTTTGTCGCGTATCAGTAATCGTTCCGGCTACAATAGCACTTTTGAGTGTGCCATCTGCATTCTCTCTTCCATTTAATTGAAGGTATCCACCTGTACCTGTTCCTCGGTCTGTTGTTATAAAGGCGCCCGTTCGATTTAATGAATCTTTTAAGACAATTGCTCCATCGTATCCGTTATTATCAGCAAAAATGTTGACTTTGAGATCATTATTTAGTCCCAGAGCCTGGATGGAATTAGAAGTCAGTGAGTCTAAATTCACTGGTCCATCAGAATAAGGGAGAAATGGTGAATAAAGTGTTACAGGGCTTAACGCTTGCCCATTGACCGTGATATTCATTTGAACCTCGGGATTGTCTTGAAATAAAGTGTCAGGTAATGGAGTTATTTCACCTAGCACTACCGCATAATAGCCATCATTAACAGACACGTTACTAATAGTTTCAGACCAAGCAGGACTTGCAATATCGAACACTATGGTTGCCGTTCCTGTAAACGGTTTTCCGCCATCTAGTAATCGACCTTGAAATGGTAATTTTTGAGAATAAGCTGCAAAGCCAATTAGAAAAATTGAAATGGTAAGGTAAAGTTTCTTCATGTCTGAAAGTTAAAGTTGATTTACTCTAACCTAGCAAGGGAAACCTTTAATGTCAAGACTGGATTCGGGGTATTTTTATCAGATGATAATTTTGAAATCAATGATAAAAAAAAAGCTTCAACCTTTCGATTGAAGCTCTTATAATTTTTTTCGCAAGGCTAATACTCATCCTCGTTAAAGAAGAAATCTTCTTTTGTAGGATAATCAGGCCAAATTTCTTCAATATTTTCAAATGGTTGTCCATCATCTTCTAGTTCCTGCAGATTTTCCACAACTTCAAGTGGTGCTCCTGATCTGATAGAATAATCGATTAGCTCATCTTTGGTGGCGGGCCAAGGAGCGTCTTCTAAATACGATGCAAGTTCTAGTGTCCAATACATAATCTAGCCTCTGTTTATAAGTCCTGTTTTAATAATGCGCGCAAATATATATTATTATATCGTATACGCACTTAATTAAAATAATCCTTTATAGAAAGGTAATTTTCTTACACGAAAACTCAAGGAAAAGTTGCCAAAAAATTAAAATTCTCCAGAATCAACCCATTCCAGAAGTTTTGATTTTACCTCAATCTTTCGTTTCTGACCTCTAATCTTACTCTCAACCATTTTATTCATTTTTCCATCAGGCGATGAAAAATTTGCTGAATTTTCTTCATAAATCTTGAGGTCTTCCCTATCTCTCGAGATTAAGTCATTGATAATACCCTTTCTGATAGTCTTCTTCTTCTCTAAATCCAGTTTTGAAAAATCAGGAAACCGTTTGAGGGATAATTTCTTTACAAACTCTCGTTCGTTTAGCAATTGAATAAGCTCAAGGCATTGTTGCTTTTCTTGGTTTCTACTTCTATCTCTGAAAAGTACTTTTTTGGTTTTATCCAACTCCTCCTTATTAAAGGATTCATTTCCTTTTTTTATTGCGATGAGTCTTTTCAGCGTTTCTGAGTAGTCAGTAGGGGGTATAAATCTTTTTCCTTTTAGTTGCAGGTTGAATTGGTTATTAAGTGGTTTGTAAAACTCAGCTGGAATTCCTCCAACTTCTTTCCATTGTTCTTTTAGAGCCTTCACTTTATTAAACCGTTCCTGACCATGAATGTCTGCTAGCTTTTTTGCTTCTTCAACGAGTTCCTCATATTGCCTTTTTCGATGATCAGTCAATTTTTGCTTATCCTCAAAAAATTGCTTTTTACGATCAAAAAACTCCTTAATAATATCCCAAAAAGATGTTTCTAATTGTTCATTTTTATCTTCTTCTGCACTTCCAGTCTTTATCCATCTCCCCTTAATGTCATTCACTTTTTCGGTGGCTTCCTTCCAGTTGATAATTTCAACAATCTGTTTTGCTTCCTCAATTAGTGCGCTTTTGATTTCCGTATTTCTGACGCGATTTTTTTGGATGATATCACGAACCAGAGATTCATATTGCAAAATCTTATCTTGCAATGCCTGATAATCACCTAATCCATCATGTTGTGGTAGGTGCTCACGGAGGTGCACCAGTTTCATCAGAAAAGAGCCTTTATTTTCTGTAGCATCAATTTTTTCTGTTACCTCAGTAATTTTTTTCTCTAAATCTGAAAATCGTTCTTGAAAGAACTGGGTAGACTTTTCATGATCTTCATCACGAACTTCTCCGATTTCTCGATCCGGGTTTCCGTCCCAGCCGCTCTGAAAGACTTTATCGCCTTTTATAAATCCAAATGGTACCTGTATGATGTCCAAGGGTGAGTGTAATTCTTAAATGCGTGGTATATTCGATTTCTAATCAAACTTAAGCATGTCAGACGAAAAGATCATCTTCTCAATGTCGGGTGTAAATAAGATTCACCCTCCACAGAAACAAGTACTTAAGAATATATATTTATCATTTTTTTATGGTGCTAAAATAGGAGTCTTAGGCCTTAATGGAGCCGGAAAATCCTCATTACTTCGAATAATTGCAGGAAAAGATACGGATTATCAGGGGGAAGTCGTGTTTTCACCCGGATATTCGGTAGGGATGCTTGAACAGGAGCCTGAGCTTGATGCAGAAAAAACGGTAATTGAAGTTGTTAGGGAAGGGGTTAAAGAAGTCAATGATCTTCTTAAAGAATACGAGGAAGTCAATGCCAAATTTTCTGAACCGGAAATCTTAGAAGATCCCGATAAGATGAATAAGTTGATTGAAAGGCAAGGAGAGATACAGGAAAAACTTGATGCTACGGGGGCCTGGGAGATTGATCATAAACTGGAACGCGCCATGGATGCGCTACGCACTCCTCCTGAAGATGCTGTAATAAAAAATTTATCGGGTGGAGAAAAAAGAAGAGTTGCGCTTTGCAGACTATTATTGGAACAGCCTGATGTATTGCTACTGGATGAGCCTACCAACCACCTGGATGCGGAATCAGTCCTTTGGTTGGAGCAACACCTCCAGCAGTATGAAGGTACAGTTATAGCCGTCACTCATGATCGCTATTTCCTTGATAATGTAGCTGGATGGATTTTAGAACTTGATAGAGGAGAAGGAATTCCCTGGAAAGGGAATTACAGCAGTTGGTTAGAGCAAAAAGAGAAGAGACTGGCAAAAGAAGACAAACAAGAATCCAAAAGGCAAAAGACCTTACAGCGGGAGTTGGAATGGGTACGAATGAGTCCAAAAGGACGTCAGGCAAAAGCGAAAGCCAGATTGAGTGCATATGATAAACTGCTGGGAGAGGATGCAAAGGAAAAGGAAAAGAATCTTGAATTATATATCCCGCCCGGTCCTCGATTAGGTGCTAAAGTTATAGAAGCAAAGGGTGTGGCTAAAGGGTATGGAGATAAATTACTTTATGAAGATTTGTCATTTAGTCTGCCTCAGGGGGGTATAGTAGGAGTAATTGGACCAAATGGTGCAGGGAAATCTACCTTATTTAAGATGATTACCGGCAAAGAAACACCTGATAAAGGAACTTTTGAAGTCGGTGAAACAGTGGTCATGAGCTACGTAGATCAAGAGCATGATCAACTAGATGGAAATAAATCAGTTTTTGAGGTCATTTCGGAAGGAGACGAAATAATCGACCTGGGTGGGAAAGAGATGAATGCGCGTGCCTATGTAAGTAAATTCAATTTTTCCGGTCAGGATCAGGGAAAAAAAGTAGGAACCCTTTCAGGCGGTGAAAGAAATAGGGTTCATCTGGCTCTTACCCTTAAACGAGGTGCAAACCTTATCCTATTGGATGAGCCAACAAATGATTTGGATGTCAACACCTTAAGAGCACTTGAGGAAGCATTGGAGAATTTTGGAGGTTGTGCGGTTGTTATTAGTCACGATAGGTGGTTTTTAGACCGCATTGCTACTCACATACTGGCTTTTGAAGGAAACTCACAAGCCTACTGGTTTGAAGGTAATTTCAGCGAGTATGAGGAAAATAGGAAAAAACGATTGGGAGATGAAACTCCAAAACGTATCAAATACAAGAAATTAATTTAAGCCATGAAGAAACTAACCCTAATCCTATTTACAATCATGTTTGCTGCCTCCCTTTTTGCGCAGCGAACAATTATCTACGCTGGTACTTTGATTGACGGTGTATCTAAGAAGCCTGTGGCTGAGAGATCAATCATTGTAGAAGGTAAGAAAATTGTCTCTATTGAAAACGGGTATATCAGTGCACAAGAAGAAGATAATATAATTGATCTCAAGAATCATACGGTCATGCCCGGATGGATTGATATGCATGTGCACATCGAAGGCGAAACAAGTCCTGATAGATATATTCGTGTCTTCACCGACAACCCGGCAGATAAGGCTTTTGCTTCAGTTGACATAGCTAAAAGAACCCTAATGGCTGGATTTACTACAGTCAGAGATGTTGGAGGTAGTGGAGTCAATGTGTCTCTGCGAGATGCAATTAATAAGGGAACAATTGATGGACCAAGAATTTTCACTTCTGAGAAGGGGCTATCTATAACCGGTGGTCATGGAGATCCTACCAATGGATTCCGAGATGATCTTATGGGAGATCCAGGGCCTGAAAGTGGAGTGGTCAACGGAGTGGACGATGCGAAAAAGGCCGTACGTCAACGATATAAGAATGGAGCTGATTTAATTAAGATTACTGCAACGGGAGGAGTTTTGAGTGTAGCGAAGGATGGACAGGGAGCTCACTTTCAGGAGGAAGAAATCAAAGCCATAGTGGATGCTGCTAACGATTTAGGGTTTCATGTTGCAGCTCATGCCCATGGAGATGAAGGAATGAGACGCGCAGTAGCTAATGGTGTGAAGACCATAGAGCATGGCACATACATGAGTGATGCCACAATGGATTTAATGATACAGAAGGATGCCTATCTTGTTCCTACTATTACAGCTGGGATGGAAGTAGCAGAAAATGCGAAAAAGCCAGGCTACTATCCAAAAGTAGTGGCGGAGAAAGCCCGGGTTATCGGGCCAAAAATTCAGGGAACTTTTGCAAGAGCTTATAAAAGAGGAGTGCCTATCGCTTTTGGTACAGATGCAGGAGTATTTAAGCATGGAGAAAATGCAAGAGAATTCACCTATATGGTAGAAGCAGGTATGCCGGCGATTGAAGCAATTATTTGCGCTACCTCAAACAACGCAGAACTTCTTGGAATGGGAGAGCAGATTGGAACGATTAAAGCTGGTTTTATCGCAGATATTGTAGCCGTTCCCGGGAATCCATTAGAAGATATTGAGGTAATGAAAGATGTGAAGTTTGTGATGAAGGAGGGCAAAATCTATAAGAACTAGATCAAATTAAAAAGGTCGGATTATTCCAACCTTTTTAATGGTAATACTTTCTTGCATCACATCTTTCTGATCTTACCACTCCCTGAGGAGTTTGAGTTGATTCGTTTTGGATCGCCAGCATAATACACGCTTCCGCTACCTGAGATCTTGGCGCTCACTTCTTCAGTCGCAGTGATGTAACAACTCCCAGATCCGCTGATGGATGCTTCAAACGATTTTACGGTTAAATCTTCTGCTTTCACCCGACCCGATCCACTGATTTTAGCTTCTGCCTCGTTAGCCTCTCCATCCAGTCGAATACTGCCGGATCCTGAAATTCGTAAATCCATTTCGTCACTATTAATGTCCAGATCCATGTCACCTGATCCGCTTACCGAGAGTCGAATGTCTTCTGTATCTAATTGACCATCGCTTTCAATAAGCCCACTTCCACTCACAGATAATCCTTCGATTTTACGCATCGTCACATAAATATCCACTGCAGAGCGTCTCCATCCATCGTTCCAATTCCATTTACCTTCTTTCTTTATGACAAGTTTATCTCCCCTCATCTCAAATTCAATCTTTTCAAAGATGTCGTCATCACATTCAATCTCAATCTTTTCATCTGACCCTTGCTTGACGTAAACAGTCGCGGAAATACCTAGAGCTAACTCTGAAAAACTTCCAACGTCAACACTTCTTTTTTGAGCGTTTGATGGTGTGATTATGATAGCGGCCAGTAGTAGAGTAAGTAAGGTCTTCATAAGCTTTTTATTTAAAGACTTGATTAGCTCAAAAAGGTTGCATTAAATGAGCTATTGAAATTAGTTGCCCATTTGCTTTTCTGCTAATTGTTCATTCTCTAATCGTTGTTCCAATGCCTGAATGTAATTTCGGGCATCATTATTTCCATACTGAGTATATGAGCGTTCGGCCCATTTTCTAGCTTCGTTGAGGTTTCCAAGTATTTCATTTGCAACCGCCAAATTGTATGTTAAATAGCCTCCTTCTTTGCTTGGAACAGAGGTTAATCCATTTTCCCAAATTCTGGCCGCTTCTTTCCAATTACCTACATCTGCGTATCTGGATCCCTGCTCAAGTGCCGGTGACTTTTTCGATTTCCCAATAAAAGATCGGGTAATCTGCACAGGCATTGGAGCAATTTTGTAGGCATAGTTGGATCCCACTTGATTGGTCAAGTGACGAGTAGCATCCGTTTTATTAATAAGAGCAGCAATAGCCCCTGATTTTGTATCTGCTTGAGCATTCCATTCGTTAGTCCTGCGATATAGGTCCTGATCGATAATTTTTTCGGAAATAGGGTCGTAAATGCGGACGCCTATCGTAATGTTTGCTACTCCGGAAGCACTGAATTCATCTATTTCAATTTCTTCTCCATCTTCGTTTTTCACAGTTTTCTTACTTTTCCCGTCAGTGATGATAAAGTCAGAATCAAACATTTCGATTGCTATCACAGCATCTGCATCATAGTTCTCGCAAACCACTCGAATAGTGCTCCATGGTAAAGGATCAGGAAAGGCCTGAGTCAAACTATTACCGATAAAAGTCTCGTTGGCTACTCGGGTTTCAAACCTTCCGGAATTAGCCAATCGATTTTGAAAACCAATGATAAATGACTGAATTGCAGCCTTATCTTCTTCGGGAAGTTCTCCTGTTAAAATACCTTCAAGGACATTAACTGCCTCTTTTGAGTATTTTGTACGATTAAGTATTACCAGCGATTGAATGGATTGATCTACAGTGATGTCAGCCGGACGTGAAGAATTGATTGATACGGTTCTTCTTCCGCTTGAACAAGCGCCTGCGAGAAAAAGAAGTAGTATGAGTTGTATGATGATGCTTTTCATTGGGAAAATGATTTAAATCAAATTTACCAATAAACATGCCGTCTTGATAATCAGTAAAAAATTAATATGGTTTCTCACCAACCCAGTTTCCAGGAGGATCATAATTACACACCCAAATATCCATCCCACCACAACTGATTTTGGCACATCCGACTTTTTTAGTGGTTTGCCATACAATTTGTGTGTAATGACCACACATTTTCCCTGGCTTACACTTGTTTCTGTTATAGTTGTAATCTTCCTTTTCACTGGCCCAGGCATCAACTACATACTTTGCATCAAATGCTCCGGTAGTGCCTTTAAAAAGGTTTTCTCCGAATTTGTTGTTTGGCCTATGTTCCCAACCACAGTCATTTGCCTTAAGCTGCTTAGCCCAATCAGCAGCCAATTCAGCCATTTCATCTGACCATTCAAGTTTTTCTGTAACCCCAACATCTGCTCTCCAGTAGTTGTGTCTTTCCAAAATTATTTCGATTTCTTCCTCAGATAATGCTGTTTGAGGTTCTGTTTCTGAAAGTGAGGTATGTAGAATTAGACTCAAGAAGAATAATGTGATTTTCATAGCTGGTTTGTCTGAAGTTCATCGTCCCTGATTAAATAAAGATACTTCGCAAGATAAAAAGCTCCAATTCCACTAAAGATGTGCCATAGAAAATGGGAGCCCATCGGTAAAAATTCAGCAATTGAGAAATCTAGTCTTCGAAATAGGAGGCTCAGGATTAAAAAAAAGACAGATAAGACGATGCTGCTTAAATGCTTGTATTGATGTCTGGAAAGGTAAAAGAGAATGGGAGAGAATATAATGAAACCAGTCAAGAAATAGTTGATGTTGATTGCGAGCTGACCACCATAATACGATAAAATGGCAAATCGGATGAATATGAAGGGAACTACTATCGAAATAGCTAGCCATCTTTTTGGTAATATTCTATCCCAGAAGTAGATACTAACTGCCACTGTAACGATGGCGGTGGGAAGCACATCCATCCATAAAAGAAAGTTTGAAGTCCTGAACGCATGATATAGGAAGCTGCCTATACCTCCTAATGCAAGAAGCGGAATGAGGAAATAAATAAACGCGTAGTTCTTAAAATCCCATTTCAGTTTGAAAGCCCAATACAGTGGTGGTAGCACAATGGCCAGGGAAGAAAGTGCATTCCATGGCTCTGCTATGAAGGTTGTTAAATCAGTCTCTGCGTAAATAGGACCGCCATCTGAGGGTAGAATTTGCATCATATATGAAGATTTACAGGCTATTAACTAACTGGCAGGGAATTTGATTCCCTTACGGTAATAGCATAGAACATATATTGTTCTAGACTTTTTGGTTAGTTGAGGGCCCTGTCTGCCAGCCGGCGGATAGGGTTTCTTTTTTCAATAAACGTCCATTTTTTGTCGATTGTATCGTTCAAGATTTATAAATTGAAAAAAAATCCTTTTTTGTTTTGCATTCGACAATATCAGCTAAGAAAGACATATTAAAAATTTACAAAGAGGTAAGAGCACAGACTCAATTTTTGTGTGAGCCTCTTGAAATAGAAGATTTTGTGGTTCAGCCAGTTATGGATGTGAGTCCTCTTAAATGGCATTTGGGACATACCACCTGGTTTTTTGAAACCTTCGTTTTGAAACCTAATGTTAAAGAATATAAAGAATTTCATCCGAAGTATCCGTACTTATTCAACAGCTATTATATATCTGCTGGAGATCGGTGGAGTAGAGAAAATAGAGGTCAGTTGACACGACCAACAGTTAAAGAAGTGTTTGAGTATCGGAGCTATGTGGACGATCATATGAATAATTACCTGGGTGTCCGTCAGATCGATGACCAAACAAGTGATGTGGTTATTCTTGGATGCAATCATGAACAACAACATCAGGAATTGTTTTTATACGATATCAAACGAATTTTAGGGGACAATCCTTTGTACCCAATCTATAGAGAAACCTCAAAGCCAATAAGTGATTCTAACACTAAAAAGAATTGGCTGAACATTGAAGAAGGTATCTATGAAATTGGATTTCAGGGTGAAGGATTTCATTTTGATAATGAGGAGGGTCTTCATAAAGTTTATTTACATGAGTATCAAATAGCATCCGAACTTGTTACAAATGGTGAGTTCATTGAATTTATCATAGACGGAGGATATGAAAACCATATGCTGTGGCTTTCAGAGGCGTGGGATTGGGTGAATGAAAACAAGGTAAATGCTCCAAGATACTGGAAACATGAGGATGGTGGAGATTGGTGGCACTATACTCTTGGTGGATATGAGCCAATCAATCCTGATGAGCCTGTTGGTCATGTGTCCTATTACGAAGCTGATGCATTTGCCCGATGGAAAGGATGCCGGCTACCTACCGAACAAGAATGGGAGGTAGCTTGTAACACATTCTCATTCCAGGTGTCCAAGGAGATGAACTTTGTTGAAGCTCGTAATTTCAAAGCCATCAGTTCAGCTGATTATAGTTTTCTTGGAAATGTATGGGAGTGGACCTCAAGTCCTTACACACCATATCCATACTACAAACCTCCGGCAGGTGCGCTAGGAGAGTATAATGGAAAATTTATGGTCAACCAGATGGTGCTTCGAGGGGGATCCTATGGAACACCAGAAAGTCATATTCGTCCCACATATCGTAATTTTTTTCACCCACATTTGAGATGGATGTTTTCTGGTATCCGTCTGGCAAAACATATTTAATGACACAGGCAGAAGCAACGACGATTTTCGAAGAAGAAATATTAAATGGATTAAAAGCCAGGAATAAATTTTTGTCCTCTAAGTACTTTTATGATGCTAGGGGGGATGAATTATTCCAGCAAATTATGAAGCTGGATGAGTATTATCTAACCCGCAAAGAACACGAAATATTTACCACTCATAAGGAGGCAATCCTTCACTCTATATATGATGGCGAGACATTTAGAATTATTGAATTGGGTGCAGGAGATGGTTCTAAAACTAAGATTTTACTTAAGCATTTTTTAAAGCAGGGCATTGACTTTACATACACGCCAGTAGATATTTCTGGCAATGTCTTGGAAATATTAGAGACCAATCTGAAAGCGGAAATGCCTGACTTGAAAATGGAATCTTTTCAAGGCGATTACTTTGATGCATTGGCTCAGATATCTACTAACCCGGAGAAAGACGTTGTTTTTTTTCTTGGGTCCACCATTGGCAATTTTACTGAAGAAGAAGCTATTGGATTTATGTCAAAGTTGAGAGGCTTTTTAAAGCCTAATGATATGTTATTTCTCGGTGTTGACTTAAAAAAGGACCCATCAATTATTCTCAATGCTTACAATGACCATGAAGGAGTGACAAAAGAGTTTAATCTGAATTTACTCGATCGAATTAACGATGAATTGGAAGCAAATTTTGAGCGTGATCAATTTCAGCATTATCCTTACTATAACCCCCACACAGGCGAGTGTCGTAGTTACTTAATAAGTAAGGTTGAGCAGGAAGTTGTTGTTGCTGGTGAAAAGATCCATTTTAGAGCATGGGAAGCTATTTTCATGGAAATATCAAAAAAATATGATGCAGTCCAACTGGAAGAACTCGCAGAAAAATCTGGTTTCAAGCCATTAAATGGATTTCATGATCAAGAATCATGGTTTGCTGATATTCTTTGGGAAAAAGAAAAATAATCCAAAAAAGTGGGTCGCTACCGGGAAATAAAAAGTGCGCATGAGAAGATTCGAACTTCCACGGGATTGCTCCCACCACCCCCTCAAGATGGCGTGTCTACCAATTCCACCACATGCGCAAGGGATGGCAAAAATAACTTTTTGAGTATAATTCCAATCGGAATAGAAATAAAAAAGCCGGAATATTTATTCCGGCTTTAATCGTTTTCGATTTGCTATTAATGATGTCCGTGTTCTCCTTCTTCTTCCTCATCACCGGCAGGTAGCGTGTGAGAAGAATGGTAGCTATGCGTGATTTTTTCTGTTTGAGATAATAGTAAGGCTGAAACAATGAATACCATGTGAATTACGATTTCAATGATTACTCCTTCGGTACTGGTTTTCTCAACTTCATTTCTGTAGTTCATGAAAGTTTTAAGTAGGTATACCCCAGAGATGGAAGCTAAAGATGTCGCTAACTTAATTTTCAATTGACCGGCATCTAGTCCCTCCAGCCACAAAGGCTTATCCTCATGCATGTCTACGTCTATTCGACTGGTAAAAATTGAGTAACCCCCAATTGTCACCATAACGACTAGGTTCATTACCATCGATACATCTACCAGACCCAAAACTTTGATCATTACCTCCGTTTCATCCCAGATGCTGATGTATTTTACCATGTAAAGAAGTTCTTGAAAGAACTTATAGAGGTAAAGGAAAGACGCAACTATTAACCCTGTATAAAGAGGAGCTTGAACCCATCTACTCCAGAATATAAAGCCTTCGAAAAAACTCTCGAATCGATTTATGGGTGAATTCTCGTTACTCATAATTTGCTAACCAATTTAGAATTAGACCTGAAATATAAAAGATAATTTATAGGATGACCCGTCAATAATCGAAATTAAGTTAATCTTCATCAAATAATACCAAAGTACCTCCGATTATGTCATGAAGTCCTCTTTTTTGTCGATTAAAGAAGATCATTACGAATCCACCAAAAAAAATGATAAGCGAGATGATTTTTGCTAAATTCCTTAAGACGCATTGAAAAAAATGAACCCTATCATTTTGTGCGGTTTTGACCTTTATTTTAGCCCACCTCTTACCAGGAGTTGCCTGCCACATCCACTCAAATAAAATGTGATAGCCAAAATAAATGCTGCCAATCATTAGGTAATCAAAGTCAGTCCGGGGGACGATAAAGGAGAATAAATAGAAAAGGAGTAAGATGGGTAGTAGGTCAATGTTATGAGCTAAAAGCCTTGGCCAGAAACCTGCATATTTGGTGTTAATATCTATCAAACTGTTAACTTTAAACATCACAAAAATCAACTCTAATTATGAAAGTTCTTAAAATTATTGGAATCATCATTTTGGTGATTGTTATTCTGGGAGCCGGTGTTGTCATATTTGGCCCTTCCGAGACCCATATGGAAAGAAGTATAACCATTGATGCTCCGGTAGAGGCTGTATTCGATGAAGTTAATGGATTTAAAACCTTCGATCAGTTTTCTGCTTGGTCTGCAGTGGATACTACAGCAAAAATTATTATCGAGGGGCCAACTGCAGGAGTAGGCGCTAGCTATAGCTGGCAAAGCGATAACCCCGATTTGGGAACAGGTAGTATCGAAATCATTGAGTCAGATCAAAATATGATGATAAAATCTAAAATGAGCTTTGAAGGGTATCCCGGGGAGCCTACCGCCTCATGGATTTTGTCTGAGGAGGATGGTAAAACAAAAGTTATTTATACCTACGACGAAACAGATATCTCCGGAATAATGAAGCTATTTGCACTTGGAACAGAGAGTATGCTTTCACCAATGTATGATGAGACATTGCAGAAACTGAAAACCCGAGTGGAATCAAGACCTGATTTTACTTACGATATTGAGGAGGTGGAGACAACCTCTCAACCTTACATCGGTGTAAAAGCAAGTTCGTCTAGCGATCCTGCAGAAATTGGTGAAGTAATGGGGCAAGCATATGGTCAAATTGGAGCCTTTATGGCTAACAATAAAGTTGCTATGGCAGGAGCACCAATATCGATAGTTTTAAGTTATAATGAACAGGAAACTGAGATGATCTGTGGTATACCTACAGAAAGTGTGATTGAAGTTCAGGATGACAACATTATAAGTGAAATGACGTATGCTGGCAAGGCGTTAAAGACCATACACATGGGAGATTATGCTTTGATGGAAAGTGCGTATGAGAATCTTGTAGATTACATGAGCTACTATGGATACGAGGCGAACGGAAATCCTTGGGAAGTTTATCCAACTGATCCTACCCTTGTTCCAGACACAGCTCAATGGAGAACTGAAATATATTTTCCAATTAAATAATTAATAAACATACGTTTAAGTAGCCTCCGGTTGGGGGCTTTTTTGTTTTATACCAGGTCTGGCTGTTTTAGTTGAATCCATTGCAATCTTATATTTCTTTAGATACTTTTGCCCACCGTTTACGGAAAGCTGCCTGAGTGGCGGAACTGGTAGACGCGCACGACTCAAACTCGTGTTCCGCAAGGAGTGCCGGTTCGATTCCGGCCTCAGGTACGAAAGCCTCTCAACATTGAGAGGCTTTTTTTGTTAGTAACGAGCAGAATAGTTGACGAGGAACTAACTTTAATGTTTAATCAATAAGTATGAACCTATCCTTTAGCAAACTTTTTTATGTCTTGGCATCAATCATTGGTATCGTAGCTATCATGTACTTTGGAAAAGTATTGCTTTTACCCATTTGCTTTGCAATGCTTTTTGCTTTTATCCTATACCCGGTAGTTAAATGGCTAAAGAAAAAAGGTGTTCGAAAAGTATTCGGAATAATTATGACAATGGGAAGTGTATTTATTCTCGCGGCTGGTGTTCTTATTCTGTTCTCAGCTCAGATTATTGATATGGCCAGTCAATACTCCAACTTTCTCGAAAAACTCAAAGCAACGCTTGAGACTTCAATCACCTTTCTCAATAATAAAGTTCAGATTATTCCTGACATTGAGTCGCAAACAATTTTGGATAGGCTTTCTCATTTGTTTTCTGACAGTAGTTTTTTAATTATTTCGGATACCGTAAGTGTCACAGGCTCCTTTCTTTCATTTGTTGTGCTTGCCTCTATCTACACTTTTTTGCTTCTTTTTTACAGCGAACATCTCACCGAGGCGATAGCCAGGTTTACGACAAACTCTAAGAAGGAATCTTTTATCCAGATGCTGAGGGAGGTTCAGCAAGTTGGCCAGCAATATTTCACAGGTATGCTTCTCTTGATTTTGGTTCTAGGCGTTTTGAATACGGTAGGACTGTTGATTTTAGGTATAGATTATGCCTTTTTCTTTGGGTTTCTGGCCGCTTTGCTCGCCATTATCCCTTATGTCGGAACAACTCTCGGGGGTTTGATTCCTACGATATACGCTTTTGTGACTTTTGAAAGCTATTGGTACCCAGTGGGAGTGATAGCTATTTTCTGGTTTATACAATTTCTTGAAGGCAATTTTCTGAATCCTAAGATTGTAGGGGGGAATATGCAAATCAACGCGCTATTTTCAATTTTTTCGCTGATTGCAGGAAGTGTTCTGTGGGGTATTGCGGGTATGATTCTATTCTTGCCACTGGTCGCTATGTTCAAAGTGATATGTAGTCACTTTGTGGAGCTAGAGCCTGTCGCTTCGTTAATCGGAGATCGAATAACTGAGGTTAAGCCTCAGCCTGAAATAAGCTTGCTGGAGAAAGTAAAAGGCAAATTCAAAATATAGACTTAGTCAAAACGATTGTATATGCATTCAAATTGGCATTGTAAATAAAGAGTAGTTATTTGACGCTCCAGGTCATCTGGTAAATCCATGAATATGATGTTCATTTCGGCCATTGCGTTCAACGCATCACTTATTGAATAGAAAGGTCGTTCAGCGGAGTGTAACTCAACCATAGTATTGGCAAGCTTTTTCTGATACTTACTGGTTCCTTTAAACTGACGGATGATTCTTCTGATTACGTACGAGGACTCATCAATGTATACAAGTTTATCATTTTCAATAAATCCATAAATGCCTTTAAAGTCTGTAATTCTACCCGTCAGATCAAGTATTGATTTTAGCCCAAACCCTTTTTTGTTGAATAATTCAGCCGACAGGGCGCTATCTCGTAGCACCTCCATCATCTTCTTCCTTTTAGGTAAATTCTCTTTAACTATGCGGTCAAATCTTAATGCGAGAGGTTGCTTCATTTCATTGTAAAATATTTATTAAGATAGCTTAATTGAATTAAAAACTCATGCAGCGTTTGATACAGACGAAATGCTTTTTCCTATCAATTAAAAAGTTCTATTTTTAAAGTCCTTTACTAAAACTAAGACAGAAATAAATTGAGCAATAGAGAGTACCGATACTTAATCATAGAGGATGACCCAGCCTTTGTTGAAATCCTGAAAGTGGTTATGTCCAAGGTGCCGCAAATGAAACTCATTGGAAATTCTGATAATACACTAGATGCTGCCAAACGCATTGATTTAGATAAACCTGATGTTTTGTTGCTAGACATTAATATTTCAGGGTTAGAAGGTCCTGAAGTTCTCGAGTTGAGTGATCATAAGCCAATGACCATCGTTATTTCAAGTCATCCGGAAGATGTAATGGAGAACTATGAAGTTGATTACGTCGCATTTATCCAAAAACCGCTGAAAAATGCTGAACAACTTGTAAATGCTGTTCACAAATGCCTTAAATTGTTAGGTAATTAAGAATCAGCAGGGAATTACCCCTGTTGTTATGAAGATACCTTTCTCGAAACTAGCGTACGTAGGTACTGAAAAATTGGATGATCCTCTCAGTTTTCAAAGAGTATTTTTCATTAATATACTTTCCATATTAGGCGTTTCCATTTCACTGATTGATAGTGTCTTATTATTCTTTGAGAGATTATATCTTCAGTCAGGAGTTACATTCACCTGTTTCGTACTTTATGGTTTCATTCTTTTTCTAAATAAAAAAAAGAGACATCACTTAGCCGGTGGATTATTTCTGCTTTTCTCATTTCTTGCCCTTATAGCAATAACAATTGTAGCCTACGAGCAAGGTAGATTTAATGAAACAGAGAATGTGATAATTGCCTTAATGACAGTAGCATATCTATTACTTCAGGCTAGAGTGAAGGTTATTGGCTACTGGTTTGGTTTTGCAGTATTAATTGGCTGTAAGTTCTTGAAACAGCAGTATTTGGGTGGTAGCCTGGATTTTACTTTTTGGTTGACCCTTCAAAATATTTCGATTCTTTGTCTCATTTTATTCTTTACGATTGATGCATTTAGAAAGTCTTTGATCAAAGCATTACTTAAACTGCAAGAGAAAGATGAGGTTCTTTACTCAATGATTGATAATGTGCCTTTATTCATTGCCCTATTCGATCAGGATCTTAAGTATAAGATGGTGAACCTGAACTATGAAAAAGCTTTCGGAAAAAAAAGAGATGAAATTATTGGATCTCGTGTTGAAGATGTCTTGCCAGATAATATTGTAGAAACTCATTTGCCGCTAATCAAAGCAGCAATGAATGGAGAAAGCCCTGAATTTTTGGAAAAAACATATATGCCGGATGGTAGTAGTTTTTATGCCGGTGGCAAATATGTTCCCATAAAGTCGAATGATGGGGAAATTTTAGGTGCAACCGTATTTGTAAACGATGTTTCCAAATTAGAGACTGCAAAAATTAAATTGAAAGAAGCTAATGATACAAAGGATCGTTTGTTTTCAATTGTTGCGCATGATATCAGGGGGCCTCTTGATTTATTTGAAGGGTTATTGAATGTTTCTTCAGATGGCACAATTTCTCAAAAGGATTTTTTAAAGCATCAGGAAAATGTTAAAGAAAAGTTGGGCGAGCTAAAGGAAACGGTAAATACTTTGCTGAATTGGGCTAAGACACAGCTTGAGGGAATAAATGCAAGTCCTTCTTTGGTTAATGTTGGTAGGATAATTAAGAGTAATTCCATACTCTATGATGAGCTGATTAAAAGAAAAAAGATCAACCTCGAAGTAAAGGTTCCAAAGGAATTGGAGGTTTGGATTGATGAAAACCATTTTAAAATCTCAATCAGAAATATGATTCATAATGCATTAAAATTTACTCCCGATGGAGGTGAGGTGATCACATCAGTTGTGAAAGCGAAAGATCAGGTTTCAATGACAATAAAAGATAATGGGGTTGGCATGGATTTGGAAAGAATCAATTCCATTATGAAAAAGGAACTCCAAAATTCAAGCAGTGGAACATTAGGTGAGCTAGGTACTGGATTGGGATTAAGCCTTAGTTTGGCGCTTTTGGAAAAAAATAATTGCACTGTTAATATAAATAGTGAGCCAAACAGAGGCACAGAAATCAAAATATCTATACCGTACAAATTGAATGATAATTGATTACAAGTGTAAGGAAATCAATAAACATTCGTTTTGAAGGTTACTTTTTTATCCTAAGTCTTATTTACTTATTGAAATCAGCGTCACCTAATTCCCCATGAAATCTGTTTTTGTCAAAAACTTACTAAGGACAGGCATGCATTATGCCTCCAGCCCATTAGATAAACGAAGGGTAGCGCTATTCAATTACTTGATCCTTTTCAGTGTATCAATGTGTTTAGTGCTTGGTATTATAACCCTAACTCTGGGTTTAAACCTTCAGGCAAGACTATGTCTCACCTCAGCTATTTTGCTGTCATTTTCATTGTTTCTTAATAGACGTGGAAAAATCCCAATTTCTAAAAGCTACTTCATCTGGACTGGAGTTGCATTAGTTTCAGCAGCTACATTAACCTTTACCAATCAGGAGATTTATGTTGATACCGAAAACATGTTGGTAATTGGCATGGCCATATCTATGCTGCTGATTGATGGAATGCAAAAGCATCTTACCTACTGGTTGATATTTCTGATTTTTGTTGCGATTAAAATTGACTTGCTGAATGCCCAAGGTATTGAATTAGGGACTGTTTATACCTTGACATTACTGAATAACCTGGTTGTTGCATCCATTCTCTACCTTTTCCTTTTTGTTTTCCGATCAATTCTAATTAAGGCCTTTGACAGATCAGATCAACATGAACAAACATTGAGGTCATTGCTGGATAACACACCAATCCTCATGGCACTGGTCGATAAAGACGGAAATTTTATTTTAGTAAACCAGAACTACGCAAATCGATTTGGATATAAAAGGCGTGACTTGATAGGAAGAAATAGAAAAGAGGTTTTGCCGGAATCTATTTTTGAAAAACATGAGCCAATGTTTCAGGATGCCTTATTATCTGGTAAACAAGTTGCGTTCTTAGAAGAAACCAGTCTTCCCGATGGCTCAATGATTTCTGCAAATGGTAAGTATGAGCCAATCTTAAACAGCGATGGGGTAGTCGAATCTGTAGCCATCTGTGTAGATGATGTTACAGAGCTGGTGCGTGCGCACAAAGCGCTAAAGGTAGCCAATGAAACAAAGGATAAATTGTTCTCAATCATTGCTCATGATATCAAAAGCCCACTTAACCTATTCCATAGCATTCTCAACCTAAATCATGATGATGTCATCTCGAAGGAGCAATTTATTGATTATCAAAATAGCTTAAAGCAAAGATTAGAAGCACTTACCGGAACAGTAAATGAGCTATTAGAATGGGCAAGAATGCAACTTGGTGGAATTAGTGCTTACCCTGCGAGGGTTAATGTAAGCTCTGTTGTGCGCGAAAATGCCGATTTATTTCACACGTTAATCCAACGAAAAAATATCGACTTTAAAATTGACGCGCCTTCAGAAATGGAAGCCTGGATTGATGAGAATCATTTTAAGGTGGCTATTAGAAATTTGATACATAATGCAATAAAGTATACCAATGGAGGAGGCCATGTGCATGTTACAGGCAATCAAACAGAGAAAGAGACCATTGTTAGCATTGAAGATTCCGGAATCGGAATGAGCACAGAACAAATTCAATCGATAATCAAAAAGGAAATTCAAAAATCTACGGCCGGAACAGATAAGGAAATGGGTGCAGGACTTGGATTAAGTTTAAGTCTGGGGCTACTTGAAAAGAATAACTGTAATATATCTGTTGTTAGTGAGGTGGATAAAGGGACACGGTTTGAAATTAAAATTCCAAAATCAGTCTGATAAAAAAAGCCTCAACATTTGTTGAGGCTTTTTGAGTGACTGGCCTGGGGCTCGAACCCAGGACCCACGCCTTAAAAGGGCGTTGCTCTACCAGCTGAGCTAGCCAGTCATTTATAATCTCCTTTCGTATAAAAAGAAGTGCAATTCAAGACCTCTGTCTTAAATTGCGGATGCAAAAATAGAAATCTTAATCAATTTTACCACATGATTGACAGAATAATGGCAAGAATATTTTCAGGAATTTTATTCTTAGGCATTTTGACCTCTACCAGCGCACAAAATGCCATGTTAAATGAGGCTGATTCTTTGTTTCTTGAGCAGAAGTATACACAGGCAATTGAAAACTATCAAGATCTTTATAAGAATGGGATGGCATCACCATCTATGCTATTGAAAATGGCATTTATTCAGGATGGTCTGGGGAGGCATGCCGAGGCGCTCTACTATTTAGAAAAATATTATCGCATGTCAGCAGATAGAAATGTGGTTACTAAAATTGAGGAATTATCCGGGAATAATGATTTGCAAGGATACAGGTATGATGATACAGACTATTTCATAAACCTCATAAATAAATACAGACCTCAACTCCTCGCCCTGTTCATAGCATTGGCGGTTTTAATGCTTGTCTATATCCTTAGGAAAACAAAAGAGGGGGAGAAACCAATTGCGGCTCCAATTATTCAATTCTTTGTGATTTGTGTGATTCTGGGATTAAATAACCTGGAAGGCTCAGAGAGCGCTATAATTATTTCAGATAGCACCTTGCTAAGGTCAGGGCCATCAGCTGGAGCTGAACCAGTTGATCTCATTAAGAAAGGACATAAAGTTAAAGTTCTGGGGCAAGATGCTGTCTGGACTAAGATTGTCTGGAACGAAGAGGAAGTGTATGTAAGGAATGGAAAGCTTAAGCTTATTTAAGGGGATTATCCGGTTCTTTCTTCATCATATTATATATCATCCTGTCCAGTCTGGAAGGTATGATCTTATTGAGTAGCACGGCCATCTTTCCTTCAAAGGTCAAAATCAGATCACGTTTTTTCTTTTTTGCCGCTTTGAAGGTTCGCTTTGCCACCTCTTCTGAGGACATCATTTTTTTCTCATTTCGAGGAGACTCTCCTTGAGCCTTCCCATCCGCTGTAAGTGCTGCATTTCGAATGTTGGAGCTGGTAAACCCCGGACACACCACAAGAACGTGAACTCCACGGGTCATCACCTCAGTCCGTAACGCCTCATAGAAACCTTGCATAGCAAATTTGGACGATGAGTAAGCTGTTCGTGCCGGAGTAGATCTCCAACCATTAATCGAAGAAATTGCAATGATTGTACCTTTAGAATCAAGTAGGTGTGGGAGTGCAAACTTTGTGGCATAGATTGCTCCATAAAAATTGATATCCATAAGTTGCTTGAAAACATCCAGCTCTACCTCTTCAAAAAGAGCTCGCATGGATATCCCAGCATTACAGATGAGAACATCAATCCGTCCAAATTTTTTGATTGTCTCATCAATCATTTTTTGATTATCAGCTTTTCCAGCGGCATCTAGCTCTAGCCCTAGATGGGGCCGTTCACCCAATTCTTTTTCCACCTGAGCCATTCGACTACCATTCCTGCCAGTAAATACAACTGCATATCCCTCGCTGGCGTATTTTAGTACCAATGACTTACCTATTCCTGATGATCCACCTGTTACTATTGCTACTTTTTGCATATCTAATTAATGCCTCTGGTATAACTTTTGCCAAGATAAACCACAATAAAAAACTTTCACTGAAAAATTGTCTGGTGCAACCTATTTGATGACTGTTGCATTATCAATTAAACCGATCACAACCTAATGAGATTAGTATCATACTCACTGTTCTTTTTATCCATTTTCATCGTTCATTCCCAGACAGGGATTAAGGGAACTACCAAAAGTGAATCTGGTGAAGTACTTCCTTTTTCTACCGTATACATCAAAGGGACAACAAATGGAACTACCTCAAATAGTGAAGGACAATACTTTTTGAAGACGCCCAAAGGATCTCACATTATTGTAGCACAGCATGTGGGGTATAAGGTTGCTGAAAAAGCAATTACATTAAATGAAGCGCAAACCATCAGATTTGATTTCGCATTGAAGGAACAGGCACTTCAACTTCAGGAGGTGGTAGTGACAGCAGGAGACGAAGATCCGGCTTATAGAGTCATTAGAGAAGCGATCAAGAAGAGGAAATTCTACGAAAATGAAGTCAATGCCTTTAAGACAGATGCCTATCTCAAAGGGCTGTTTCGACTAAATAAAAGACCAGATAAAATCCTTGGACAAACGGTAACTATTGATACCGGCATCCTGTATTTATCTGAGTCGGTATCTGAGTTTTCTTTCGAATTACCTGACAAGGTTTCGGAGCGAATGATTAGCTCAAAAGTGAGTGGTGATGAACAAGGGTTTAGTTTCAATAAAGCTTCAGATTTTAATATTAACTCCTACAGTAAGTTTATTGATCTGGACATGGAACGTGAATATGTTTCTCCAATATCACCTCAGGCATTTCTGTTTTATGATTTTGAATGGTTAGGGTACTTTGAAGAAAATGATAAACTGATCAACAAGATCAAGGTGATACCAAAAAGGTCTACAGATCCGGTTTTTGAAGGGATTGTATATATCGTCGAGGATGAATGGAGATTTCACACCATTGATCTATTAGTGACCAAAGCCAGAGGATTGGAATTCATTGATTCGCTTAAAATCAATCAGGTATTTGCTCCAACTGAGTATGACATATGGATGCCCATTTCTCAGAAATATTCATTTGTTTTTGGCGCTTTTGGATTCAAGGGTAGCGGCTATTACATAGGAGTTTACTCAAACTACAAAGTCCAACCCAATTATGAAGTTTACCGAAAAGCTAATCTTTATGAGGAAAAATTTGGTATCAAAGAGGAGGCTGACTTATTCAAGGAGGATGACTTCAGTGCAGAAGTTTTGGTTGTAGAGGAGGGTTCCAATGAACGTGATACCACCTATTGGAAAAAAATCCGGCCTGTGCCTCTAACGGAAATTGAACTTTACGACTATAAAGTGAAAGACAGCATTCGCCTGGTGAAAGAGAGTGTACCTTATAAAGATTCTGTAGATGCGGAAAGAAACAAGTTGACCATCGGAAACATTTTTCTTTCCGGATATAACCACTCCAATAGTGTAAAGGAACAATATTGGTCAATGCAGGCAGTAATTAGCATTTTTCAATTTAATACAGTCGAAGGTTTTGTGCCGGAAATTCAGCCAACCATCTGGAAACAACGGGATCAAAGAACGGTTTATTGGGTGAGGCCTGCGATCAGGTATGGTTTTTCGAATGAAAAATTCCACGCCAAACTGGAAGGTAGCTATCGGAAGCTCGACAATAAATTCACCCGATTTTATGCGGGAGGAGGAAGATATGTGGCACAGTTTGATGAATCAGAATCCATAAGCCCTTTCATCAACAGTTTTGTTACGCTCATAAATGGTGAAAATTTCATGAAGCTCTTCCAGAAGTCTTTTGGATACTTCCGTTTTCAGCAAGAGGTGAAAAATGGAATATTACTAAATACCAAACTTGAGTATGCCCAAAGAGATACATTAACCAATACCTCGGATTATACCTGGGCTTCTGATGACAAGGTAAATTTCACCAGTAATCAGCCCTCTAACATGGAATTAGCTCAAACCGGATTTGCTACTAATCAATCTTTGATTTTAGAGGCAACCGTAAGGTTAAGGTTCAAACAGACTTATGCTACACGTCCTGATCGAAAATTTATTTACAGTTCAAAATACCCGGAGCTATTTCTCACTTACAAGAAGGGAATCAAGACTTTGGGTAGCGACGTGAATTTTGATTTTGTTGAGCTGAGAGTCACGGATGAGATGAGTTTAGGCTTAGTTGGTACAAGCAGTTATGCTATTGCAGGAGGAGGATTTTTGAATGACAAGGCGTTGACATTTGTAGACTTTCGACATTTCTCAGGAAACCAAACGTCACTAAGTCAGGTAGGAGATCCGCTGAAGTTTGAGCTACTTCCCTTTTACCAGTTTAGTACAACAAAACCATTTTTTGAGGGGCATTATGAACATCACTTCAATGAATTCATTTTTAATAAAATCCCATTGGTGAAAAAACTCAATCTACAGGCTGTAGCCTCTGCTAATTACCTAACTACGGAAACCATTGGAAACTATGTAGAGATTGGAGCAGGCATAGAACACATATTCAAATTTATGCGAGTGGATTATTACTGGGCTTTCCAAAACAGTAATTTTTTCGGAAGTGGATTCCGGATAGGGGTAGGCTTTTAGATTCATCGTGGTTTAAAAGGGCTTCATTTCTTACTATTATTTCTTTTTTGAAAAAGAGTTTTCCACAATTCCTTTTTCAAACAATGAACTCTCCTATTTTTGGCCACCGAAAATTTTGAAAGAGTAGAATTAGCATGAGACACGAAGAACGAATTGCGAGCGAGTTAAATATTGCACCAAAACAAGTAGATGCAACTGTTGGCTTATTAGATGAGGGAGCAACCGTTCCTTTTATTTCCAGGTATAGGAAGGAAGTGACCGGCAGTCTGGATGATTTACAGGTCGCTTCTATTCGAGATCGTATTCAGCAACTTCGAGATTTAGATGCCAGGAGAGAAGCCATATTAAAGTCAATCAAAGAGCAGGAAAAACTCACCCCAGAGCTGGAGAAAAAGATCAATGAAGCTCAGACCATGACAGCTCTGGAAGATCTTTACCTCCCGTATAAACCAAAGCGCAAAACTCGTGCTAGTGTGGCAAAAGAAAAGGGTCTGGAGCCACTAGCTATTAAGGTGCTGGAGCAATCCAACTTCGATATACAATCTGAGGCTACACAGTATATCGATTCAGAAAAAGGCGTTGAATCAGCTGACGAAGCTTTGCAGGGAGCAAGGGACATCATTGCAGAGACTATCAATGAAAATGCAGAGATTCGTCAGAAGATCCGGGAGCTTTTCATGAGAAAGGGAGTTATTTCTTCAAGTGTTCTGAAAAGTAAAGAGAAGAATGCTGACGCCCAGAAATACAAAGACTATTTTGAATGGGATGAACCCATCAATAAGATCCCTTCTCATCGATTATTAGCGATCCGAAGAGGTGAGAAAGAAGGGTTTTTATCCATGAACATTGCTCCTGAGGAGGATGAGGCTGTGGATATTATTGAGCGTCAGTTTCTCAAGGGAAATTCAGAAGCCAGTGATCTTGTGAAAACAGCCATCAAAGATTGCTATAAGCGCCTGATGAGTGTGAGCATTGAGACGGAAGTGCGAATGGAAACAAAGAAGAAAGCCGATGAGGAAGCCATCATGGTTTTTGCAGAAAACTTAAAACAGCTACTCATGGCTGCTCCATTGGGTCAAAAAGCAGTGATGGCAGTAGACCCGGGATTCAGAACGGGATGTAAAGTAGTCTGTCTGGACAAGCAAGGGAAATTACTGGAGTTCACGGCTATTTATCCGAATGAACCTCAAAAGGATATTACAAGAGCTGGAGAAACCATCAAACATTTAGTAGAAAAGCATCGGATAGAAGCGATTGCTATTGGGAATGGTACGGCAAGCAGAGAAACTGAATCATTTGTGAAAAAGTTAGGATTGGCATCTAATATCATCATTGCCATGGTGAATGAAAGCGGAGCTTCTATCTATTCTGCATCAGAGGTAGCCAGAGATGAATTTCCGAATGAAGATGTGACGGTTAGAGGTTCCGTTTCCATCGGACGCAGAATGATGGATCCGTTGGCGGAATTGGTAAAGATTGATGCAAAATCAATTGGGGTAGGCCAGTATCAGCATGACGTAGATCAGAATGCGCTAAAAAAATCACTGGATGACGTGGTAATGGGGTGTGTAAATAATGTCGGGGTTGAGCTAAATACGGCAAGTAAGCAACTTTTGACCTATGTGTCGGGCCTTGGTCCTCAGATAGCAGATAACATTGTGAAGTACCGAAACGAAAACGGTCCCTTTAAGTCAAGGGAAGCGCTAAAGAACGTTCCCCGACTAGGCGACAAAGCATTTGAACAAGCGGCTGGGTTTTTACGAATTGAAGGTGCGGAAAATCCGTTAGATAAAAGCGCCGTTCACCCGGAAAGGTATCAGACGGTAGAACAAATGGCCAAAGATGCACAAGCGACTGTCAGAGACTTGATGACAAAAGCGGAACTTCGAAAACAAGTAAACCTGAATCAGTACGTCAATGAGGAAGTAGGATTACCAACGCTAAAGGACATCATGGCAGAATTGGATCGACCGGGAAGAGACCCAAGAGATCAATTTGAGGTGGTTCAGTTTCAGGAGGGGGTCAATGAGATCGCCGATTTGAAGGAAGGCATGAGTTTGCCGGGTGTTATCACCAATATCACCAAATTTGGTGCATTTGTGGATGTAGGTGTGCACCAGGATGGGCTGGTTCATGTCAGTCACCTATCCAATTCATTTGTTTCTGACCCTGCTCAGGTAGTAAAACTAGGTCAAAAGGTCACTGTGAAGGTTTTGGAAATAGATGTGCCCCGAAAACGCATTTCCTTGTCGATGAAAAGCGATGCTCCTCAGGTCAAGAGATCAGAGAAGCGAAAGCCAAAAAAAGCAGTCACAAATCAACCAAAAAAGGAGGAAAAACTACCCGATGGAGACCTTCAAGCCAAGCTCGCGATGCTAAAAGGGAAGTTTGGACAGTAGGTAAAAATTAAATCCACTACCTTTGTAGCGTAGCGAAGGGAGGTATGCTCAGAGGCGAGGGCTGATCGTACGGATAATTATCCACTCATCTAACGATGATTTCTTCATTCCACGCCGACTTCTTATATGAGGTTGATTTCTGAAAATTTAAACTTTACAAACATGCCTTCTTATCCTGTCAATCATAGTCTTTACGTTCTTCTTTGGAATAAGTACAAACCTGTACTAGTGAAATTAATGCGAGATGCCGCAGAAGAACCTCAGGAGTACCAATTCATTGCACATGAATTTCGTGATTTGAATCCAAAAGAAAGAGGAGGACATTCCTTTACCTTAGAAGCACACAGACGAAGAGCTCAAAACAATATTAAAATGTCCGTAGTGGCTCAAGATTTATTAGAGATTCTAATTAAATCAAATACCGCTTACGAACTAATGGAAGAAGCCATGTACGAATTTACGATGGACAAGCAGTTTAAGCTTACCGTAACTCGCCATGAAGTAGAAACAGCTACTGAGCAAGAGGAAGAGGCTGCTCCGGTAGAAAACGAAACAAAAGAAGAGGAAAAGGAAAGCGCTTAATCGCTCACAAGTTCTTCTTTAGCCAGCGTAATAGGGATGTTACCTATTGCGTTTAAAGCATCAAAGAATTCAAGCAGAACAAATGATTTGTTCTGCTTTTCTTTTATATGAGCGTATGCCATCATCGCGTCTTCCAATAAATACTTTCCGGTTATGTAGCTGGTTCCATATCCGGGTTGTCTGAGGTATAAGTGCTGTTCAAAAATGAGCAAATCTTTTTCCGTTTTCATCCAACCTCTGGGTGTATACTCTGAATGAATCTTTCCAGCTTCTTCCATGCTCATTTCATTGGCATGCGCATACAGAGATCCGAGCCCTCGGGCGGCACGCTGTGCAATCATGATGTACACTATCTCTCTCACTCGTGGGTCATCGTCATACAATCCTGCATCCATAAACATCTCCTCAACCGCAGTGGCCGTCCCCTCATTTCTGGAGTCAAAAATGTTATAAAGTAGCGGACCCTTTCTGATTGGGCTGTTATTTGGTTCAATATCCATACGTGCCAATTCAAACCAATGATAAAAATGAGAGTAGAGCGGACGTGGATCGTGATGCGCCGTGATCCAGAAGAAGTTTCGGGTTTCTTGCGGGACAAATCCTCCAAGATGCTCCCTAAGCGCTGGTTCGAAATAATCTTTCACCGTAACTACTTCATCCTCATCAAGAAAATTAATCAAACTGGTGGCTGACCGATCTGCCAATTCATCATATGCTTCTATCGATGCTACAGGATTGAGTTGAGGTAAATCTCGATTTCGATGTTCCTCAAGTTTTAGTGCTGACCAGGCTCTGGCAAGTTCTCTCTTCAAGATCATGACTTCATCATCCCAGGTCAAAGGAACCAGATGTACATTTTGTAAATACCAGGTGTAGTTGTCTTTTCCAATTCCGGAAGACCCATCTTTTGATTCCGACTCGGATGTTAACCATGCTACTAGATCATTTGTGGAGCTGATTGCATTTTCGATGGCAGACACCACTTCATTGTCTTCATTTACTCCTTCAAATGATTTGATGACTTCCAGATTTTCAGTTTGTTGCTGGATGGTTCGAATACCGGTAATCCATAAGTCCCGGGCATTGCCTGTTAAGTTTTTCTTGGCCTGATTATTAAGAGCAGGGATGAATGACACTTCCTTCAAAAACTTTACTCTTGATTCTTTATCTAGTGGGAATTCATACTGCCATACTTCGGTTGTTCCATGATGTGTTGGCCCCTCATGAGCTGGTACATCGCTGCGGTACATCCAGATGGATTTGTAAAATGCAGGATCTCTTTCCCAAGGCTTAAGGATTTGATAGTTAAAATCATAGCCATTCATTTCTGCCCATACAATCTTCCAATCTACCTGTTGAGGGACTGTCCAGCCTGCAGTATCCATGGCTAATAGCTTATGCTGTAACGCCTTAAATTCAGCATGACGAGAATCGAATGTGTTTGTGGTATAATCCGGTGCTCCATCTGACAATGGCGGATTTTCAAATGCACGCCATTCAGCAAATAGAGTGGATAGATCTTCATAAACTGCGGCAGTCTTTTCGGACGTGTTCTCTTGAGCGTTTTCAACTGAACAAGAAATAGTGGCAGCAAATAATAGTGAATAGAAAAAAGTCTTCATGAATATTAGGTTAGAAGTCTAAAGTTAGCCTAAGATAGCTTACCTCGTCTCCCACCACTTCTCTACCGATAGACTTTCTGATAATGTTATCAGTTGACCAATCTCCGGTGTGAATAATTCTATGTTTTCTTCTTTGGCTTTTTTTGCAAGCCTGTTAACGGATTCCTTCCATGGGTGGAGTGCTAAATCAAATTTCCCCCAATGAATAGGCATCAATAGCTTTCCTTTTACATCTAAATGAGCCTGGGCAGTTTCTTCTGGGAACATGTGGATTTCACTCCAACTCTCATTGTATGCTCCACATTCCATAAATGTCAGATCAAATGGACCATATTTCTCTCCAATCTGTTTGAATCCGGGGAAGTAGCCACTGTCGCCACTAAAGTAGATACGCTTATCACTACCCATAATCACCCAGGACCCCCAAAGCGTTTTAAAGCGATCTCCAAAGCCTCTTCCAGAAAAGTGGCGGGTTGGTGTCAGTGCAAGGGTCACATTTTCAAGTTGGATTTCATCCCACCACTCCAATTCGGTAATACTTTTACTTTCTAATCCCCAATGCTCAAAATGTGCACCTACTCCGAGAGGCATGTAAAAACGACCTACTTTTTCTTTCAACGACTTGATAGTTGGATAGTCCAGGTGATCGTAATGATCATGGGAGATGATTACAGCATCAATCTTTGGTAAATCATCTACGGTTACGTACTCATTGTAAGGAAAACGCTCTGGACCCATGAAACTAAACATGGATGCACGTTTCCCTTCTAAGATCGGATCTATTAAGATTGTTTTACCCTCAATTTTTAATAGGATGGATGAGTGACCAAACCAACTTATACCCATAATAGAATCAGGAATTGATTCAAATGAGGCAGCATTGAAGGGCCTGGTCTCAATGGGTTGTTTAGGAGATTTATCAGACTTGTCGGCAAATAAATAGTGAGCCAGTGTCTTTCTTACATCTTTGAAAGACATGTCCATTTTAGTTTCAACGGTATTGTGGAAAGTGCCGTCCTTAAAGTTTTTGGCTTGTTGGGCCTTTTCAAGCCTTTCTCCCTGGAGTTTTCCTCCTATTTGTGGAGCAGTTTTGAAAAAGATAAATACCGCCCCAACAATTAGTAGGATTATGAGGATAATTCCTAGCATGATTCGTTTGAATATTTTCATTAGATCAAATGATCATACAGGCAAATAATGGATGTTTAGAAAAAGTCTGGTCAGTTGATCAAGAATCTTTTTTCTTTTTGTCGTCTGGTTTAGGTTCTTCAGGCTTAGTATCTACGATATTTCCAAACTCGTCAACATAGGCGATCATATCGGATAAATCTCCTCCCTTGTTATTATTTTCCTGACGCTCTTTCTTTTTTTCTTCTTTCTCTTTTCTCTTCTGAAGACGTTTTTTTTCTTTTTGATTTTTAATAAAACTGTTTTGTGATCTACTCATGTATTGTATTTAAATGTTGGATGCCTCTTACTACTAACGCCATTTTAACATCTGACACCAGCGCATTTGACATTGCTTAATAAAACTTAAAGGTAATAAACTATCTGCGCCTTCTCTTAGAAGGACGCTGATTACCCTTCCTGAAAGAGTTTCTATCGGATCTTACCTTTTTCTTACTTTTTCTTTCAGAACGTGGCGCGTCATTGTCTCGATTCATTCGAATTTCACGCCCATTAAATGTGACATTCTTAAAACGAGCCGCTGCGTTTTTATCAAATTTTTTATCAAGATCGAAAAAGGAATGGTTTTCCTTTAAAAGGATGTCGCCAATAAATTTCTTATCGATCTGTCCAATGTCAGATATAAATTCAGCTACCTCACCTTTACTCATCCCATCTATGCTTCCAAGATTGATAAAGTATCTGTTGAATTTTGATTGATCTCTACTTTCAGGAGAACCACCAATTGATTCGTTGAGATTTCGCTCTTCACTGGCTTCAATTGAGTTGCTGAGTTGTGAGGTAATGATTTTTTTCAGAATATCATCTTTTGAATAGCCATCAAATTCATGCTTGATGCTTGCATAGAGTGAGTCAGCACTTTCAGTTGCTTCCACGGCTGTAATTGTATCAGCCCAATTTTTTAATCGTAAAGTCTTGATTGATTCATTATCCGGTACCTCTACCTGCTCAAATTTTACACTAATGCGTCGTTCCAGATCTTTGATTTTCCGACCCTCTCTCGGATTTATGAACGCAAGAGACACGCCTTTTTTGCCAGCCCTGCCTGTTCGTCCACTTCTGTGCGTATAGCTTTCAAGTTGATCAGGTAATGTGTGGTGGATTACGTGCGTAAGGTCATTGACGTCAATACCTCGTGCAGCTACATCTGTTGCTATCAATAATTGCATTGATCTGGATTTGAACCTTTTCATTGCTGCATCTCGCTGCTGTTGCGAAAGTTCACCGTGTAGTGGCTCTGCGCTGTAACCAAGATCATTCAGTTCTTCAGCTATTTGCTGAGTTTCTCTTCTTGTTCTGCAAAACATTACGCCACGCATATCTGGCTGAATGTCCAGAAATCTTCGAAGTGCAGGAATTTTGTTTGCTGTTTTGGTGATTACGTACTTGTGCGCAATGTCTTTGTTGCTTTTTTCTTCCCTGTTTATGGTGACCTCTTTTGGGTCATTCATGTATTTCTTAACAATCTTTCTGATGTCTGGCGGCATAGTTGCTGAAAAGAGCCAGGTAGACCTACCCTCTGGCGTATAGGCAAGAATTTCATCAATCGCCTCCTTAAAGCCCATGTTGAGCATCTCATCAGCTTCATCAAGGACAACATACTTGATGTTGTCCAGCTTAACAGATTTCCTTTTTATCAGGTCAAGTAAACGACCGGGTGTGGCAACTATCAATTGAGTAGGCCTTCTAAGCGCTTTCATCTGATTGGTAATTGCAGCACCACCATAAACTACCTCTACATTGAGCTCCTTATGACTTTTGGAAAAGTCGACTAGTTGCTTTGCGGTTTGCTGGCCAAGTTCACGTGTTGGAGCCATGACCAAAGCTTGCGTAGCAGGATTATTCGAATCTATTAATTCAATAAGTGGAAGCCCAAATGCGGCAGTCTTTCCTGTTCCTGTTTGAGCAAGGCCTATGAAGTCACACGGATTATTATTCAATAGAAGTGGGATCGCCTGTGTCTGTACAGGTGTTGGGGTTGTAAAGCCCAGTTGATCAAGGGCTTTTAACGTGTTGGGACTCAGTCCCAGGGTACTAAACGTATTCAAAGAGTATTTTTTATAATGAGGCGCGAAGTTAGCTTTTCTTCGGCATAAAGGTGCTGTATATCAAACAATTAAAATTTTATTCGTCGAATAATAAGTTTTCATTCAGATATTTGTATTTTTGTAAGTGATTACTCACTTTCATGACCGAGAAACAAGAAAAAATATTAAACGCTGCGTTAGCCCTTTTTGCAGAAGAAGGCTACCGAAGTACATCGACTAGTAAAGTTGCGAAACGTGCAGAGGTGTCGGAGGGATTGATTTTTCGTCATTTCGGTAATAAGGAAGGGTTGCTGCAAGCGATCATTCAATTAGGCGAAGAACAGGCGAGTGTACTTTTTGCGGATATTATTACCGAAACGGACCCGAGGGAGGTAATTAAAAAGTTCATTGAAATGATCTCAAAAACGAGTCAGGATGAAGAGTCAATAGTTTTTTGGAAGTTACAGTTCAAAATAAAATGGGAATTGGAAATGTATGGTGAGCACAAAACTGAGGCAGTTGAACAGGTGTTGATTAAAGCGTTTACTGAACTTAGATATCTTCAGCCTGAAAAGGAGGCTAATCTTTTACTTACTCTGATGGATGGGTTAGCTACACGATTTATTCTTCAAAAGAGTTTTGATCTCGATGGAACAATTGAATTCTTAAAGCAGAAATACAAAGTATAAAAAATTTAAATCAATAATGAGTGATTACTTACTCATAACAAATTAATAAATATGAAAAAGACAGCATTAATTACCGGAGCGTCATCAGGAATAGGAAAAGAATTTGCTCACATACACGCAAAAAAAGGGGGTGATCTGGTGGTGGTAGCCAGAAGTGTGGACAAATTGAATAAGCTAAAGAATGAGTTAGAAGACAGTTTTGGAATAACTGTTCATGTAATTGCCCAGGATTTAAGTAATCCGAAGGCTGCTAAAGCAGTTTATGATGAAGTTAAAAAGCAAGGTGTCACGCTCGACTACCTTATTAATAATGCAGGATTTGGTGGAGTAGGGAAATTTCATGAGCGTAACCTGGAAGATGACCTTAACATGATTAATCTCAATATTTCAACGCTCACAGCGCTGACTCATCATTTCTTACAGGATTTTATTAAACGTGATGAAGGTAAGGTCTTGAATGTATCTTCGACAGCAAGTCTATTGCCTGGACCGCTTCAGGCTGTCTACTATGCAACTAAGGCTTATGTGACCTCATTTAGTAATGCACTTTCGGAAGAATTGCATGATACCAACATATCAGTCACTAACCTGATGCCTGGAGCTACAGAAACGGACTTTGGAAAAGTATCAGGGATGGATAAAACAGATCTTTTCAAAGATACAGCCAGTGCGCGTAGTGTTGCTGAGGATGGATATAGGGCGATGTTAGCTGGAAAGCTGAATAAAATTTCGGGACTGAAATTTTCGCAAAGAATTATGATGGCTATGGTTCCTCTTACACCAAAGAAGGTGCTTTTGAGTCAGATTAGAAAAATGCAGGCAGTGAAGGAGTGATATATAAACCAAGAGGGTTATGCACTCAGCCAACCGAGTGCATCCTCCCTATTTTCAAATAGTTTTAGATTCTTCACTCTTGAAATAGTCATGGTTGTATTCATAACTACCCGAGTAAAGGTGTTGTCAAAGCCCAGAACTGCGATTTTAACGTCTACGCCTGATTGCTTAAACCATTTTCCACTTTCCCTCATTCGCTTAGTCAGCTTTTGACTTTTAGGAGTGCTTTTAAAGTTGGCAAGAATCTTCACAAATGAACCGGAATTTTGGCTTATTTCAAAAGCCTGATCAAACAAAGTAAGCATTTGATCTTCTCCAGACTTGCTGTAATCACACCACATAATATTGTTTGCTCCTTCGTTGAAGAACCAGAGTCTATCATTCACTTTATATGTAATATTGGACATATTTTATTTTCTTGACTTACTAGGCTTTGTAATAGTACGCCTCAATTTATCAAATGATAATATGATTTTCTTAATCTTTCGATTGCTGAGTAGATTCTAAAGATTAGATTTAAAAAATGAGCGAGGAAGTTCAAAGAGTTTATTTTGTTGTACCACCAAGTGTCCACTTATTAGATATATCTGGACCTATTCATGTGTTTTATGAAGCGGCTGAATATGGATCAAACCTGGAATTAATATTCCTAACAATCGATGGCAATGATTCTATCAATTCAAGTGCTGGTATTGGATTAAATAAACTAGAATCTTTTAAAAATCATACCCTAAAAGAAAACGATATCGTCTTTATTCCGGGGCTTGATACACGTTTGATTTTTGATGAAATATTTAAGGATTCGCTAAAACCATTTTTTGATTGGCTGCAAATTCAGAAAGATAATCATGCCAAAATCTGCTCTGTTTGTACCGGAGCTTACCTAACCGCTTTTGCTGGAGTGCTTGAAAACGTAGAGTGTACGACACATTGGAAATATACCGATGATTTTAAAAAGCGATTTCCAGAAGCAACACTTCATGAGGATCGACTATTTGTTAAGGATGGAAATATTTACTCCAGCGCTGGTATTTCGTCCGGCATTGATTTGGCATTATTTATTATTGAAGAGCTATACGGTCCCTTTTTTGCAACTAAGATTGCCAAGGAAATTGTCATTTTTCTAAGAAGAACAGAGGATGATCCGCAACTAAGTGTATTTCTACAGTATCGAAACCATATTGAAAATCGTATCCATAAGATTCAAGATCACCTAGCCCAACACTTAGATATCAAACAGAAAATCGAAGATCTGGCCGACCTTGTATTCATGAGTCCAAGAAATCTTACTCGTTTATTCAAAAAAACAACTGGAATAACGATTGGTGAATACCATGATAAATTGCGAATTGAGCGAGCGATACAGCTCTTAGCCAATGGTGAGAAAGTAGATGTAGTCAGTGATCTGTGTGGGTTAAGCAGCAATCAGCTTAGAAGTTTGCTTAAAAAACACTCGGGAATCCTCCCTTCGAATTTGTCCTGATCCTGTGGATGATTGTCCTTTTCATTGTTAAGGGCACTTCATAGCTTTGAATAAAACTCAAAAACTATGAAAAAGACATTAAAGACCATGAAAAAGACATTGTTCGCCGTTTTAGTATGCTTCATTTTTCAATTATCCGCACAAATTCCTGAAGCTCAAAAATACATTTGCCCTCCATGCGGAAGCCAATGTGATGAAGAAGTTCATGACAAACCAGGAGTTTGCTCGCATTGCAATATGGTTTTGATTAGAAAAGATCTTTCGAAGACAATAGCCTTTTATCTCCAGGATGGTGTAGAAGTTCTGGATTTTGCCGGACCAATGGAAGTATTCTCCTATGCCGGATATGACGTTTTCACCGTCTCAAAGGATAAGGCGCCCATTAAGTCACAAGGAATTCTTACCGTCACTCCAGATTACAGCATTGCTGATGCACCAGATGCTGACATTCTTGCTTTCTTCGGAGGGAATGCACGAGCGGCATTTACAGATGAGTCGGTTATAAAGTGGATAAAGAAACAAGAAGATGTTCAATTCCATTTTTCCGTTTGTACTGGCGCATTTGTTTTGGCGGAGGCAGGTATCCTTGATGGTAAAACAGCCACCACTTTCCATAACGCATTAGATGGACTTGAAAATAGTTACCCAATGGTTGATGTGAGAAAAGATGTTCGTTTTGTGGACAATGGAAATGTAATCACAACTGCAGGGATTTCAGCAGGCATTGATGGAGCACTTCACCTGGTCGCCAAATTACAAGGATTAAATGCTGCGAAAAGAACTGCTTATTACATGGAATATGATAATTGGGTTCCTGGGGATGGCTTAATACTTTCGGAAGATAATCCTTATCAAATCCAAAGGATTAACCTTGAAGAGTTTACTGGCAGCTATGAATCTAAAGATCCAAATGAAATAGTACTTGAGGTCGTGGATGGAGATCTTCAAGCTAAAATAGATGGGGTTTCTTATCCTATATATCACGAAACCGGCGATCTCTTTACAGATGTAGGTAACGAGCCTATTTATTTTGAACGAGAAGCGGGGGCGCTAATAGGCTATCGTTTGGAACCAGCAGGTCAGCTATTTAAAAAATTGAATTAAACTATTTCAGTGTAAAGGAGAAAAATGAACTTACTTTGAAAGAACAAGTTTAAAAGCTCTGAGCTTCAGTCATGACCAAACGAGCGTTTGACGTAATTCTTTACAAGTAAATCATGACAAAAATGCCTTTTTGAGTGCTCCAATTGTTCTAGTTCGGTAACTTCAGTGATAAACAATCATATCAAGATGTTACGCTTCTTTTTATTGAATTTTCTGCTTTTCAGCTGTTTGATCCTAATTGCGCAACCTACTCGAGATCAACATCCACTATCTCAAATACTGGCTAATACACGAGTATATGTGATGGAGAAGGACAACTCAGAAACCATTGTAAAAGGGAGTCACTATTATATGGATGATTTCAGCGCAGGATGGGTTTTACTTCAGGAGAGCAGAGACACAATTCAAGACCTCTATTTAAAATATAATATTTACCATAACATTTTAGAGTGGAGGGTTTCGAAAAATGAAATTAAAAATCTACTGATTGATCGTGTAGCTTCTTTTGGTTTTGAAGATGATTTTTTTGTTAATGCGCAGCAATTGGAATCAGGTCAAAAAGGGTTTTTTAAGAATGTCTATAGAGGAGAAGTAGTATCGATTTATACCAAGGAATCAATTAAAAGAAAATACATTAAGGCAAAACCGCCATTCGAAGAAAAGAACTCAATCATATTCTATAAAACTGAGGAAACGTATCTTTATCATGATGGCAGGATGCATCTCATCAACACAAAGAAGCAATTGGAAAGTTTGATTAACAGTTGGGAGATGCGATCCCTAAAATCAAAAAAATCTGATCTACAGAACGAGGCATTCTTGCAATCCCTGGGGGAGAGGATAGAAAGCCATTTGACTAGTAAATGATTGATTTAGTAGAGTGATAGAGCAAACCTGGCAATCAGCCAGGTTTGCTCATTTAATTAAATGCTATCAATGATTTGATTGAGGCTTTCGCTAGCTCTCATTGCTTTGGTTGCCAGTTCTTCATTGGGCTGATAGTACCCGCCAATTTCTACTGGAGATCCCTGAGCTGCGATTAACTCCTCGTTTATTTTGCTTTCGTTTGCAGCGAGTTGCCTGGCCACTTCGGTAAAAGCATCTCTTAGTTCAGCATCTTCATCTTGATTAGCTAGCATTTCTGCCCAATACATGGCCAAATAAAAATGACTACCTCTATTATCAATCTCATTTACCTTTCTTGAAGGAGACTTATTTTCCTCCAGAAGTTTAGATGTCGCTGCATCAAGTGCATCAGCCATGATTTTAGCTGCTTTATTATCATGCTTCTCGGCCAGATGTTCTAGTGAAACAGCCAAAGCTAAAAACTCACCTAAAGAGTCCCATCGCAGATGCCCCTCTTCAACAAATTGTTGCACATGCTTAGGTGCTGATCCACCAGCTCCAGTCTCGAAAAGTCCACCACCATTCATTAGTGGAACAATTGATAGCATTTTTGCGCTGGTACCAACTTCAAGAATTGGAAATAGATCGGTCAAATAATCTCTAAGGACATTTCCTGTTACAGAAATAGTATCCTGACCTTTTCTAATTCTTTCAACAGAAAACTTAGTTGCATCTACTGGTGACATGATGTGGATTTCAAGTCCCGCAGTGTCGTGATCTTGAAGGTACTTTTCTGCTTTCTTAATCAACTCAGCGTCATGAGCTCGGTTCTTATCTAGCCAGAAAACGGCAGGAGACCCTGTAGCTTTAGCCCTGTTTACTGCAAGTTTTACCCAATCCTGAATCGGTGCATCTTTCACCTGACACATTCTGAAAATATCTCCGGTGTGCACTTCTTGCTCTAGTAATACGTTTCCATCAGCATCTATTACATGTACTTTTCCCGGCTTGTCAAACTGGAAGGTTTTGTCATGAGATCCGTATTCCTCAGCTTTTTGTGCCATCAAACCTACGTTCGGAACACTCCCCATAGTAGTTGGGTCGTATGCTCCCTTAGCTTTACAGTCTTCAATTACTGCCTGATAAACACCCGAATAGCACCTATCTGGAATGACCGCTTTTGTATCTTCAGTCTTATTGTCTTTGTTCCACATCTGACCAGATGTTCGGATCATGGCAGGCATAGAAGCATCAATGATAACATCGCTTGGAACATGCAAGTTGGTTATTCCTTTATCTGAATTGACCATCGCCAGGGCAGGGCGAGTGTCATAAACCTTTTCGATATCAGATTCAATTTCTTGCTTTTTAGCATCATCAAGTGTTTGAATCTTGCTGTAAACATCCCCAATTCCATTGCTGGAATCTACTCCAAGTTTATTGAAGATGTCGGCGTGCTTCTCAAATACATCCTTGTAGTAAACCTCAACAGCTGCACCAAAAATGATTGGGTCGGAAACCTTCATCATCGTTGCTTTCATGTGGAGGGAGAAGAGTACGTTTTTTGCTTTTGCATCCTGAATTTCCTGCTCGATAAATGATTTGAGCTTTAACATGTTCATCACGGATGCATCAATCACTTCTCCTTTCTGGATTGGAAAGTTTTCCTTTAAATCCACGGTCTCTCCATCTTGTCTATGAAACTTAATTTTCACATGAGTAGCATTATCCACTGTAGTAGATTTTTCACTTCCATAAAAATCCCCCTCACTCATACTTGCTACGTGCGATTTAGATTCACTACTCCATTCACCCATCGAGTGAGGGAATTTTTTAGCAAAATTCTTAACTGCTTTTGGTGCACGCCTGTCTGAGTTTCCTTCCCTTAGAACCGGATTTACCGCGCTACCTTTCACCTTATCGTATCTCGCTTTAATATCCTTTTCCTTGTCATTCTTCGCCTCGTCCGGATAGTCAGGCAATGCATACCCTTGTGATTGTAACTCTTTTATGGCAGCCTTTAATTGAGGAATGGAGGCACTTATGTTCGGAAGTTTGATGATGTTAGCTTCTGGTGTTTTAGCAATCTCCCCTAATTCAGAAAGTGCATCTCCAATTTGCTGATCTGTGGAGAGAAATTCTGGAAAAACTGAAATAATTCTTCCTGCCAGTGAAATATCCCTGGTTTCCACAGCTACCCCCGCTTTGCTTGTGAAAGCTTTCACGATTGGTAAAAACGATTTGGTAGCTAATGCAGGTGCCTCATCCGTATGTGTGTAAATGATCTTTGCCATTGATTATTTTTCTCTTTTAATGGTTAATAGGATTCTTTTTTACTGGGGAATTTTTGGGATTTAATGTCAGAAACGTAGTTTTCAAATGCCTCTTTCATGACCGTATTTAGATCGGCATATTGACGTAAGAAACGTGGTTTAAAATCTTGTGTGATACCTAGCATATCGTGAACAACGAGTACCTGACCATCGGTATCCGGTCCTGCGCCAATCCCAATAGTAGGGATAGTAATGGCTTCAGAAACTTCTTTTGCCAGTTGTGATGGGATTTTCTCGAGAACTATGGCGAAACATCCAAGTTCTTCCAGCGCTTTTGCATCTTCGATGAGTTTTTTTGCTTCTGCTTCCTCTTTGGCTCGCACGGTGTAGGTTCCAAATTTGTAAATGGATTGTGGGGTAAGCCCCAGATGGCCCATCACAGGTATTCCAGCTGAGAGTACCCTGGTAATACTTTCTTTAATTTCAACTCCGCCTTCCATTTTAACTGCATGCCCACCGGCTTCTTTCATAATCCTGATGCATGATCTCAAAGCTTCGGAGGAATTTCCCTGGTAGCTTCCAAATGGAACGTCAACCACCACCAAGGCCCGATTAACCGCCTTTACTACTGAAGTGGCATGCCAAATCATATGATCTAGGGTGATAGGTAGTGTAGTTTCATTACCTGCCATGACGTTTGATGCGCTATCACCGACCAGGATGACGTCAACACCAGCCTGATCTATGATCTTGGCCATGGAATAGTCATATGCGGTAAGCATGGATATTTTTTCTCCCTTCGCCTTCATTTCCTGAAGTTGATGGGTTGTTACGATCTTTATGTTTCCTTGTATACTCATGGCCTGAAATGGATGCGCAATTTACTAAATCGATAATGGACTGTAAAATTCATTTTAATAAGGTAATGTGGTATATTATTTGATTCTGACCTTATAATTTAATTATTTCATACCATGAAACTGCTTTCGTTGGGAATTGTCTTTATTGCTACTTTATTTTCGAACTGTCAGGACGAGGTGAAGAACACAGAAATAGTAAAAATTGAATTTGGAACCAGCTTTGGGATGTGTGCAGGGTATTGCACGCAGATCCTTACAGTGACTAGTGGAAATATAGCTAAAGTGGTTATCCCTAGGATGGATAAAAACCTACAGAAAAAGACTTGTGAATCATCGTATTCAGGGTATAATGCTTTGGTTTCTGAATTGGATGTAGACGCGTTTATGTCTCTTGAGGAAACCATTGGTTGTCCGGATTGTGCGGATGGAGGTGCCGAATGGGTCGAAATAACTACTGCGGAAGTTTCCAAAAAGGTTACGTATGAATATGGTAAAACACCTGACGCATTATTGTCAATCATTGATGAATTGAAAAGGCAATACAATACGTTAGACGAATGTGATTAAAGCCACTAGCTTTATCAACTGTCATCATTACAAGATATTCCAGGAACTCACAGGTATAATTTCTTAAAATTTTCTCAAAAAAAATCGTATTATCAATGAAAGCTTCATTTATCTCAGATTTATCACTTCCTGCTGTAGCAGCACCCATGTTTCTAATTTCGGGCCCAAAGATGGTCATTGAATGTTGTAAAAATGGAATTGTTGGCACATTCCCAGCACTCAACAATCGCTTGACGGAAGGTTTTGAGGAATGGGTGGTCGAGATAAAAGAAGAATTATCCAAATGGGAAAAAGAAACAGGGAAGAAAGCTGCACCTTTTGGAGTTAATCTAATTGTTCACAAAACAAATCCGCGGCTGGAAGCAGATTTAGAAATTGTGGTAAAACACCAGGTTCCATTGATCATTACCTCCCTCGGAGCTGTTACGAAATTAGTTGATGCAGTTCATAGTTATGGTGGGTTGGTTTTTCATGATGTCATTATGAAACGACATGCAGAGAAGGCATCCGACGCAGGTGTTGATGGACTCATCCTTGTTTGCGCGGGAGCAGGTGGTCATGCTGGAACATTAAATCCAATGCCATTTGTAGGAGAGGTTCGGAAATTTTTCAATAAGACTATTTTGTTGTCAGGGTGTATTTCTACAGGTCGTGATGTTGCCTCAGCAATACAAATGGGAGCCGACCTGGCTTACATGGGGACACGATTCATTAATACTACAGAAAGCGAAGCTCCAGATGAATATCGTAAAATGATTATAGATGCCGGAGCTTCGGATATTGTTTATACCGCAGCAGTATCGGGTGTTCATGCGAATTTTTTAAAACCTAGTTTAGAAGCTATGGGAATCAGCGAAGAAATGTGGAAACAATCAGCTAAAGTGGATTTTGGAGAGGAGCTGTCTAACGATGAAGCCAAAGCATGGAAAACGATTTGGTCCGCTGGTCAGGGAGTTACAAAAATTGATGATTCACCTACAGTTAAAGAATTGGTACAGCGATTGATAGGGGAATTCAGAGAGGCGGTAACGGAACAAGCAGGTTTACTTGATAGGTATTAATCTTTCCACTTAATACTGCATCCGATGCTGGGTTTTTGGTCCTCAATAATGGGCTCATCTTCCAGGTGAGCCTCTAATGCATTAACCAAATCATCTCCAGTAACTGGTTCTGGGTTGCCAGGAGTGCTGGCATCAAATCTTCCTCGATAGATGCATTTTAAATCTTCGTCAAATAAGAAAAAATCAGGAGTGCAGGCAGCTTGATAAGCTTTCGCCACTTCCTGCGTTTCGTCATAGAGATAAGGAAAATCAAATTCGAATTCTTCAGCCTGTGCCCTCAGACCGTCTGGAGCATCATCCGGATAGGTATTTGCGTCATTAGAGCTAATCCCCACAAATCCGATTTTTAGATCTCCATACTGACGCGCGACCACCGCAATCTCTTCTTCAATGTTTTTAACATAAGGACAATGCGCACATATAAACATGACAACAAGGCCATATTCCTTTCTTACATCTTCAATAGTTAGTGTTTTACCTGAAATTACATCCGGCAAGCTAAAATCTGGTGCCACTGTACCTAAAGGCATCATATTGGATTCAATTGCAGCCATACTTATGAATTGATTATTTTTAAATCTAAGCTAAAAGTTAATACATCATATCACATGAAAAAATTCCTATTGCTCCTTTTGACAATTTCTCTATTGCAACATGCAATGGCGCAAATTACTCCGGCCCCATCTCGAACACAGGGAGATGGCCCTTATGATATGACCATTATTCGCGGAGCAACCATGATAAATGGAAATGGAGCACCACCCATTGGACCAGTGGATATTGTGATCGAAAAAAATAAGATTACCAAAGTTCAGGTGGTGGGATATCCGGGTGTGGAAATAAATCCGGAAAGGAGACCAAAGCTAGAAGGCAATGGGATGGAAATAGATGCGGACGGTATGTTTGTATTACCTGGATTTGTAGACATGCATGGTCACATTGGTGGTAGTAGTCAGGGGACTCCAGCGGAGTATGTTTTTAAACTTTGGCTCGCACACGGGATCACTACGATTAGAGATCCATCTGCGGGAAATGGACTGGATTGGGTATTGCGACATAAGACTCGTAGCATTAATAATGAAATAGTAGCTCCAAGAATATTGGCTTATACTTCTTTTGGTCAAAATCTTTCAGATATAAAGGTGGTCAGAAACCTGCCTGGTGAAAGAACCGTGGGAAACGAGGTTTTGAGAGGACCTATCACCAATGCAGAAGAAGCCGTATCATGGGTACGGGCAAACTACCGGAGAGGGGCAGACGGAATTAAGTTTTTTGGAGCTTCTCCAGAAGTTATGGAAGCGGCATTGAAGGAAAACAAAAGATTAGGTCTACGTTCAGCATGTCATCATGCGCAACTTAATGTTGGGTGGTGGAATGTACTCAACTCTGCGGAAGCGGGACTTACCACCATGGAACATTGGTATGGACTGCCAGAGGCCTTGTTTGACGATCGGATAGTTCAGGATTATCCTGTGGACTATAACTATCAGAATGAACAGCATCGCTTTGGGGAGGCTGGTAGATTGTGGAAGCAGGCAGCTGAACCCTATTCAGAAAAGTGGAATCAGGTGATGAACAGGCTTTTGGAATTAGATTTTACTTTGGATCCCACATTCAACATTTATGAAGCAAGCAGAGATTTGATGCGATCAAGAAACGCTGATTGGCACACGGATTACACACTCCCATCATTATGGAAATTTTATCAGCCAAGCAAGGTTTCTCACGGCTCGTACTGGCACTTCTGGGGTACAGAGGAGGAAGTGGCCTGGAAAGAGAATTACAAGCTATGGATGACTTTTGTTAATGAATACAAAAACCGCGGAGGACGTGTTACCACCGGATCTGATTCCGGATTTATTTTTCAGCTGTATGGGTTCGCATACATAAGAGAACTTGAACTTTTAAGGGAGGCTGGCTTTCATCCCATAGAGGTAATCCGTTCGGCTACACTGCTTGGTGCAGAGGCACTTGGGATGGAAAAAGAAATTGGGACAATTGAAGTTGGAAAATTAGCAGATTTGGTCATTGTGGAAGAGAATCCATTGGCTAATTTGAAGGTACTCTACGGTACGGGAGCCATTAAATTGACCGATGATAATGAGATTACCAGGGTCGGTGGAGTTAGGTTTACAATTAAAGATGGAGTTGTATATGATGCTAAAGAACTACTGGAAGACGTGAGAGAGATGGTCAAGGAAGCGAAAAACGGTGAAGAGCTGAAGCAACCTGGTTATCCGAATTGGAATGATTGAAAGAGATAAAAAAAGGAAATTTTATCTTTGGCTACTTATCTTATCAACTGCCTTTGCTTTTGTAATTCTAATTGATGTCATTTTCCCATCATATGAATCAAAAGAAATCATCGTTGATAAAACAGGCTATAATCAGATTGTCGGAGGTCGATCAACCATTAGATCCAACAAAAAATATCAAATCACTACGGCACATGGTTCCTTCCCATGCACTAGAGCAATTATATATGCGGCAGAAGTTGGTGATACTATTGTAGTAAGCAGGACTAGACTTCTGGGAGAAATTAACTACGTTTTGGCAAATAATCTCCAGTATGAAAATGATTATCGTGCGTATAAGCATTTAATCTTTCCTGTATCACTTTGGGTATCTTGCTTTTTTGGGTGGTTTCTGATTAAGAGAGAAAAGTCTTTTTCTACTTACGAAACATTGATTATCGCATCAGTTATGGTGAGCTTGTTCATGATTTATACAATTATTGTAAATTAATGATATGTTGAAATCATTCTTAATAATTCTCTCGCTAGTAATAATTAGTTGTCAGCCCAGTGGCAATCGTGCAGATACTGAACAAACAATGGAATCTGCATCTCAAACCAAAGATCCCTCCAAAGTCTATAATTTAATGGGGGAGGAATTGCCCCCGCCACAAATTCCTCAGGAGTCGAAAGTTAAACTTGAGGAAAACTTAAACCAGGCCCGAGCCAATTACGAAGCAAATCCCGATAGCCTGGAGCTGATTATCTGGTACGGACGAAGGCTGGCTTATTTAGGTCGCTATTTAGAAGCGATTGAAGTCTTCTCAAATGGAATTAGCAAGTTTCCCACCTCTCATGAACTGAGGAGGCACAGAGGGCATAGATACATTACTACAAGACAACTTGACAAAGCAGTTGATGACTTTGAAATGGCAGCATTTTATAGCGTAAATACCGAAAACTCGATTGAACCAGATGGAGCTCCAAATAAGTTGAATATCCCTTTGAGTAATGATAAGTTCAATATTTGGTACCATTACGGATTAGCTCATTACCTGAATGGCAGGTTTGATAAGGCGCTTTCAGCTTATAAGAAATGTATGGAGTTTAGTGATAATGATGACCTAAAAAGTGCAACCTTCTATTGGTTATACATGACCTACAAAAAGATTGGAAATACTTCAATGGCGGATGATTTACTAGCTGACATAAGTGATGAGATGAAGATCATTGAAAATGATGACTACCTTAATCTTTTACTGCTTTTTAAAGGGGAAAAAAAGATTGATGCATTGATGTCAGAGGCATTTCCTGAAGGAGGAAATATCAATCCTACCATGGGATATGGCCTTGGTAACTGGTATCAACAGCAAGGTAATCTTGAAAAAGCCAATGAAATCTTTCTGAAGATTTTGGACAGTCCGAGCTGGGCTTCATTTGGGTATATAGCAGCAGAAGCTGAATTAGCTACTACTTTTCCTGTCCCAGTCTCCTGATCTCGTTGCGCAACTGAATTGCCACATTGGGATAATCGGTAATGATGCCATCAACACCGGCATTCAGCATTTTAATCATGTCCTCACGCTCATTTACAGGATAAGCATGGACTTCATACCCTTTTGCATGCATTTGAAAAATTCTCCGCGGTGAAAGCGTCTCCCATTGCGGGTTAATCGCTTTCATTCGATTACTTTCCTTTGCACGACCCATATGAATTCGGGTCTCTACATAAAAAGCGATCAAGGGCGCAGAATCTTCGCCTACAATCAAGGCTTTTGTTTGTATGAATGGATCGAGTTCATGAACTTCATCTAAATATTTCGGTTCATAAGACTGAAGAATAATCCAATCCTCTCCGTTTTCTTCACTTAGAACTACATCTACCAATTTCTCAGCAAAATCATGGTAATGCGGGTGATCCATATGTTTGATTTCAATGAGGACAGTAATTCTGCCGTCGATAAAATCTAACACTTCTTTCAAAGTTGGGATGCGCTGGTCGCTATAATGAGAATCATACCAGGACCCTACATCAAATTGCTTAATCTCCTCAAGCGTGTAATCATGCACATCACCTGTCACCGGATTACCGAGTGAGTCCTTTGCTATCCTGTCCAAACGCTGATCATGAAAAACAATGATTTCTTCGTCTTTCGTATGGCGAACATCCAATTCTATTTGATCTACTCCTAAATCCATAGCTTTTTGAAAAGCTGCCATGGTGTTTTCAGGTGCAAGGCCGGAGGCTCCCTTATGAGCAATTATCTGAAATTCTTTATCCTCAAGGCGATCAATGGAAGTGCTGGCAAACAGATTTCTGTAAAACCATGGTTCAAACAATGAGAACGCTCCGAATAAGATAAAGAAGGGCGCAGAGTAAAGAAGAAATTTCCTAGTCATCAGGTGTGATTATTTAACCGGAAAAGTTACTAAAAAAGAACCAAATACTACTATTCTGTAGGTTTGACTAGCTTAATTCCTAATTCACCTAATTGTTCCATCGAAATTGCTGATGGAGAATCAATCATTACATCTCTACCTCCATTGTTTTTAGGGAAAGCGATGAAATCTCTAATACTCTGTTCACCAGCCATTATTGCACACAGTCGGTCAAAGCCAAAAGCAACTCCTCCATGAGGTGGAGCACCATACTCAAAGGCACTCATGAGGAATCCAAATTGTGCTTCCGCTTCTTCTTTGCTAAAACCCAGGACCTCAAACATTCTTGCCTGCATTTGCCTGTCATGGATACGGATTGAGCCTCCACCTGCTTCTACCCCATTAATGACCATGTCATATGCATTGGCACGAACAGCTCCAGGATCAGCATCCAGTTTTTCTACATCTTCCGGTTTTGGTGCGGTAAATGGATGGTGCATTGCATGGTACCGCTTTGACTCATCATCCCATTCTAATAATGGGAAATCCAGCACCCATGCCGCAGCAACTTTGTTTTTATCTCTTAGACCAAGACGCTCACCCATCTCAAGTCTTAGCTCATTTAGGGCTTTTCTTGTCTGATTTGCTTCTCCAGCCAGAATCAAAAGCAGGTCTCCCGGTTTAGCACCAAATTTCTCCGCCCAAGCGCTTAATGCGTTTTGATCAAAGAATTTATCTACTGAAGACTTAAATGAGCCATCTTCATTGCATTTGACATAAACCAGTCCTTTAGCCCCAATTTGAGGCTTTTTCACAAAGTCTGTCAACGCATCCAATTGTTTTCGTGAGTATTCTGCACAGCCTGTGGCGTTGATGCCGACCACCAGATCTGCGCTATCGAATACCACAAATCCTTTGTCTTTGGCTAATTCATTCAACTCACAGAACTCCATTCCAAATCTAAGGTCCGGTTTGTCTGATCCATATTTTTTCATGGCATCATCAAAGCTGATGCGCTGAAAATCGCCAAGCTCAATTCCCTTAATTTCTTTGTAAAGAAACTTAGTCATGCCTTCAAACATCTGAAGTACATCTTCCTGCTCCACAAAGGCCATTTCACAATCAATTTGTGTGAATTCTGGTTGTCTGTCCGCTCGTAAATCTTCATCTCGGAAACACTTGACAATTTGAAAATACCGGTCCATTCCGGCCACCATCAATAGTTGTTTAAAGGTTTGGGGTGATTGAGGCAGTGCGTAGAATTCATTTGCATTCATTCTTGAAGGCACCACAAAGTCACGAGCCCCCTCAGGGGTAGATTTAATCAGGTACGGTGTTTCTACCTCAACAAATGATTCTTTATTGAGATACTCTCGTACTTTTTGCATCATCGTGTGACGCAATTGCAGTTTTTCCCTGACTGGATTTCGTCTAATATCCAGGTATCGATATTTCATTCTTAAATCCTCGCCACCGTCCGTATTATCTTCTATTGTGAAAGGAGGAACTTTCGATCCGTTGAGCAATTCCAATTTACTCACCCGAATCTCTACGTCTCCGGTAGACATTTTATCATTCTTCGCGTATCGCTCTACCACCTCGCCAGTCGCTTTTACCACAAACTCTCTACCAGTCTTTTTAGCCTGATCTATGATTGTCTGATCAGTTACTCCTTCTTCAAAAATCAGTTGCGTAACGCCATATCTATCTCGCAAGTCAATCCAAACAACACCTCCTTTATCTCGCTGCTTTTGAACCCATCCGCAAAGGGTAACAGTTTGACCTATATGATTTGACCCTAATTCTCCACAAGTGTGTGTGCGTAGCATATCTTTTATTCAAATTGAAAAATGAGGTGCAAAATTAGGACTATGTGTAGGAATTAGGAACTAAACCCCAAGCTATCAATAGGGTTTCTATCATTTATTTTCGATTTGTTAAAACTTCATCAAAGTTTTAGCCCTTAAAGTGAGACAGGAGAGTATTTCTTAAATTCGCCAAATGAATAAAATTGTCTTTCTCCTGCTTACTGTATTTTCCACATTTCTGTATTCACAGGAAAAAATGACCAAATACCAGATCAATGAAGATATTTCTTACATGATCCCCGAATCATTCACACTGATGAGTCAAGGAGATCGAATACAAAAATTTGTTTCTTCAAGAGAGCCACTGGCAATGCACTCATCAATGGATAGAGAGGTAAACTTTGGTGTCAACTGGAATCCAATGCAGTGGATAGCTGGTGATGAAGAAATGATCTATGGTTTTTACAAAGCAAGTATCCAATCCATGTTTGATAAGGTTGAGTTTATTCAGGATGAAATCAAAGAGATTAATGGAAAGAAATTCATTGTTTTTGAATTTATAGGATCACTTCAAAGTGAAAATGCATTCTCAAGCAAATCGTCCAGGAGTTATACATATATTCAATATACCTCTTACAACGACCAGGTGTTGCTGTTCAACATTGGATGCAAGGCAAGGCTAATGAGTCAGTGGCAGCCAATTGCCAATGAAGTAATGAATAGTGTGAAAGTAAAAATCAAATAATGACCCTAAGCATTTATAGCGACGATCACTTCATGAAGCAGGCCTTGCTAGAGGCTCAAAATGCCTTTGATGAAGGTGAGATTCCTATTGGAGCTGTGGTGGTATGTGAAAATAAAATCATCGCAAAAGATCATAACAGGGTAGAAAGGTTGAATGACGCCACTGCGCATGCCGAGATGTTGGCTATTACCGCAGCTCAAAATCATTTAGGCTCAAAATACCTCAATGAGTGCACACTTTTTGTGACATTGGAGCCATGCAGTATGTGTGCTGGTGGTCTTTTTTGGACACAAATCGGTAGGGTGGTTATAGGAGCACTTGACAAGGAGAGGGGTTTTTCTCAGTTCAATAAAGACATCATACACCCTAAGACAGATTTGAAGCTTGGCGTAATGGCCAGTGAAAGTGAAACTATGCTCAAAGATTTTTTTAAGAAGCTCAGAGGCAACTAAACATGCCTTACTCTTGTTATCTTCACAAATCATTTTTTAAACCTAAAAAATCAAAAACTATGGCTTTTGAATTACCAAACCTACCACATGCACATGATGCATTGGAACCACATATAGACGCTAAAACCATGGAAATCCACCACGGAAAGCATCACGCTGGATATGTATCAAAATTAAATGCTGCAATTGAAGGAACTGACCTTGCTGGAAAATCTTTGGAGGACCTTGTTAAAAATCATTCAGACAATGGAGCAGTAAGAAATAACGGCGGAGGTCACTGGAATCACTCACTTTTTTGGGAAGTAATGAGTCCGAATGGTGGTGGAGAACCAACCGGAGCTTTAGCAGATGCCATTGATTCAGCTTTCGGTTCCTTCGATAAGTTCAAAGAAGCATTTAGCAATGCCGCAGCTACTAGATTTGGAAGTGGATGGGCTTGGCTCTGTAGAAAAGGTGACGGAACGTTAGATGTTTGTTCTTCTGCAAACCAGGATAACCCACTAATGCCAGGAGTAGGATGTGGAGGAACACCTATTCTGGGACTAGATGTATGGGAGCATGCATACTACCTAAATTATCAAAATAGAAGACCGGACTACATTAGCGCATTTTTTAATGTGGTAAACTGGGATGCTGTTAGCGAAAAATTTGCTGGATAATTGACAATTAAAAATTCGATATATATTTGCGATGAGAAATGAGAACTCAAGAACTACATCATCATGCACATCATATCCACTTCACCGAAGAGGTAAGAAGATGATGCTGTAGTTATTAAAAATAAATACAAAGGCCCGTCGGATTACCGTCGGGCCTTTTTTTATGTCGCAACGCGACTCGAAATAAATTGAGAAAGATAAGAGATAACTTAAAACAAGAAGCAAACAGCACTGTTACTCTAAAACATAAAAAATCATGTACACCCTTTGAATTGTATTGCCAGGGAAAGAGCACTGGAAAGGGGATGTTTTAATAAATAAAAATGGAAGAAAAACTAAAAATAGCAGTTCAGAAAAGCGGTCGACTCAATGAGAAAAGCATGGGCCTTTTGAAAGAGTGCGGCATCAAAATCAACAATGGTGGAAAGTTGATGTCAACAGCTTCTAACTTTCCGCTTGAAGTTTTCTATCTGCGAGATGATGATATTCCTCAGTATGTAGCTGAAGGAGTAGCAGATATAGGAATTGTGGGTGAAAATGAATTTCTGGAAAAAGATCAACAAGTCGACATCATTAATCGCCCCGGATTTTCAAAATGCCGACTCTCATTGGCGATTAGAAGAGAAGAAAATTACACAGGTTTATCATGGTTTGAAGGGAAGAAAATTGCCACCAGTTATCCGGTTATCCTAAGGAATTTCCTGAAAGAAAAAGGCATCAATGCAACAGTAGAAGAGATTAGCGGAAGTGTCGAAATCGCTCCGGGTATTGGACTTGCAGAAGGCGTATTTGATATTGTCAGCACAGGAAGTACGCTTTTAGCCAATGGATTGAAAGAGGTAGAAGTAGTACTAAAAAGTGAGGCATTATTAATTGCCAATAACTCGCTTGTCGATGATAAAAAAGTTTTACTTGATAAGCTGCTTTTTAGAATAGAGGCTGCAAAAGCCGCAAAGCAGAATAAATACATATTGCTGAATGCTCCTAATGATAAACTGGATGAGATCATCAATCTCTTGCCAGGAATGAGAAGTCCTACAGTTCTACCACTTGCAGATGAGGGATGGAGTAGTGTTCATAGTGTGATTCAGGAGGATGATTTTTGGGAAGTAATTGACCAACTGAAAGAAAAGGGTGCAGAGGGAATTCTTGTTTGTCCAATCGAAAAAATGATTATTTAAATCAATTGATAATTGACAATTAAAATGAAGTATTATAAATATCCTGAATCATCTAATTGGCCTACACTTTGCAAGAGGCCAACTTTTGATTTCTCAGAATTGAAGGAACGCATTGGTGCAATCATGACAGATGTCCGATCTAATGGTGACAAAGCACTCATTCGATACAGCAAAGAGTTTGATGCTGTGGAATTGGATAGTATGACAATTGATGTTGCTAATCAGGAATTTAAGATTGATCCTGAATTAGCAGATGCCATCAAAATGGCTAAATCCAATATAGAGCAGTTTCACATTTCACAAAAGGAAGAAATAAAGGTTATTGAAACCACACCAGGAGTGAACTGCTGGCGAAAAAGTGTAGCGATTCAAAACGTTGGACTCTATATCCCTGGCGGATCTGCACCTTTATTTTCTACTCTTTTGATGTTAGCCATTCCTGCTAAAATTGCTGGATGTAAAAATATTGTAGTGTGCACACCACCATCAGGTTTTGATGCTAATAATCCCCCTTTAGAAAAGGGGATGGAGGAGAATTTCGATAAGAGAGCATCAAAATCAATTAAATATCTGAATCCTGTCATTGGCTGGACTTGTCAGCTTTTGGGAATTGAGAAGGTGTATTTAACCGGAGGTGCTCAGGCGGTGGCAGCTATGACCTTTGGTACTGAATCAATTCCGAAGGTGGACAAAATCTTTGGTCCGGGAAATCAATACGTAACCGCAGCAAAACAACTAGCACAGAATTATGGTGTAGCTATAGATATGCCGGCCGGGCCTAGTGAGGTGTTGGTTATTGCCGATGATACTGCATACCCAGAATTTGTTGCAGCTGATCTGCTATCACAAGCAGAGCACGGACCGGACAGTCAGGTAGTTTTAGTGAGTAATTCTGAGGATTTGATTACCAAAGTGGAGGAAGAAGTAAAGAAACAAATAGATCAGCTACCGAGGAAAAGTATTGCTACGCAGGCATTAGCAAACAGTCGATCAGTCCTTGTAAAAGATATGAATAAGGCAGCAGCCTTTAGCAATGAATATGCACCCGAACACTTAATCATAGCTACCAAAGATGCTGAAGAATTAAGTGAGCAGATAACGAATGCAGGAAGTGTCTTTCTAGGAAACTGGAGCTGTGAAAGTGCAGGTGATTATGCCAGTGGTACTAATCACACCTTGCCAACCAATGGTTATGCACGAAATTACAGTGGAGTATCGCTAGACAGCTTTGTAAAGAAAATTACGTTTCAAAAGCTATCTGAAAAAGGTATTCAAAACCTGGGTCCTGCCATTGAAAAGATGGCAGAGGCAGAGCAGTTGCAGGCGCATAAGAACGCGGTGAGTTTGAGGTTGAATAAGCTTGGTAATGAAAACCTCCCCCTGACCCCCTCGGAGAGGGGGAATGATACTCTCTCAACTCCCCCTTTGGAGGGGGATGGGGGGAGGAAAGATGAAAAATTCCATCACTACAATAAAAACCTAAAAACGAAAGCTAGGAAACTCAGGAATGAAGCAACTAAAGCTGAGGCAATCCTTTGGAAACACGTGCTCAGAGCTAGCGGTATAGGTTACCCGTTTAGAAGGCAAAGACCCATAGATAATTACATTGTTGATTTTGTTTCTATACCCCTAAAACTAATTATTGAGATAGATGGGATCACACACTCCTATGAAGATACAGCAGAGAATGATGATATAAGACAGAGAAAACTGGAGGGTTTAGGATATAAAGTCATTAGGATACCAGATGATGCTATTCTGTCTAATGTAGATCGAGTTAGGAATTATTTGAAAGAAATTTTAGAAAACCTCCCAACCAGTACATCATCCAACTCCCCCTTTAGAGGGGGGCGAAATGAGGATAAATAAAATGAATAACATGTTCGACATAAATAAAATAACAAGAGAAAACGTCAAGAGACTCAAGCCCTACTCCAGCGCTCGAGACGAATTCAATGGGGTTGCTGAAGTATCTCTTGATGCAAATGAAAATCCTTTTGGGTTTGGCCTAAACCGCTACCCTGATGGAACATTAGGTGACTTGAAAGAGGCAATGGCTAAGTACCGAAATGTGGAAATTCCCCGATTAATCTTCGGCAATGGAAGTGACGAGTTGATTGACCTATTGATACGCGCTTTTTGTGAGCCGGGTCGGGACAAACTCATGATCTTTCCCCCGACTTTTGGTATGTACAAAGTGGCTGCAGATGTTAATGATGTGGAAGTGATTAAGGAACCACTGACTGATGATTTTCAAATCAACCTTAGTAAGCTGCAACCCAAGTTGTTAGATGAAAACCTGAAAATAATTTTTCTCTGTTCCCCCAATAACCCAACGGGCAATTGCATCAATAAGGATACGATCCTATCAATTACAGCAGCCTTTTCCGGGTTAGTGGTTGTTGATGAAGCCTACATTGATTTTGGAGGCGAAAGTTTGGTAAGCGAAAATATTTCCAACCTGTTCATTCTTCAGACCTTTTCTAAATCGATGGGACTTGCCGGGGCAAGGCTGGGTATTGGGTTTGGGTCTTCAGAAGTGATCAGTGTACTGAACAAAATTAAACCGCCTTACAACATCAATAGTTTGACACAGGAAAAAGCGATTGATGTTCTGAATAGACCTGAGCTGATCAAAAAGCAGGTTGAGATACTGATTGAAGAGCGAACAAAGATGGAGCAAGCGCTGAAGGATCTTCCTTCTGTTAGAAGAATTTATCCTTCTCATGCTAATTTCTTACTTGTTGCTTTTGAGGATGCTCAAAAAACCTATGCATACTTGATGTCAAAAGGTATTGTCGTGAGAGATCGATCCAGTCAGGTTTCGGATACTTTGCGAATCACGATTGGAACACCATCTGAAAATCAACGACTCATTGCAGCTCTCAAGGAAGAGGAGTACCAAGAAAAAGGCAGAATTGGTCGCTGTGTCAGAACTACCTCAGAGACAAAAATTAAGATTGAAGTCAATCTGGACGATACATCTAACACATCCATATCAACAGGTGTAGCATTTTTCGATCACATGCTGGATCAAATAGCAAGACATGGAGCACTTGGTCTGCATGTCGAGGTTGAAGGAGATATTGAAATCGACACACACCACACGATCGAAGATACTGCACTGGCGTTGGGCACTGCATTTAATGATGCCTTAAAAGATAGAAAAGGAATCGAGCGTTATGGGTTTTTACTTCCAATGGATGATTGTTTGTCACAGGTTGCCATTGATTTTGGTGGTCGACCTTGGATAGAGTGGGATGCAACTTTTAAGGCCACTCACGTAGGTGAAATGCCCACAGAAATGGTCTACCATTTTTTCAAATCCTTCTCTGATACAGCCAGATGTAATTTGAATATAAAAGCAACTGGAGATAATGATCATCATAAGATTGAATCTATTTTCAAGGCGTTCGCTCGCGCCATTAGGATGGCGGTGAGGAAGGATGATAGTGGAGTGATGCCGTCAACTAAGGGAGTATTATAAGAATATAGAATTCAGAAATAAGAATATAGAATTCAGAAAATAGAATGGAAAAAAGCAAATCATTTACTGAGCTTATAGTTTGGCAAAAGGCCCATGCATTGGCATTGGAGATTTATAAGATCACTCAAAATTTCCCGAAAGAGGAGATGTTTGGAATTACATCTCAGATAAGAAGAGCATCAGTATCTGTAGCTGCAAATATTGCGGAGGGCTACAAACGAAGATCAGCTAATGATAAAGCACGTTTTTTCAATATTTCAGAAGGTTCTCTAGATGAAACTAAATATTTCCTCATCCTAGCAAATGATTTAGGATTTACATCTGAAAGTGAGAATCTTTTAGAAAAGTGTGATGAGGTGGCCAAACTCTTATATTCATACAAAACAGCCATTCTAAATTCTGACTCCTAATAACTGACTCCTACCAATGATCGCAATCGTAAAATACAATGCCGGCAATATTCGCTCAGTGAAAAATGCGCTGGATAGAATTGGGGTTGAATCGGTAATCACGGATGATCCGAAGGAATTGAGAGAAGCCAAAAAAGTAATTTTTCCTGGTGTAGGTGAAGCAGGTACTGCCATGAGGTACTTAAAAGATAGAGGGTTGGATGAGGTCATCACTTCGTTAAAGCAACCTTTTCTGGGAATCTGTCTAGGCATGCAGCTGATGTGCGCACATTCGGAGGAAAAAGACACGGATTGTTTAGGAATATTTAAGGAAAACGTAAAGAAATTCCCACCGAAAGGAATTGTGCCACATATGGGATGGAATGACTTTATTAAAGTAGAAGGATCATTATTTGAAGGAATATCAACGACTGAAAATATGTACTTTGTCCATAGTTATTACGTCGAAGTAGGTCCTGACACCATCGGAGAAACAGACTATCTGGTGCCATTCACTTCTGCACTTCAAAAGGATAACTTTTACGGCGTGCAGTTTCACCCGGAAAAGTCCGCGGATGTGGGGAGAAGACTTTTGGAAAATTTTCTTGAACTATGAACATTTTAATAACCGTCATTCCTGCGCATGCAGGAATCTCTTCCAAACATGAGATTCCTGAATTTCGTTGCGCTACATCAGGAATGACGTTCCTAACAAAAAACAATTTATGCGAATAATACCAGCCATAGACATAATTGAAGGAAAGTGCGTCCGCCTGTCCAAAGGCGATTACGGAACTAAGAAAATATACAATGAAGATCCGCTTGAAGTTGCACAACAATTTGAAGATGCAGGATTGCAATACCTTCACTTAGTCGATCTGGATGGTGCCAAGGAAAAACACATTGTAAACTGGAAAGTGTTAGAGAAACTGGCAACTAAAACCCAGCTCATAATAGATTTTGGAGGTGGAATTAAGTCTGATGAAGATTTAAGAATTGCATTCGAAAGCGGGGCAAAACAAATAACCGGAGGGAGCATTGCGGTGAAAGAGCCAGTTAAGTTTACTTCATGGATTACAGCATACGGAGCGCAAAAGATCATTTTGGGAGCAGATGCATTGGATGGAAAAATCGCTGTATCCGGGTGGCAGGAAGAGTCTGACCTGGAAATTGAGAGTTTCATTGAAGACTATGCGTCAATAGGAGTCGAGTATGTGATCTCCACAGACATTTCTAAAGATGGAATGTTGGAAGGACCTTCATTTGAGCTTTATAACTCCATTCTACAGAAGTTGCCAGATCTGAAATTGATTGCAAGCGGAGGGGTGAGTTCAATGGATGATTTGGTGAAGTTGAAAGAGAATGGGTTGGAAGGAGCCATCGTTGGAAAAGCGATTTATGAAAATCGAGTGACTCTAAAAGAATTATCAGAAATCAATGCTTAAGAAAAGAATCATACCCTGCCTGGACATCAAAGATGGACAAACCGTAAAGGGTGTCAATTTTGTTGACATTCGGAGTGCCGGAGATCCAATTGAGTTGGCCAAACGCTACGTAAAAGAAGGTGCAGACGAACTGGTTTTTTTGGACATTACCGCCACGATAGATGGACGAAAGACTTTTGCGAAACTAGTGGAGGAAATTGCTCATGAAATCAATATACCATTCACTGTTGGTGGAGGTATCTCTTCCGTGGAGGATGCAACTGTATTGGTTAAAGCGGGGGCTGATAAAGTGAGTGTTAATTCAGCAGCAGTGCGACGACCTGAATTAGTCAAAGAAATTGCAGATGAGTTTGGAAGTCAATTCATTGTAGTAGCAATAGATGCTGGCCTGGTTGATGGTAAGTGGAAGGTATTTGTGAAAGGAGGACGAGAGGCAACCAACATAGATGTTTATGAATGGGCAAAAGTGGTTGAAAGATTGGGTGCAGGAGAGATATTGCTAACTTCCATGGCCAATGATGGTACCAAGACTGGCTTTGCTATTGAGCTGACCAATAAACTCGCTGCAGATCTGAATATCCCCGTTATTGCTTCTGGTGGAGCAGGAACCAGTGAACACTTTAAAGAAGTGTTTGAGAAAACGGAAGCAACAGGTGCGCTAGCTGCAAGTGTTTTTCATTTCGGAGAAATCCCTATACCAAAACTAAAAAGGTTTCTTAGACAAAAGAACTTAGATATAAGACTTTAGAAATCAATATAATGGAAAATTTAGGAAGTCTGGATAATCAGATATCGGAAATAAAACAGGATTTGGTTTCCGAATTCGAAAAGCAAGAGTTTAAAGATTTAATGACCGTTTCAAAAGATGATCAGTTTGATTATAAACAGCTTATAAAGTTCAAAAAAGTATCCGGACTTTATTTGTTTGAAATAAAAAATAAGGAGAATCAAGATTTTGATATGTGGCTTAGTCAATTTAGACCAAAATGGGAAGGTTTAGATATTATGAACACCCCAAGCCTAAAGCAAATAAGAATTTTAAAACACAAGAATACTTCTCCCACTTGGATTCCACTTTATATTGGTAAATCGAACAATCTATTTGATAGAATTAAAGGACATTTTGTGCTTAGGAGTAATCAGCGGACAGTAGGATTGAAGCTTAACGAAAGAGTCAATTTAAAAGATGAAATCATAAAGATTAGCATCATAAAGCTTGAATGCACAAATTATAGTATAATCGCTCCCATAGCGGAGAGTACACTAAGAAATAGACTTAATCCAATTGTAGGTAGACAATGACCATCTCGAAACTCGAAACTATGAACTCACAACTCACTCCAGCCATCATACAACACGCACAAACTAACCAGGTGCTGATGCTTGGTTACATGAATGAGGAATCAATGGAAAAGACAAAAGCTGAAGGGAAGGTCACCTTTTTCAGTAGGTCTAAAAATCGGCTGTGGACAAAAGGCGAGACCTCAGGAAATTTTCTGAATGTAGTCAGTATTCAGGAAGATTGCGATAACGATACCTACCTGATCAAAGTGATTCCTGAGGGAGACACTTGTCATAAGGGTACTTATACTTGTTTTGGAGAAAAGGAGCCAGCCGGATTTTTACATGAGCTTCAGGGGGTGATTCAGTCTCGCAAGGACAATCCATCAGAAAAATCTTACACAAACGAGCTTTTCCAAAAGGGAATAAAAAAGATAGCTCAGAAAGTAGGCGAGGAGGCGACAGAAGTGATCTTGGAAGCGATGGATAACAAGAAAGATCTTCTTATAGAAGAATCTTCTGATCTCCTGTATCACTTTTTAGTATTACTCGCAGACCAAGGATTAAAGCTGGAAGATGTGGAGGCTAAGTTGATGGAGCGACATTTGAAGAAATAAGTAAGCACTTACTTTTTAGGAGTCTTTTTCAAAAATTCATCGAGAGTCCTCTCCAACTTTTCCTTCTCTTTAAAAAGATCGCTAGAGATTTTCACAACCACTCCACTTTTTAAGTGGAGGTTCCAAACAACCGATTCTATTTTTTTGGATGTAGATACAGTTTTGTGCTGCCTGGCAATGTCATCTATACAGATATGATGACTTTTTCTCATATTTTTAATGTTAATTTTTTGTTCAGTGATGGTCAATGTGGTGAAGCTTGAAACTACTGCGATTGTTGTCACCAATCCAAGGCCAATTAAGATCCACGTCAACACGTTCAAATCATTCTGATTTCTTAGAATCAGTGCGGCTCCAAAAAAAAGACCCGGGATGAAAATCATCAACGTATTCGATCTGAAAACTTCAGTTTGACTTTTCATAACAATATCTAAAAAAGCTTAAATGTGAGTAGAATAAATTGAGCATAAGCATATTTAGCCTACAAGCTAAAATAAAAGACTGCCTTTTCAGGCAGCCTCTCATTTAAAATAGAATCACTGCGATTCAATTCAAGACTTTATTTCAAAGTTTTGCAGGATCGAGTTTCCCTAACCAGATCTGATTTTTGGTATCTTTAGTTGAGCCGTATCCCAGAAAGATTTTTTTCTTTCCTCCATCAATTGAAATTGAAGGTATTCCTTCTGATGGTAAGGCGTAAAGCAGAAACTTATCATCACCTAATTTTTGGTAATCCTCCAGCGTTCCTGATTCAGGATCGAATTTTGCAATGGCTCCAGTAAATCGTTTAACAATAGTCGTTTGGGTATATTCGATACTCCCTTCCGTCCATTTGCTTACGTATTTATTTATCTGATTTACTGTGAAGGTATTCCAAAACATATTACCATTGGGTCCTGCGAAAACCTGTCCTTGATCTTGAAAAAACCGTGGGTCAGTATCCGGATCTATTGCACCACCGATTCCTGCTTTTTCTTTTTGTGATTCAATTCCATAGAGCCGCTTAAAAGTGCCATCAGCAGCAAATTGGAACATTAACAAGCTTTTATAAAGTGGTTTTGTTGATCTGGCGTCCAGGCTCCAATCCTGAGCGTTGATGAAAATGTCTCTATTTGGAGCAATATTTAGGTTGCCAAAAGCTACACGCTTGCCATCATATTCAACTTTCTTTTTCTGACCAGCAGGTTTCACAGAAAGTTGATTAATCTCATCTAATGTTGGACCTGTCACAAAATCCACATTGTCGTCAGTAATTTTAAGGATTTGGAAAACATCTTGTTTGCCAGTTCCAATAGCAGCCAAAATATCCTGATGCTTTTCGTTCACCCCTTTAGATTCTCCTGGCCCATAAACATATACGGACCCGTCCTTTTCGTAAGCACCTAGGATCTGCCAGTTGTTGGCTTTGGTTTTAAATGAGGCTTTATTCATCAATTCACCTTTTGAAGAAAGACGAACATAGGTCCATTCATTAGGTTTAGGAGCCTGATTCACTTTAGGCTTGTATACTTTTCCTCCTGCATTGGCAAAAATCAGGATCATATTTACATCTCCTGTTTCTGTAAGAAACCACCCTCCAAAGAAGTGACGCTGAACGTAATCAAAAGACCACTCGGCGACTACCTCACTCTCCATGTTGGGTTTGATGCGGTGTACTTTGTAAGCATCAACTACGAGTCTTTTCTTGTTTAACGTACCAGAAACATAGAGTAAATCACCGGCAGCATTGTTGTAGTGCAGCACATATGGATTTTGCATAGTCTTGCCCACAAGCTCTTTAGCTTTAACCTTTTCTATCACTTTCGTTTCAACATCATATGTGCGACTCGTCCAATTGTAGTCGTACTTTGCCTCCGTTTTTTCGATTTTATTGTTCATTAAGCCACCCAGTGTCAGCATGGTGGTTGTATAATCTTCACCTTTATAGTTGGCTGGCATTTTAGCAGCATCAGTTTTTACGGTCGTTTGGTTAGCATCATAACCTCTTACTTCGATTTCTTCTGAATGATCGGAAATCAGATTTAAGTCATAATCAAAAACCAGTCTGTTTCTTTTGATAGACTTTCTTTTCACTTTGTTTACATAAACCAGCTCAAACTGCTGATTTTGATCATTGACGATAACTTCATTAGGGAAGCCATAAAAAGCGGAAAATCGGCTGTCTTTTTTTGAAAGGTCAATGATGGTTTCCTTTTCCAAAAGTTGGGCAGGTACCTGAAACAGCATACATATCAGTATCTGAATAGCAATAATTTTTTTCATGATGATTGATTTAAATGAATAATGATTTATTTCGATTTTTTCTCAGCAAGTACATGCTTGACCAATCCGACCACATTATTTACCCCAGATTTTGAGTAGATACTCTTTCGATGGGATTCGACCGTGCGTTCACTAATTCCCAATTCACTAGCTATAACTGAGTTAGATTTTTCATCGAGAATTAGCTGCACGATCTCTTTTTCACGTGGTGTAAATGGCACTGACATAGGCTTCTAAGATTTTCATATCAAAGTTGGGTTGAATGAAAACCTGATGCATCAGGGGGTTTATGCATTTTCCACTAGGGGAATTCCCTTAGCGGGAATCATTTAAGTGAATAAATCAGACCAATTGATGTTCTATCGCAAATTTAGTAAGCCCTACAAGGGTTGAAGTGTTGGTTTTTCGAAAGATGTTTCGTTTGTGTGTCTCCACAGTTTTTTCACTGATAAATAGTTCTTCTGCGATTTGCCTGCCGGTATATTCTTTGGCTACCAGTGTAATGATCTCACGCTCACGCTCACTTAGAAGTTCTTCTATGGAAGGGTACTTCACATCCTCAACCAACATCTTTGTGATAGCAGCACTCACAAACGTCTCGCCAATTGAGGTTTTATCTACTGCCTCCAGTAGCTCATTTTGAGTAGCATGTTTCAAAACGTAACTGTCTGCCCCCGCTTTTAAAACATCCTTGATAATGTGCTTTTCCTGATGCATACTTACAGCAATTACCCTGACATCCGGATATAATTTTTTAACCTTAGCAATAAACTCAGTGCCTTTCATTTCCGGCATATTCACATCAGAAATAATCAGGTCAACCTTGGTATTTGATAAAGCATCCAAAGCCTGGCGTGCAGAAGTGGAGGTACCAATAATCTGGTTATTACCGTGATTTTGCAGCAACTCCATCATACCATCTATCATTAACTGATGATCATCTATAATGAATATTTTAAGCGGGCCCTTCATTTAAGCTACTGCAGCTACTTGTTTAGAATAAGGAACTTCTATGGTAACCGTGGTATTTTTTCTTCCGGGCATAGTATCAAAATCAAAAGATCCGTGGAGTAGATCCAATCGAGAGTGGATGTTTTTCCAGCCATTACCACTGCCATTTTTGAAATTAGATAGGTCAAAACCATCACCATCATCTTCTATTATAAGTGACAATCCATTTCCAACATCTGTCAGGCTAATATTCAGTTTATTCGCATTGGAGTATTTGATTATATTACTCACCAATTCCTGAACAATTCGGTAAAGGGCAACTTTTTGTTCATCATCTATTTTATTCTTTACTTCGAATGACTGGAAAGCGACTTGAATTTTACCACTTCCATTGATTTGATCTTTTAATTCTTCCAATGCCTCCTCTATTCCTTTTTCAAAAAGTGTGTGAGGCATCAAATCAAAAGCAATATTTTTCAAAGAACTGTACATGGAATTCAGGATTTTATCTGACTTGTCATCTGTCTGTGAGACATTCAATTTCAAGGCTGAAATCAGCTGTCCGAAATCATCGTGGAGATCCATTGCAAATCGTTTTCTTTCTTTCTCTTGAGAGGAAATCACCGCTCGTATTTGCTCTTCTTTTAGTCGAGTCTTTTCTTGCTCTAGAGCCACTCGCTGTTTGTATTCTTTTCGCTTGAATAGCCAAAATGCTGCTATCACCACACCGACTATTGCTACAATTAGAATGGTGATGCTGGACTTATTTTTATCAATGATAGCCGCCTGAAGTTCTTTTTCAGTATTCAATAGTGCGATTTCCCGCTCTTTCTTTTCTGTTTCATATTTCGTCTCTAGTTCTGCTATTTGCTTGTTTTTTTGCTCATTGAGCATAGAATCAGTGTATGCATAATAAAGATCCTTATATTCAAGAGCAGATTTATAATCATTCAAATCTGTGTATGCTTCTGAAAGAGATAAGTAATACTGCTGGAAATGATATTTAGATTTTAATTCCCGAATGATAGCGATAGCAGAATCTCCGTAAACGAAAGATTTATTAAAGCTTCCCAGCTTTCTGGTTAAGTCCATTGCCTGCAAATAGCTGCCTGCCAGAATGTTTCTGTCATTCAATTTTTTGGCAGCACTTACCGTCTCCAGTGCTGTTGCTAGTGCTTTTCTTAATTCACCATTCTCTTCATAGATGATGGATAAATTGTTTAGTCCAATCAGCTGCCCTTGTTTGTTGCCTGTAGCATCATAGATGTCAATCGCCTGACTCAGAAAAAATGCACATGAGTCCAGATTTTGTTGGAAAAAGTAGTTCCCGGCAATATTCATGGTTGCATTAGCCGCAGACACTGAGTCACCTCTTGATAAACTGCCCGATAAAGCCATTTTCAGATACGTGTTGGCTTTCCCGTATTCTTTAATTTCAGTGTATGTGGTTCCCAATTGATTGTATACATCAATGCAGTTTTTTGTGACTTCATTTTCACAATTGGGGAGAACTTTGAAATAATAGTAGGTCGTAGAATCATATTCACGTTTACGATAATGTGCGTACCCTAAATGGTAATAGGTTTTGAGTATGCTTTCCTGTTTATCAGCCTCACTAAAGAGTTTGAGTGCCTTCTTAAATGATTTTAAGCTTTCATCATGATATCCCTGTTTTACCTGTGCAAGCCCTCTGGCTTCAGCTATCAACGCATGTCCATTGATTGATTTAACTGACTCATAAATCTTTTCCGCCTTCACGTACCACTTTTCTGCTTCACCATATAAGAAATGATCCTGATAGATATATCCATAATCAAGATAAGCTCTTGCTAATCGTTCCACGTCATTCAGCGATTGACTCATGGCTATCGCTCTTTCTGCGTAAGAAAAAGCAAGCACACTATCCTTTGCTGAATAAGCTTCAACCAGCTGATGAAGAATATCAATGTTCTCAGTATTTTCATCTTTCGTAAGCTGAGACTCCAGTTCACTGGCCTGAGCCAGAAGTTCATTCATTCCAATGAAAAGAATTAAAAGTAGAGAGGCAAATCGAACCATGACGCAATGATTTAAGTGAATTAGGCTTAATCAATTTGCGAAAAAAAGTGTGGATTACCAATTTTCTCACCGAGTCAGGAGCTTGTAAAAAGAATCGGATAGCAGGTTTTATTCTTTAATCAATCCTAGCTCCATCAAAATAGCTGATGCGCATGTGACAACCATCTTCAACTCCAACATAATGAAATTGCGTTCTGGGCCAGGTAGCCTGCGGGAAATGTTTCATGAGAATCGGGCTCTGTACCTTTAATAGAATACCAATCACATTAGGGTCATGCCCTTTTTTAAACCGCTCATTTAAATGTTTCTTGGCTTCCATTACTAAATTCAACACAACACCCTGTTGTCTGTGTTTAGCTCCCACAAACGCCCTAAAAACCCAGAAAGTTTTCCCAATAGGTTCATATAACCGCTTAATCACAGTGCTAACACCGATAATTGCTCGGTCCTCACCTCTTGCTAAAAGCACCAATTCTGCAATCCTATTTTGTGCTTGTTCGGAAGTTAAAGCCCCTTCAGCGACCCAAAAGTCTATGACTTCTTTCTTCGCTTCTTCGCTTAAACTTTGGTAGACAAACTCAATTTTAGGATTCATAGCTAATCAATGGGATAAGGTACGAATACAAAATTCGTGAACTGTTCATCAATTACAAAAAGGCAACAAAACTCGTCAGGATCCTTATAATTTTCCTTGAACGCTTTTTCTTCAGCTATTAACCCGCGTTGAATAAATTCCTCCATCATAGAGGCGAAATAATGCCATTCATTCTCAGCTTGATTTTTTTCTACCAGCATCTGTCCGATCGGCTGGTCTATTTGACACATGGCAAAAACCGGATATTCTGAAAAGCCCTGTTTTTTGATGGCATAAGAGGCTTCTTTCAGTGTTTCTGAAACCTTCACAAAATCAGAAGAAATCTTTCCTAAATACTTTGGATTTAATTCTGGATCGTTTTGCATGTTATTTTTATGAAAATATGCCCGGTAAAAGCTTCAAATTTAAAGAGATAGTCATTCATAATGAGGAAAGAGGATGTATGAATAATATTTTTTTAGGATTGTCTGCGAGGGTTTGATTCGAGTTTGGAGTCTAAAGAGGAAATCAACATTAGAATTAAAATGAAAGCACTTCAAAACAGCATGTTAATCCTCTTTATTGGTATTTCAATCTCTACGCTTGCACAACCTCCAGGAGGTGGTCGGGGAGGAAGACCTGGCGGTGGTCCTGAAGAGATGATTGCACGCGAAAAACAGGCACTTTATAGCAAAGTCAAGGACTTGACTGATGATCAAAAGCTACTCCTCGATGGAATTTATGAGGAATTTGGCACAACGCTGAAAGAAACTTTTGAGGAGTTGAGACAAAGCAATGATAGAGAAGGAAGAAGAAAAAAAATGGAAGCACTGAGGAAGGAAAAAGATGAGTTGATTGCCGATGTGTTGAATGAAGATCAATTTGAAATCTACAAAAGCATCAGCCAAACCAGAAGGGAGAAGAGAAGTGATGATGATGGGGACGGTAAAAATTAAGTTGTTATGAGAGCAACTTTACTCACGTTCTTCACTTTCTTATTTAGTTTTTTTATTGCTTTTGCTCAAGAACAGGAACTATCCGTTTCTGGTGCTGTGGTAGATGCTTCAGATAGATCTCCCCTGATTGGAGCTACGGTCCTGATGGTGAACATCAAAGATTCGACACGATCAAAGTTTGCCGTGGCGGATGGAGATGGGAGATTTTCCATACCCGATCTCGAGCGCGCATTTTATCGATTGAGAATATCGAATGTAGGCTATAAATCGAGTACTAAAATTTTGCGAGTTACCATTCAGGACCAGGCACTGGGAACTATATCATTAGAACCGGAAGTGACCAATTTGGATGAAGTGGTTGTAGAGGGAGAGGTGATAGCCGTACAACAAATTGGAGATACCACCCAATACAATGCGGCTGCCTATAAAACAAATCCGGATGCTTCTGCCAAAGATCTGGTTAGCAAAATGCCGGGGATAGTAGTGGATAGTGACGGTGTGAGTGCCAATGGCGAAAGCATCGAACAAGTGCTGTTGGATGGAAAACGGTTTTTCGGACAAGATCCGTTGCTTTCACTTAATACCATTCCGGCTGATATTGTGGATAAAGTACAAGTCTACGATGAAGAAAGTGATCAGGCACAATTTACTGGGTTTGATGATGGTAACAGCTCCTGGACTATGAATGTAGTGACCAAAGAAGACAAACGAAACGGGCAATTTGGAAAATCCTATGCTGGATATGGTGAAAATGAGTTGTACAAAGCTGGAGCTACGATTAATTCTTTCAACAAAGATCAGCGGCTCACATTTCTTGGATTGGCCAACAACATCAACCTGCAAAACTTTGGAAGTGAAGATCTGATAGGTGTAAGTGGAGGAGGAGGTCGTGGTGGATTTCGTGGAGGAGGTAATCAGTCGTTTATTACCGGAACACAAGATGGCATCACCCGAACCAATTCAATCGGGTTAAACCTTACGGATGACTGGGGAACCAACACCTCATTTGAAGGGAGCTATTTTTTCAACCAAACACGAAACAACAACGATCAACTGCTGAGTCGCGAATCATTTTTGAGAGGAGAAAACCAATTTTATTCAGAGGATCTACAGTCAGTAACAGACAACTCTAATCACCGATTAAACCTTCGTGCTAATCACAAAATTGATGAAAATAACAATCTGTTGGTACGGTCTTCTTTTAGTTACCAGGACAATGAGAGTACTGAAGTTACGCTTGGTGAGACAACCAATCAAAGCGGTGAGCTGCTTAGTGAAACTTTCAATAATTACTCAAGTTCAAATACGTCTTTCAATTTCACCAACAATCTTATCTTCCAACATAAGTTCGATAAGGTAGGAAGAACGATATCCTTTGATCTCAACACTCGGATAAACCCAACTAAAAGAGAAAATTTATACGAAGATCTGTCACTTGATTCGCTCATTGAATACAATACTGATGAAGCGCAGTATACGCTTGGTTCTAGGGTTACCTATACAGAGCCTGTGGGTACAACGGGACAGGTATCGATGAGCTATGAGGTGAGCAAGTCCGTTAGAAAATCGGATAAAGAGACGTTTGTCATAACGGAAGCAACCGGGGCTGAAACGTTTAGTGAAGACTTGTCCAGCAACTTTGAAAGCAGATACTCAAAACACCTTCCAGGCATCCGATATTCAAATAATAAGTTTGGGAACATATTTGATGTATCCTTGACCTATCAGTATGCGACACTGAACAACGATCAGGTGCTTCCTCTTGCTGAAGGAACTAAACGGAGTTTTAGCAATTTTCTTCCATCTATTTTGGGTAGGGTTAACTTTGGTGAGAGTGGTAATTTTTTTACCAGGTATTCAACCTCGACTACTGAGCCATCAGCTAGTCAGCTGCAAAATGTGATTGACAATAGTAATCCACTTTTCCTTTCAGTTGGAAACCCGGATCTTAATCAAACCTATTCGCATTCATTGCAAATGCGTTTTCAGAAAAATTTCTTTGACAGGAATGCTACCCTTTCCAATCGAACCACCATATCGACGAGTACTGATTACATAGGAAACAGCACTTCCATTATCAAGGCGGATTCTGTTACTTCAGGAGGTATCTCGTTAGTAGAGGGAGCACAATTGACTACACCTGTTAACATGGACGGTTATTGGTCTGTGCGTAATAATACTACCTATGGAATACTAATCTCGCCCATAAAGAATAATCTGAATGTGTCGGCAGGAATGAGTTACACCAGACTTCCTGGAATAACGAACGATGTATTGAATATGGCAAAAACCTATTCAGCTGATGTAAAGGTTGGTTTGGTAAGTAATATCAGTGAAAATATCGACTACAATTTGTATTATCAGATATCGGGAAGCAGGGTATATAATTCCATCCAGTCAGCAACCAACAGCCAATACTACACGCAAACTTTTGGATCTACTATTAATTTAATTTTTCCAAAAGGATTTGTTTTCCGCAATGAAACACTGCATCAGAAGTATAATGGTGTGAACGATTCATTTGATACTCAATATACCTTGTGGAATATGGGTGTGGCCAGGAAGTTCTTGAAGGATAGTCGTGGAGAACTGGAGCTGTCTGTTTTCGACCTACTCGGGGAAAATCAAAGCTTTGATCAGACGGTCACCGCTCAATATGTGCAAGAGAGTCAGACGCAGGTGTTGCAGCGTTATTTTATGCTGACGTTTACGTATCAACTTAGGAATTTTAAATAAGGTTAAACTTGTTTAGTTGGGCTTACCTCTTTCTGGTCGTCTGCTTGGCGAATTGGCAAGCATAGGAATGATATTTGCGATTACTTCTTCAAACTTCGCCAGTTGCTCCTCATTGCAAAGTTCTTTTAGCTCTTCAAAATGATTGTAGGTGAGAATTATTTTATCTTTTTTCAACTTCATAATTTGCTGAAGAAGTATCTCCTTGTCTTCTGAGCTGGCCTCCGTTGAAAGTTGTTCAAAATAAGATCGAACCAGCGTTCTTTCTTCTATCATCAGCTCTCTAACAGCTTGTCGATGGGTTTGCACCATTTCACCAAACTGCTTCTCTTGTACTTCTGTGAATGCGAGCTTCTGACTTATTTGGGCTCTCGCCCCCATTTGTCTACTAGGATGCTTAGGTCTGAAGACAAATAATACCACCAATCCTACATTGATGACTAACAATATAAAAAATCCAATTTTATACAGCTTACTATTCATAGTCGTAAAGGTTAAAATCAGTCATTAGTTGAGGGTAACTGCTGGAATCTTCTGTCGTTACATTCTCGGAAGATAGGTAATTAGAAACGGCCCAAACGTTTGAGCAAACTACCAAGGCCACCACTGCAGCTACTTTCATCCAGCTACCTGCAGGTTGCTGCTGTTTCATTCTCTGGTCTGCCAGTTTTTGCTGGATTTTCGCAAAACCATCAGTGGGAGCCTTCGCCTTTTGAATGCTGTCAAGGCTATTCATTGCTTTGGTAATACGCTTTTCTTGTTCCATATCCATTTTGACGTTTTTTAACATTATTTCCCTCGCTCGGGATACAATTTTTCCAATTCTTTTCTTAAACTGGTCTTTGCTCGCTGCACCAAAGATTCCACAGATTTTCGACTTTGCTTCATGATTTCAGCAACTTCCTTTTGAGGAAGTCCTTCGACCTGAGTGAGAATAAAGGCAGTTTTCTGATTTTCTGAAAGCGAATCAATGGCTTTGAACAACTGCTGAGCATCTTCCTTGTTTTCCAACTTCACACCTGGGTGATCAAAATCCGGAGTTTCGTGCTTAACCTCTGATGAATGTTTCACATAAAGAGAAGTGAATATGCCGGAGCGCTTTTGACTGTTCTTCTTTCTCAGAAAATCCAGTGACTTGTTTACGGCAATACGATAGATCCAGGTACTAACGGACGAATTGAATTTAAAGCTGGTAGCTGTATTATAGATGGAGACAAATACATCCTGCAACAACTCTTCCGCATCTTCCTCATTTTTAGTATAACTGATAAGCGTATTAAATACGCGATCGCAATAGTTATTGTAAAGTTGCTCAAGTGCTTCTTCATTTCCCTGAGATATTGAATGCAAGCAACTTTTATCGTCAATCATTCATTTATGTTAAAAGAGGCTATTTATTTCTCAATTTCAAAAGAACAACATTTTCCACATGTTGGGTCTGTGGAAACATGTCTACCGGCTGAATTTTTTCAACGTTATACACCTCTCCTAAGACCTCTAAATCTCGCGCCTGGGTGGCAGGATTGCAGCTAACATAAACAATGCGGTCCACCTTGAGATCTGCAAGCAGTTGCGTGACCCGAGGGTGCATGCCTGCACGAGGAGGGTCAGTGATAATGACATCAGGTTTACCATGCTGATTAATGAACTCATTGGCTAATAAGTCCTTCATGTCACCAGCGTAGAAATCCGTATTTGTAATGCCATTTAACTCAGAGTTGACAAAAGCATCTTTGATCGCATCTTCCACATATTCGATCCCCACAACTTTTTTCGCTGATCTGGCAACAAAATTGGCGATTGTGCCGGTTCCGGTATAAAGATCATAAACCAATTCGTCTCCTTTGAGGTCAGCGAAATCAGCAGCTATTTTGTAGAGTTTGTGTGCCTGAGCAGAGTTGGTTTGATAAAACGACTTTGGTCCTATCTTAAATTTAAGATCTCCCATCTGTTCCATAATGTGATCCTTACCAGCATATAACTCAATCTCCAGGTCACTGTAAGAATCATTTCCCTTTTCGTTGATCACATACATGAGGGAGGTAATCTCAGGAAACGCTCTTTGAATGAAGTTCATCACCAAGTCCAGCATTTCCTGATCTCGGTAGTGGACCTGAAGGATCACCATCACATCTCCAGTAGAGGCAGTTCTAATCACCAGGTTTCTTAAAAAGCCCTCCTGATTCTTTACATCATAAAAAGAAATGCCATGCTGATCTGCAAATTCTTTTACCTTCAATCGAATCTCATTTGATGGATCGGCCTGCAGATGACACTTACTGATGTTGACGATTTTATTGTATTGTTTAGGAATATGGAATCCTAGACCAGTCCGAACATGCTCCTCATCCGACTGGATTTCTTCTTTTGTCAGCCACCGAAAGTTTGAGAATGTAAACTCCAGCTTATTTCGGTAGAAGGATGTCTTTTCTGAACCTAAAATGGGCATCACATTAGGAAGGTCTAATCCACTTAGTTTTCTAAGGTTTTCTTCCACATGTCCTTGCTTGTATTTCAGCTGTGCTTCGTAGCTCATATGCTGCCACTTACATCCACCACACAGACCAAAGTGTTCGCAAAAAGGCTCAATTCGCTCATCAGATTTTTTGACTAGCTCTTCTGCATATGCTTCGAGAAATTTCTTTTTCTTTCCAACAATTCTGGCATTCACCACATCTCCAGGGACGGTCTCTTTTACAAATACCACTTTGCCATCCACACGTCCCACACCTTTTCCTTCTGATGATATTCCGGTTATTTCCAGTGAATCTATTGTTATTCCTTTTTTCATGCGAGTTATCAGCCTTAATTGCTCGCAAAATTACGATTCGCTTTTGTTATTGAAGTGCTTTTACGCTTTTAAAGCAATAATCAACTATGCATAAACGGTGCAGAACTTGAAGTAGATGGAGGTTTGAGTCAGGTTTGGATACAACAAGAAGAGGCTGTCTATTTTAGACAGCCTCAATTTTATAAATGATCATGCTCATTAGCATGCAAATGCATTACTTCTAGTTTTCTTTAGAACTCAAATTCAAATTTCAGAATTGATCCAATCAAGCTGTCATCGCTACTCCCTGTATCACATGGAGCTCCTAAAACCGTACAGGTTTGCATGCCCCTAGACCCTTTGCAAGGGACGAAGGTGAATTCATGACAGTATCCACCGTCACATACTCGTTTTGTACATCCCTTTTCGTCAACGTTAATCGGTTTTTTCTTCTTTTTCTTCTTCTTAGCTTTTTTAGGAGATTTTTCTCCGGAAGCAAGCGTTTCATATTCAACTGCATCCAGTTCTAAGGCGTCCCCTTTTACAACCTCAGTGAGATCGCCATCTCTGGCACTTAGCAGAAAGACATCCCAACCATCGATTTCTTGGTTGTAGGTATAAAAAGCAAGGCATTTAATGGTGTTGGATGAACTTAGGAGCTCCTGTTTGGTAGATTCCTCAATAGATTCCTGATCCTGGATCCATTCATGATAATTCAATTCAGGTTCCAGTAAACCCTCAACCGGATTAGTTTCCAGAAACTCACTGACTTTAATATAAACCTCTTGGTTTACTGGTGAACTGTCATGAAAAGCGCCCGACGCTACTTGTTCTAGCTGATCACTAGCTATTAGCTGATTACTGTCTTCCTGACAAGCATATAGCATCAATATACTTGTCAATAGGGTAATTGATTTTAATGTATTCATAATGTTTAAATAGTTTATTTAAACCTATGAATACTGGCTAATGGATGCTATTGTCTTTTAGTGGAGGGTCGTTACCTTTTAGTTAACAATACGATCTGAATAGTTGAGTAACCAAGGACTCGAGCTATAGCAAGTACTACATGTACTATTTAAGTACCGACCTGGATAGTTAGTTTTCTATTTAAACATTGACTTTCTCCAACGAAAACTGATTATCAGGTAAATACCAATGACATTTATTGCAGCAATGGCTACCAGCATCGTTTTGGGGATTTCAGGTAGACTAAAGCGAGGTAATTCCAAAGAAAAACCATCACCGATATTTAAAAATTGATTTTTAATCAATTGAAATGCTTCTGGAGCTTCAATTGCAAATCCGCTGGAGTTTATCAATAGGTAAAACAGTGTAATAGCGAATATGCTTCCTATTATCATCCATGCTTTTTTACTGATTATAGGTTCATATTCAAAAGCCTTTGGGTTTACATCTATTCGGTGCATGACCTTCTCAGTGATATTAGCGCTCGGCTTTATCTCGCTCTCCTCAAACAATCTTTTAAGTAATTCGTCTTCCTGATTTATATCCATCATAATGTTGATTGTTTAACGCCCATATCCTTTAAAATTTCCAGCAACTTCTTCCGACTCCTGTGCAAAAGGATCTTCACATTCGAGTGTGTTAGATCTGTCACCTCACAAATTTCCAGAAGCGATAGCTCTTGATAGTAAAATAAAGTTACCGCAGATCGTTCATCTGGTTTCAACTGTGCCAGTGCGCGACTCAAAACCTGCTGTCGATCATCCAGGTGTAAATTTTTTGTAGGGGAATTCACCACATTGCCTGCGCTTGAATTTGTCACATTATCAAGAGAAACGTTTATAGGTGTCTTCTTTCTAAAATGTGTCAGGCAATTTCGATGTGCAATACGGATGAGCCAGGTTGAAAACGCAGCATCCCCTCGAAATTGACTAAGTGAACGATAAGCTTTTACAAATGTATCTTGCACCATTTCTTCGGCATCTTCCCGATTATTCATCAGGTAATTCACATAATTGAAAACTTTAGCTTCATATTTATCGACCAGAATAGCGTAATTGCGCCACTCGCCTTTTAAAATGCGATCGATAAGCTCAGCCTCGGTTTTCATGTTCATTTTCAGCTTTGACTACCAAAGCCTATAATAGGTTACGAAATTTTTTAGGTTTTTGTAACCTCTTTTTATAACCGGTAGTCAAAGAGGGCAAATTCAGTAACAATTTTAAATTATACATATGGAACCATTAATAGTTTTCCTCGCACTCTTCGGCACCATATTCGGTATCGCTTATGTGTTTTTGACCACCAGAAATAAAGAACGACTTGCATTGATAGAAAAAGGAGTAGAAGCTTCTCTTTTCAATACCAAAGGGTCCAAATTCTCCATTGCTAAATTCATCCTCAATATCGCACTCCTTTTTATGGGAATAGGCGCAGGTATTTTTATCGGAGATTTGTTGGCCGCCAGTATTGATATGGAAGAAGAGGTAGCTATTCCATCCATGCTATTCATCTTTGGTGGACTTGGCCTGGTAGCTGGTTTTTTCATCACCAGAAACATGGAGTCAAAAGGGGACTAAAACGTAAAACACAATCGCATTATTAGGAGGGTACAAGAAGCATGACTTGTGCCCTTTTTTAGAAAATATAGGGTTCTCGATACTTCTTTTGTCATGCCGTGCTTGACACGGCATCTTCCAAGGATCTTAATTTTTAGTAAGGATGATACCGTATCAAGAACAGTATGAGAACATGCGAGCATAAGTCATTTAGTTTTTCCTCCGATACAATGCTTGTCGACAAATAGGTCCGTTATGAAAATCGAGAACTTGAACCTTCCTCTATGTCATGCCGTGCTTTGACACGGCATCTTGATAAGCTTCCTTATTATCTGTTTCCAGATAGACTATAGTTCATATAATGTGGTTTTTTGACTGCCTGCTAACTTAAGTCATGAATAATCTACTTCGAGACGATGCTTGTCGACAAACAGGTCCGTTATGAAAAAAAGAAACAAGAACTTTCCTCTATGTCATGCCGTGCTTGACACGGCATCTTCCAAGGTTCTTAAATTTTTAATAAGGAGGATACCGCATCAAGTGCGGTATGACAAAGTAGACTGCTAACATAATCGTATCATGCCGCGCTTTGGCTTATAATACAAAAATTCCACTCTATGTCATGCCGTGCTTTGACACGGCATCTTCTAATAAATTAGCCTAAGTGGACTAATCATACCATCCGATAGATAAATCTTTCCAATCGGGGTTATCTTTCTTAATAAGCTCAACTTTCCATTCTCTCTTCCATTTTTTGATAAGCTTTTCCCTGCTTATTGCCTCATTTACATCATTGTGTGACTCATACCAGACCAGTTGATCAACCTGATATTTTCGGGTAAATGAATTTGGATCTAGCTTTTGCTTGTGTTCAAACACTCTTCGCTCTAAGTCATTAGTCATTCCGGTGTAGAGAACAGTTTTTGAATAGTTAGTGAGTATGTAAACAAAGTATTCTTTATAGGACATATCACTTATCCTTAATGCAGTACTAAGAGAATTATTAATTTCCTCAAAGGAATATAACGCATCAAGTGCGGTATGACAAAATGCTAACATAAGTCATCTGGTGTTGTCTTCTGAGAAGCACAGGTTGTCAAAAGGATTTACTATGACAAACAAGAATAAGAACTTCCCTCTATGTCATGCAGTGCTTTGACACGACATCTTCACTCAAATAAAGTTTTGAAATTCCTCATTGCTATGTGCTTATCAAGTGAGGTCTGATATGCGCATACTAACTTCGCCGCATGCCTTTCGATCCCAAGTCCGTAGACCTTCCGATTGTTGAAATCCTCGATGAAGTTAAAAGTCATCTTCAGCAGGATAATACGCTTATTGTGCACGCACCTCCCGGAGCAGGAAAAAGTACATTACTTCCAATCGCACTCTTCGAAGAAGCTTGGCTAAAAGGACAAAAAATCATAATGCTGGAGCCGAGAAGGCTTGCTGCACGCTCAATTGCCATGCGGCTTTCAGAACTTTTGGGAGAACAAGTTGGAGAAACAATAGGCTATCGCATTCGCTTTGAAACACGTGTAAGTGATGCAACCAGAATAGAAGTGGTGACGGAAGGAATACTTACACGGATGCTTCATGGAGACAATACCCTCGAAGGTGTAGGTCTTGTCATATTTGATGAATTTCATGAGCGAAGTATCCACGCCGATGTAGCGCTGGCGCTATGCAGAGAATCGCAGCAGATCTTACGACCCGATCTTAAAATAATGGTGATGTCTGCGACATTAAATATGCCGCAATTGACACAATCGCTAAAAGCATCGGTAGTCGAGAGCAAGGGTCGTCAATACCCTGTAGATATCGAATACGTAGGTGATCAGGATCAATTCATGATTCCTGAAATGACGGCAAATACGGTGGTTAAGGCATCCAAAATGCATGAGGGAGATATCCTGGTTTTCATGCCCGGTCAGGGCGAGATTACCAAGTGCGCAGGTATTTTAAAGTCAAAACTCAAAGGGTTTCAGATTCATCCACTCTACGGACAGCTTCCCTACAATAAGCAAAAAGCAGCCATTCTTCCAGACAAAGAAGGCAGGAGAAAAGTGGTGCTGGCTACCAACATTGCCGAAACCAGTTTGACTATCGAAGGGATTAAAGTTGTAGTAGATACAGGTTTTGGGCGTACCATGAAATGGGATCCAAAATCCGGTCTCTCAAGACTGGAGACCGTTCAGATATCAAAAGATTCGGCAGATCAGCGTGCTGGTCGAGCAGGAAGATTGAGTCCGGGGGTCTGTTATCGGATGTGGTCAAAAACCACGGATAGTCGATTGCAGGAACATCGCACTCCGGAAATACTGGAGTCAGACCTGGCATCTCTTGCGCTGGACCTGGCCAGCTGGGGTATTAGTGACCCACTGAGTCTGACATGGCTGTCACCACCTCCAAGAGGGGCATGGCAGGCAGCCGTCCAAACCCTGCATGAGTTGGAGGCACTTGAAAATGGTAGAATCACCCCGCATGGAAAGGAAATTCACCGACTGCCTTGCCATCCCAGACTTGCCCACATGATGCTGATGGCAGAGGAGGAAGGACTTGTAAGTCTGGCCGCTGATGTTGCAGCGCTTTTGGAAGAAAGAGATCCACTCGGAAAGGAGGCAGGTATTGATATTAATAATCGTATTGAGGTCCTCAGAACCCATCGAAGGGAGAATCGAAAAGGGGGGAGGTTTGATCGGATCGAAAAGATTGCAGCTTCTTACCGTCAGCTGTTTAAAGAGGAAGTGGACAATGATCCTTTTGATCCTTATGAAACGGGATTATTACTAACACATGCCTTTCCAGAGCGGATTGCTTTTGCACGACCAGGAAACAATGCGCAGTTTAAACTTGCCAACGGGCGTATAGCGATGGCCGGACATAAAGATGACTTGGCACATGAATCCTGGCTGGCTATTGCAAACCTTGACGCAAGAGATGGGATGGGTAAGATTTTCATGGCTTCACCCCTGAACCCAAAGGATTTAGCTTCCCGGGTAAAGGAAGTGGAGGTAGTGGAATGGGATACAGAAGATGGTGGGTTGAATGCCAGCAAAGACTTGCGAATAGGCAACATTGTCCTGAAATCTGTTCCTCTACCCGATTCCGAACCCTCACATCTGAAAGATGCCATTGTGCAGGCGATAAAGAAAGAAGGGAGAACCCTGCTTGACTGGAATGAGGAAGTTGAGCAGTTGCAAAATAGGATCAAGAGTTTGAGAAGATGGGAGTCGTCACATGATTGGCCGGATTTCAGCACGGATACTTTGCTGATGACTAATGATGAGTGGTTATCTCCATACCTCACAGAGGTCAAAAACCCTCGGGATCTTAAGAAGATCAATTTATATGATGTTTTGTTGCATTCGCTTGATTATGAAAAACAACAAGAGCTAAACAAACTTGTGCCAGCAAAAATGGAAGTGCCAAGTGGCTCCAGCATCAAAATTATGTATCGAGACAATGGTGAATCTCCGGTTTTAGCAGCCCGTATTCAGGAACTGTTTGGGATGGAGGAAACACCCTCGGTAAACAATGGAAAACAGGCGTTATTGATACACCTACTTTCTCCGGGATTTAAACCCGTTCAGGTCACTTCCGATTTGAAAAACTTCTGGAACGAGACCTACTTCGAAGTGCGAAAGGATCTCAAAGGCCGCTACCCCAAGCACCACTGGCCTGATGACCCGTGGACTGCTGAGGCAATAAGAGGAGTGAAGCCGCGTGGAGGTAGTAAATAATTGTTTTGTCATACAGTGCTTGACCCGCAATGGAATTGACGGCACCTTCCTCTAATATGGAGGATCGCGCATCAAGTGCGCGATGACTCGGAAATAGAAGAGCACTCTAAACCAGAACGTCACCCTGAACTTGATTCAGGGTCTATGGTGACTACCAACCTATTTAGTGTTATTCAAAATTATAGTTTGTGAGGAAAGGAACCTTGACAATTTAAATCTTACTTAAGGCATCATCAATAGGTGTATCACCACTCAGAAGTTCTAAATTTCTACCGATCAGGTTATGGTTGTCTAGTGTTTTCTGAATGACAGTGGCTACATCTGTACGCGAAATGCTTCCACCTCGCTGACTAATTTTATTACCTATCTCGATGGTGTTGGTACCATTCTCATCTGTAAGACTTCCTGGCATCAGAATGGTGTAATTCAAGTCGCTTTGCATTAAATGCTTATCAGCATCTGCTTTAGCTTCATAATAGTGAACCATGGATTCAGGCCATTCGTCAGCGTTGGCATCTGCGCCAAATGCGCTAACCATGATAAATCGGTCTACTCGGTGTTTCACAGCTAAATCAACCGCTTTCTTAGCTCCCACTCGATCTATTAGATGAGTTTTGTCTTTACCAGTTTTTGTTCCGCTTCCTGCTGTAAAGACTACTGCGTTTACGCCTTTAAAGGCATGACTAAAATCTTTCTCTAAATCTGCTAGTACGGTTTGTATGCCTTTATTCTCGAAGGACTTTTGTTGCTCTTCTTTTCGCACCATTGCGACCGGCTGATGTGGTGTTCCATTTAGTTTGTTAGCTAGGATCGTTCCTATTTTTCCGTTTGCTCCAATGATCAATACATTCATAATTACCTTATTCTTTATATATATCAATCGCTGGGAACGGAAATCGTTTGAATAAATGTAATAAAAGTTTTGGCAGGTGTCTTCATCAACCAATTAAGCGTGTTTGTAATTCTGGTTCGTGAGGACGCAAAACCAAGGCAGAAGAAGATATATGCTAGTGATAGAGATGCTTCGTCCCTCAGCCTGCCTACCGCAGGCAGACATGATACACAGAAAACAAAGCACCGCTATTTACTCCGAGAGTCATCCTGAATTTACTTCAGGGTCTATTTATCTTATAACATAATGAAAAAGGGCTATGTCTACATATTATCAAACTATAACAGGACAGCTCTTTATGTCGGTATGACCAATGATATTGAGGATAGAGTTTTAAGACACAAAGCTGGAATAGGATCCGTACATACAGCTAAGTATAAACTCAAATATCTCATGTATTTTGAAACGTGCCCTTCGATTCAGGAAGCTATTGCAAGGGAGAAACAACTTAAGAATTGGCGCAAGGAATGGAAGTGGAATTTGATTAAGGAAAGTAATCCGAATCTTAATGATCTAGCACATGACTGGTTTGATGAAAAAGATGTAGAGTCAGTAAAAACAGGAAACTTTTAGCATTGATTAAGTTTGGTCTCGATAGATTCTGAAACAAGTTCAGAATGACCCACGGAAAATGAATGACCACTCTTAGCCAGTACGTCACCTGAATTTATTTCAGGGTCATCCTCCTTTTAATTCGTTAAATGATGCTATTTTTAGTAATACTAATTAATTTAGTATTATGAAATAAGCGATTGTGAGAATCTACTTTTTTTGGATGATTACGAGTGAGCGAATTCCATTTGATCGATTGAAAATTATACTATTTACACATGAAATTGAGTGTTGAGAAGAAGCTGGAAATTCTGGCAGATGCGGCGAAGTACGATGTGTCGTGCGCATCGAGTGGGAGTAACCGAAAAAATGTTGGAAAAGGGCTTGGGAATGCCACAGGAATGGGGATTTGCCATAGCTATTCAGAGGATGGTAGATGTATTTCCTTATTGAAAATTTTGTTGACTAATCATTGTATTTATGATTGTGCCTACTGTGTGAGCAGAAAAAGCAACGATGTGCTACGTGCAGCTTTTACGGTGGATGAGGTGGTGGATCTGACCATCAACTTTTATCGAAGAAATTATATCGAAGGCCTCTTTTTAAGTTCGGGTATTTTTAAGAATGCAGACTACACTAACGAACGCCTCATTCGAATTGCTAAAAAGCTAAGAACGGAGCATCGATTTAATGGATACATTCATCTAAAGATTATACCAGGAGCTAGCGAAGAGGTAATGGAGGAGGCCGGCTTATATGCAGATCGTCTCAGTGTGAATTTGGAAATCCCGACAGAAAAAAGTCTGAAAAAAATTGCGCCTGAAAAGGATCATGTGACGGTCTACAAGCCCATGAATTGGCTGACCACCCGGATAGATGAGTTTAAAGAAGATCGGAAGAAATACCGAAAGGTGAAGTCGTTTGCGCCTGGCGGACAAAGCACACAAATGATTATTGGAGCTTCCCCTGAAAGGGATTTGGAGATACTTCAACTCTCCTCAGATTTGTATGCTGAACAAAAACTCAGAAGGGTTTATTACTCAGGTTACATTCCAGTAAGTGAGGATACACGATTGCCTGCTATACGTACTGCACCGCTAAAACGGGAAAATCGGTTGTATCAGGCTGATTGGCTATTTCGTTTTTACGGATTTGACATGTCAGAGATTGTGACCGAAAAACATCCACACCTGGATTTGGAAGTAGATCCGAAACTGGCATATGCGCTTAGAAATCCGGAATTGTTTCCGGTGGACATCAACAAGGCGCCATATGAATTGATCCTTCGTATTCCGGGGATAGGTGTGAAAACGGCTCAGATGATCGTGAAATCAAGAAGGTATGGAAAAGTGCGGTTGGAAGATGTCAAGAAGATGGGAGCAGCCGTCAACAGAGCCAAGTATTTCATACATATTCATGGTAAAGCCTTGCCGATGGTTGGTAGCGATCCTACAGTGATTCGAAGACAGATTGTTTACGGGGAGAAGAAGGGACAGATGAGTTTGTTTTGATGGAACAGACACTAGTTTATGATGGAACTCGAGCAGGGTTCTTTACCGCAATTTTTGAGATCTATGAGCGAAAAGTCGCGGAGGCCACTATTCTAAAAGCGGCAAACTATTCGAAAGGACTTTTTGATGAGCCTCGTTTTGTCATCACAGACGAGCTAAAAGCAAAGCGAGTGATGGAGGGCTTCAAGCGAAAGTCTCCGAAAGGTATTTTGTCTATGCTGATCAAAGTACTTCACTCCGAGCTGGATGATGCGGAGAAAGTCGTTATAGAGGTGATCAGAAAGGCATTTAAAGAACCCAGAGGGTTGCGAATGGATTATCGAAACGATGCAATCCTGCGAATGAAGCAAATCAATAAAATGATGGGACGAGAGATTCATCGAATGCATGCATTTGTGCGCTTTCAAAAGACAATTGATGACATCTATGCAGCTACCATCTCTCCTGATTTTGACGTAATTCCTTTCATCGGAGATCATTTTGAAAAACGATATGCAGATCAGCAATGGCTGATTTACGATACAAAAAGAGACTATGGACTTTTTTACGATGGCGAAAGCATGCAAACGGTAACATTGAACAATGCCAACTGGGTTTCATCGCATCAGATAAGTGATTCGATATTGGCCGAAGATGAGCAAATGTTTCAGAAAGCCTGGACGGGATATTTCCATGCTACCTGTATACAAGAACGGAAAAATATGCGGTTACACCTGCAGCATGTCCCACATCGATATTGGAAGTACTTGCCTGAGAAAACAAAAATCAATTAGTTGCAGTAAAGTAACGGAAGATCATGACCATTTCGACAGGGACAGAACGTTAAAAACTCTACTAAAAATTTAAAAAATATCTGTCCCTTAGTCGAAATGTATTAGTCCATGGTTAATGGTCGAGGTAATTCAAAACAATTTTGTTTTTACTGTAATCGATGATTGCTCCATGGTTTTGTAAGAAATCTGATCCCAAAATCCCGAGTATTTTCTGATTGCTATTGGCAAGAACCCTGTTTATTCCGCTAAGATCTGAGGCAGAAAAACGGTATATGGCTGGAGCGTCTACTCCTTTCAAATTAAAATTGACTGAAGAAGTTTTCATCATACCTGACCTACCTCCAAACCCAGTTAAATTGCTGTCGGTATCCCTATTATAGGTGAAGTGATATTTCTTAAACTGATTGTAGTCCAGAATGGAAGCACTAGCCCCTGTATCTATGATGAATTTGGCCCACTTATCATTGATGTATCCCTCTACGATGAGGATGTTGTGATGGACTTCAAAAGTAATAGATGGTGAATGGGGTTTATGGTCAGATATTGCTCTTTGCGAACTACATCCGGCTAACGCGAAAATAAATGTCGATATGTATGCCAATCGGTTCATAAACCCATCTGTGAAAACGGGTTTGGATTGTGGCTAAATGAAAATTATTGATGATCAGGATTTTAATTGATCAACGGAGATCAAATGCTTCTTTTGGCGCCTTAGCTAGCTTATCGATCCGACTTTTAGAGATAAACAGCTCTTGATTTTATCAGAAAAGCTCCGACCGGAGGTAATTTTTATTCCGGTAGAAAGCTCAAATGCATATTCATTTTTACCCAAATACTTTACTTCTTTTATCAAATTGATATTTACGATATAAGAACGATGAATCCTTAAAAACTCCGAGCTATTCAGCTCACTCTCGAGCTCTTTCATTGTCTTTTTATAGAGGTAGAATTTGTTTGAGATGTGCAGTTTGCAGTAGTTGCCGTTCGATTCAACCAACATGATATCCTGGTGATCGATGAATATGTCCCAACCTTTCTCAACGATTTTTATCTGACATTTTTCATCCTGATAGGGCTTGTCATCCTGATTGATTAGGGCAGAGATTTGTTTGGTTATTTTCGATGACCTCTTCAGGGTTATAAATTCCTTCGCTTTTTCTACCACTTTGAAAAATCGGGAGTTTTCAAAAGGCTTTAAGATGTAATCGATGGCGTTGTACTCGAACGCTTTCAAGGCATAATTATCAAATGCGGTGACGAAAATGACGTAGGGCTTGTAGGACGAGTCCAGCCTAGACAAAATATCAAAACCCGTTCCATCCGGCATTTTAATATCCATGAAGATGATTTCTGGTTTCTTAAACTTAAGCAACTTAATGGCATCTTCAACTCCCGATGCTTCGCCCACAATCTGAATGTCATCATCAATCTGAAGCAGTTTTTTTATTCTGATTAGAGCAAATGGCTCATCATCAATTAGCGCTACTGAAATGTTCATTGGTTAAGGCTTCTTTTTGAATTTTTATAAGAATCATAAAGCCACCCTCTTCCATAGGCTTTGCATAAAATGTAAACTGATTGCCGTAGCAACGCTTTAGTCTCTCCTGAATGTTTTTTAGTCCCATTCCAAAAGAAAAATCTGTCTCATTCTTCACCCCGGCACCATTATCAATGACTTCCAGTACTAGAACATCCGTTTCTTCACGGACACTTAAGTAGATGTTGCACTTATCTGTTTTTTTATAAAATCCATGCTTAATCGCATTTTCAATAGCCGGTTGCAAGATGAGAGATGGAATTTGAATTTTCACTGCGTTGGGGTCAACTGAGAAGTGTGTGATTAGTCTTCCATCAAATCGGATTTGCTCTACTTCCAGATAAAGTTTAGCTAAATCTATTTCCTCTTTTACCGTGATAAATTGGGTATCCGCTTCTTTTAAAATCTTTCGCAGCAAGGCGCCTAATTTAGAAATCATGCGTTGAGCCAACTCTACATTTTCTTCCATAAGGGCAGAGATCGTATTAAAGGAGTTGAATAGAAAATGGGGGTGGAGTTGGTTTTTTAGCGCACTCATTTGCGCTTTCAATAGATCAGCTTCCAGTAGGGAGTTTTTAACCTTGATTTGCTGAATATTCTTTTGATTGTGGAAACTGAGTAGGACGAAGTAGATGATCCAGAATTCAAAAAAGGACTTGGATAATCCAAAGACTCCTGAATTGATATTGAAAACGAAATTTCCATCATTCATATGAGTCAAAGCAACATAAGAATTATAGATCAGGACACCTACAACTTCATGTGCGATTGTGAAAATAATAGAGAGTGCGATCAAAAATCCGATCCTATTAAAGGGTCGCGTAGCTTGAATTTCTTTTGCCCTTATATTGAAAATCATTGAATAGATGAGCGGTGCAAACCCCAACCAGATCACGTGATTGATTATAGGAAAAATCGCATGGTCACTTTCCCAGAAATCAGGCTTATTCTTGATTTTTCCAACCCATATGTAGGATTGGAGCATGACTAGAACGGTTATTACCGTTGTTACAATCACTGCACTTTTAAGACTAAAAGGTAAACGAGTGAAGTAAGCCTTTACTTTATTCATAGCTCCTCTATATCACGGAGAATCTGAATAAGGGGTTCATTTTAAGGCTAAACGGGAAGAAAATGGATGAATGGGATGTTCAAGCATAAACAAATCAAAGCTCCCGCCACATCAGGTAATGCATGATGCCACACTCATCAAATTGATCACCCTTAGTTTGGAAGCCAAACTTTAGGTAAAGAGGAACAGCCGGCAGCTGGGCGTGCATATATAAGTAGGTGCCTTTTTCAGCTTTTTCTTCGATATTTTCTAGGACTGCCTTCACTAAAGCTGTTCCCAGCCCTTTTCCTCGCATGGATTTTTTGGCGGTAAATCGCTCGAGCTTAATGCCTTTATCCGTATATCTCCATCGGGCAGATCCAACAGGATCGTCATTTTCGTCCAAAGCCACAAAGTGATAAGATTCATCCTCAAATTCGTCAAACTCCTCCTCGAAAGCTACCTGCTGTTCAACGACAAATACTTCCTCACGTATTGCGAATGCTTTCTTTCTCAGTTCTTCACTTGTTGCCGGAATCACCCTGTGAGTCATACTTATTATATGCTTTAATGATTGCTTTCACGAGTTTGTGACGGACAACATCACGCTCGTCCAGATTAACAAACCCAATCCCATTTATATCCTTGAGTACTTTCATCGTCTCAATCAATCCGGAGGATTGTTTCTTCGGTAAATCAATTTGAGATTGATCACCTGTGATGATTACCTTGGACTGAGGACCCATCCGTGTCAAAAACATCTTGATTTGCATCGGAGTGGTATTCTGAGCTTCATCCAGAAGGACATAGGCATCATTCAGCGTTCGCCCTCTCATGTATGCAAGCGGGGCAATCTCCACCACGCCATTTTCCTGGTAGTAACGAAGTTTTTCTCCGGGGATCATATCTCGCAGTGCGTCATAAATCGGCCGTAGGTAAGGATCTATTTTTTCCTTCAAATCTCCGGGTAGAAAACCAAGGTTTTCTCCGGCCTCAACCGCCGGCCGGGTAATGATGATTTTTTTGACCTCTTTATTTTTTAGCGCACGTACGGCCAGCGCTACAGAAATGTAAGTTTTGCCGGTACCTGCAGGACCTATCGCAAAAACCAGATCATTTTTTTCAACAGCAGCCACCAGTTTTTTCTGATTGACAGTTTTTGGAACTATTCGAAACCCTCTGGTGCCATGCACAAGCACAGCCGAATCGCCCGCCTCAATGGTGTTTTCTTCATTGTCCACAAAATCTTTTACGTTTTCGGCCGTCACCTTTCCATACTCATGATAGTGGGCGAGCAGCGAATTAAGGATTTCGTTGATTTTAAGAATTTGTGGGGCAGATCCTTTGATTCTGATTTCATTGCCACGACTGACAATCTTGCTATCCGGGAAGGCTGTCGCAATGGTTTTGATGTTTTGATTTTCTATTCCAAGAAAATCAACAAGTGAGACGTTCTCTAGTGTAATTATTTTTTCCAGCAATCGATATTTCTATTAATCCTTCAAATGTATTTGACTTACGAAACACAAAAATTAAGTGCCAACTATTTAGCGCTTTTTTGTGATAAACCTCAAGCTTTTTAGCGCTCACTGTGTGAGTAAAATATATAGCTTTGTGATAACAAATGTAAGCTGAAATCCCACAAATGGCCCTAATTACCTTCATGTCTGATTTTGGGACGGTTGACCACTACGTGGCGGCTGTAAAGGCGGCCATTGTTTCTGAGTCACCCACTCAGCCGATCACAGATATTACGCATAACATTCGCCCATTTGATATTTCTCATGCAGCCAATGTGCTTCGCAATGTATACAAGGATTTTCCGGCAAAAACGGTTCATGTAGTCGCAGTAGACTCCATGCGGGAAAAGTCTAATGCGATTGCGATAGAATTGGATGATCATTTATTTGTCGGATTTGATTCAGGAATTTTCAGTCTGATCTCATCTAAAAAACCGAACAAAATTGCCTTCCTGGAAAATGGAAAATCTACCTTTCCGGCCAAGGATGTTTTAGCGAAGACGGCACTCATGCTCGCAAATGGAAAGTCATTAAGTGATGTGGGACAGATAGCGGAAGAAATAACGGAGCTCTATGCGCGTCAGCTGAAAGTGACGAAGCGGGAAATTGCCGGAAACGTGGTGAGTGTAGATCACTACGGAAACCTGATCACCAATATAAATAAAGAGGAGTTTGAGAAAATACTGGAAATAAATGGATCCGGCGTGCGATATGCCATCCGTTTTGGGAGAGAACAATTTCAGGAGCTGCATACTTTTTTCAGTGATGTAGAGTCCGGAGATTGCTTTGTATTATTTAACTCTTCAAACCAGCTCCAGATTGGGATCAATAAAGGCAATGCATCAGAGTTGCTGGGGCTGTCAGTTGACTCGCCGGTGTTAATAGAATTTGCAAACGGATAATTATGCTAATACGTATCGTTAGAATGGAATTTAAGCCGGAAAAAGTCAATGACTTCCTGGAGCTCTTTGAAACGGTCAAAGATAAAATATCAACTTTCCCTGGATGCAAACACCTGGAGTTGTGCAAAGATGCCAAGCTGGATCATGTGTACTATACGTTTAGCAAATGGGAGGGAGAAGAAGACCTGGAAAACTACCGTCACTCTGAACTCTTTGAAGGAACATGGGCCAAAACAAAAATATTGTTTGGAGGAAAGCCTTTGGCTTATTCTTTGATAGCTCAAACCATCAAATCAATCGTATCTGGAACATTTGATCTGAAAGAATGATTACCGAACTGAAAATCATTACCAGTAGGGTATTCCAGGCAATAAAACTTTTTCTGAGGTATAGCTTTTTAGCGACACTATAGACCAGTACAAATAGAAATAAGGTAACAATGATCGGGAGAGTGTAGGTCCCGATTCCCATCGCATGACTAATTCTGCCTTCATCATTTAGATTGATAATGTTCATGAAGGAAGCAAGCGCTCTGAAGTAGAGCGGAGTGAAGATAAATGGGAATAAATACTGGTTGGGCCGCTTCATGATCAGGATCCAGAAAGCTACAGCTTGAACAATGGTAACGAAAGGTCCTGCAGCGCTAACAAGCAACCTTTCCCAGGTGTAACCATAGCTGCCATCAATGATTCCGGCGGTGTTTAGTGTCATTTTCATGTCGTAACCCAGGATTTCACCTACTGACCAATGAGCGAATTCGTGAATGAACCATGATCCAGCCACCGCAAAAGCAGCAATGAATAGATATTTAAGGTTGATTCGTGTTTTCATGTGAGGGTAAAAAAATCCCCCGCCCGACCAAAAGCAGGGGAACCAAAACCTAAATGACTGAGTCAAATTGACTCTTTACCAGTTAGATATTTTTAATCTTTTCGTACGGAGCTTAACCCTTTACTGTCAGACGTCACACGTGCATCTCCACGGTAACGGATCTTACTAGCCCCGGAAGCATCGGCTTCCAGGTCATTTTTGGCATAGACTTTTGCTGTAGATGCACCGGACACTTTTACCTCAGCATCATCCACAGTATAGTTGAAGGCATTTAGTTCAGATGCACCGACTAAAATGGCTTTTAAGTCATCTCCGCTTCCGACCAGTGTAAGTTCCGAAGCACCAATCAAATCAACATCCAGGTATTCCACGGTGATGTCTGCCCATAGTTTAGAGGCTCCTTCCAGATCAAGTGACATATCGGCTTCCGTAAAATCTCGGATTTCTCCGTCACACGCTCCGGTTATTTTCAGGTATTCAAGCTCTGGCATTTCGATGTAGACTTTGATTTTATCTTTTCGCTTTCGACTCTTCCACCAATCGGTGTTTTTACCATAACGGATTTCTAATTCATCTCCAGTCTGACTCAGATACACATCATCTAAATCATCTTCATCACCTTCCAGTCTCACAGAGAAATTATTACCTCTGGTGATATCAAAATCAAAAAGGGAGATGAGCTTTACCTCATCAAAATCTTTGAACTGGTATACCTGCGTGTCGTCCCCTGATGATCGTTTTCGATACGTACTTCTATCAGAGTCGTCACACGTCAGGCATCTTAAGCCTGACTCATCAAATACCCACTCATTGTCACCCAAATCTCTTGCATCATAATCATGTACCCACAAGGTGTTTCTTAGTATCTTTCTGAGGTCATAATCCATACGGAATACCTTACCATAAGGGACGTAGAAAGTTGCCGCAACATCCTGGAATCGGAAGGGAGCATCTCCAAAAGTGATTTCAGAATCAAAATAGATGGTGTTGCCTTCCTGCGATACAATATAATCTACCGCTTCACCATTGTCTTTTGCGTTGCTTCGTGAATAGCCTCTGGAGTCAAACTCTAGCTCAAGTAAATAGGCAGTTGAGTCTTCATGACCTCTTATTTTCAGGTCAACGCTATTGTAGGTATCCCAGTCAAGCTCATTTAATTTCAACTCAGTGATGCCATCATTCACAGCAAAGGTTTGCTCTTCTTTGTATGTGCCCTCTACACTGTAATCTCTTACAATCGCAGGTACCGAGATAGCCAGTCCGATCATTCCAAGTAACCACAGTCCAAACAGACTCCATACCACAAAAGCCTTCGTCACTTTCTTTTTCAGGATAATCACCAACCCTAACAGTAGCACAGCCAGAGATGGGATCATTGAGGTTAAGTAAGCAGACACCATAGCGACCGTACTCATGGAGCTGAATATTTCACGGGCCGGGAAATCTCCAAAGTGTACCCATGATTCCATTGCGCCACCGACACCTAGCAATACAGCTAAAGAAATGGTAAAAGCAATCATTAAGACGAATCCTAAGAATACAAGGAATACCCCAACACCAATTCTCAATGCCTCTACACCAAACTTCAATAATGGTCCTAAAATCTCACCCAGCGCCTTAAAGATCATAGCGATCAATCGGAATGGGAATAACAGGATCTTCACAAAAACACCTTCTTCCCCTTCTTTTACATTGAGGCTCTTTTTCACATTTTCCTCAATGTTGGAGATGGTTACAGGCTCACCCTGCATTTGCATTTTCTCAGTTATAGATTTAGCCTCAGGTGTAATGATCCAAAGGATCAAATAGACGAGCAAGCCGGCTCCACCCAGAAATATGGAGATTACAAACAGCACTCTTATCACGACCGGGTCCGCACCAAAATAGGATGCAATACCCCCGGATACACCTCCCAATACCCGATCATCGGAACTTCGGAAAAGTTTTTTAACAGCCTTGTCATCATCCAGTTTATCACTTGCAGGTACTGCAATCCATAATATGATGTAGGCAAGGAAAATAAATCCACTCAGTCCCCAGAAGAAAATGTTGAAGAGGAATGCTAACATTAATAGTCGCACCCAGATAGGATCTATCCCAAAGTAGTTTGCAATACCAGAAGCTACTCCACCTATGACTTTGCGCTTATTGTCCCTGTAAAGGCGTTTGGCTTTTTCTGCATCGCTTTTAGGAGCTTCTTTTTTAGCTTCTTCCTTTGTCTCGTCTTGTGCGTCTACTGTAGGTTCTTCACTTTTCGCTTCAGGCTCGCTTTCAATAGATGCCTCAAAATCTTTTGTGGTACCCATTGTTGCGATCAGGTCATTTACATCCTCTTGATTGATGATTTGTTTCCCTTCATCCAGTTTAGATAAGAAGATCTCCGCGATACGCCCCTCAATGTCATCAATGATTTCCTTACTGTCTTCAAAAGAGGAAAAGTATTTATTGACTGAATCAAGGTAGTTTTTCAGTTTGTCATATCCATCTTCTTCTATGTGGAATATGATACCGCCAATGTTGATACTTATATTCTTTTTCATTTCTTCTTGGTGTTTTTATTCGCGATGATTTTCTTGGTGGAAGACACTAACTCAGTCCAGGTTTGGTCTAGCCCATCCAGGAATGTTTGTCCTTCTTTTGTTAGCGTATAGTACTTCCGTGGAGGCCCGGATTTAGATTCTACCCATTTGTAGTCTACCAGTCCGGCTTTTCTTAGTCGGGTTAGTAGTGGATAAAGTGTTCCTTCAACTACCATGATTTTGGCTGACGTAAGTTCTTCCAGCATATCGGAAGCATACACCTCGCCTCTGGAAATTATATGCAAAATGCAAAATTCCAGTATCCCCTTTCTCATCTGAACTTGTGTATTTTCAATATTCATGTGCGTCTCTCATTTCGGGTCAAACTTTGTTTAATACATGGATAGGTTTCGGTCTTGTATACGGAAAGGTACTATGCATGGCCAAGTACTTTGTAAGAAATTATGAAATCACGTGAATATTCTTTAAATAGTTATATAAAAAATATAATTAATTATAAAGTTGAAGGATTAATCACTTTGTCGTGAATATGTGATTATTCAACGAATCTTCGTTATATCAATCCGTTGGCTATCGCTAAATTGCCAATGATTCTATTTTATATGAGGCACCTGTTAATTGGTATTTTGGGTTTGTGGATAGTTCATGATGTGGTGGCACAGAATGATCCTAAAGGTAAAGACAATACGCCCAAGTACAGCAATGAATTCATGAACATTGGGGTAAGTGCTCGTTCGTTCGGAATGGGCTTTACTGCCGTTTCATTCGTAGACGATGTAACAGCAGGATATTGGAATCCAGCTGGCTTAAACAACCTAACCTCGGATCATCAGTTGTCACTGATGCACTCTTCTTATTTTGGAGGATTAGCTAATTACGATTATGCGGCTTTTGCAACATCGGTAGACGATAAGAGCAAAATTGCACTCTCAGTCATTCGTTTTGCGGTAGACGATATTCCGGATACACGATTTCTCATCGATGTGAATGGCTCAATCAATTATGACAATATTCAGTTTTTCTCTTCGGCCGACTATGGTTTCATCGGTTCATATGCTCGTAAAATTCCCGTATTAGGAGGTTTAGACTTTGGAGGTAACCTAAAAATCATCCATCGGACGGTTGGAAAATTCTCGAAGGCGTGGGGGTTTGGATTGGATGCAGGGGTGCAGAAGGAGATGAATAAATGGAGAGCAGGAGCTGTGGTAAGGGACGTCTTCGGGACTTTCAATGCCTGGTCTCACAATTCAGCCGAGGTGGAAGAAATATATGCGCTCACTGGTAATGATGTCCCTATCAATTCAGTTGAGATTACGCTTCCACGTTTAATTATTGGGGGCTCCAGATCTTTTACAATCATGGAAAAATTTGGTGTATTAGCATCTTTGGATATGGATTTAACCTTTGATGGTAAGCGAAACACCTTGGTTAGCACAGATTTACTGTCCATTGATCCTAAGGCAGGGATCGAAATGGATTATAAGAAAATGGCTTTTTTGCGCTTCGGAGTAAACCAATTTCAGGAAATCAAAGATTTTGATGGATCTACCTCCTGGACTTTTCAACCAAATATGGGGGTAGGTATCAACTTGAAGGAACTGACAATCGATTATGCCTTGACCGATATTGGCAATCTGGCTCCCGGACTTTTTTCTCACGTTTTTTCAGTAAAAGTTGATTTCAATGTTGAGAACTAGCATCATATCATTTTTGGTTCTATGCAGTCTGTTTTCAACAGCACAGGTAAATAAGGAATGGATTGATTTTTCGCAATCCTATTTCAAATTTAAAATAGCTGATAAGGGATTATATCGCATTACGCGTGAGCAGTTGCTAGCAGCAGGCTTTCCTTTAGAAACGGTACCAAAGGATCGAATTCAATTGTTTCGAGAGGGTGAGGAAGTTGCTCTAAACGTTAATACAGGGACCAGTCTTGAATGGTTGGAGTTTTATGGATACGGCAAAGACGGAACCACCGATTCACCGCTCTATGATTCCGGTGATCAACCTCATACCTTTTATAATTTGTTTACAGATTCTTCGAGCTATTTTCTTACCTATAAACTTGGAAGTCAAAATGGGAAAAGGATGAGTTTTTCCTCAGACCAGAACACAACCGGTCTTTCTCCTGAAGCCTACCACATTGAAGATACCATACAGTTATTTACATCCAGCTATGCTTCCGGAGTAAGATTTGGATCTGGTGCAGCTTTTAGCCTGAGTAAGTATGACGATGGTGAAGGTTGGACTGGAAACTTCATTTCTAAGAATGCGGTTAGAGATTTTGAATTCAATCTCCAAAACTATGTGACAAGCGGGGCTAACCCTGTCATTGATGCTATTCTGGTTGGAGGAAATAGCCTGAATCACAATGCAGCCATTCAAATTGGACCAAATACTGCTTCTTTAGGAAATTTGGGAAATGTGCAGTTTTCTGGATGGGGCAAGCAGCTATTTTCGGGTACTTTTTCCAGTGCAAGTGTAGGTGCTGGAGGTGAGTTTGTGGTCCGAATTACCGCCGAAGGATTCCCGGAAGCAGCAGAGCGATTTTCAATCGCATACGTGAGATTGAAATACCCACAGACGATCCAACTAGCCTCTGATGAAAACAAAGTTTTTACTTTAGATAACCCCTCCGCTGCGAAAGCCTGGTTACAAATAAGTACCACCAATGCAGCAGGTACTAGAATTTTTGACATTACGGATCCTTACAATGGAGTCAGGCTGGCAACCACCAATTTTTCAGATCGAGTAGAGGTGGTAGCCCCTAATGCCGCCTCAGGTCAAAAAATTCTGGCAGTGACCAACACATTATCAGTGGGTGATATTGATCCGGTTACCATACCAGATTATGATTTAAGCGATAAAAGATACCTGATCATTACACATTCAGACCTTAGAGAATCGGGAGACCCGGTTTCTGATTACCTCAATTATCGGGAATCGATAGCCGGAGGCCAGCACAACGTACAGATAGGCGAAATAGATGATCTCTATAATCTGTACAGTTTTGGGGACCCATCTCCATTAGCCATAAGAAACTTCATCATTGATGCGAATAATCAAAATCCAATTGCCCATGTCTTCATTATTGGAAAGGGGTTCACTCCCAACGTCAACTACTTCCGTACTAATCAAACGGCCATTAATATTCCGACTTACGGACTTCCTGGCAGTGATTTATTATTTACGCTAGGCATCAATGCAGACCCCAACCTTCCGGGTATTCCCGTTGGAAGATTAAACGCTTTTACGCCATCAGACGTAACCGCCTACCTCAATAAAGTCATCGAGATGGAGTCGAAACCATTTGATGAATTATTCAGAAAAGATTTCTTGCAGTTAAGCGGAGGGATCACTCAATCTGAGATAGCAAACTTTGCCAACATTGTTCAAGGATTCACCACCATATTAGAAGAAGACTTTGTAGGAGGCAGGGCGTTTAATACGGGGAAAGAGACAAGTGATGCTGTTGAATTTGTGGATGTAACTGACCGGGTGAATCAAGGGGTTGGCTATATCACCTTCTTCGGTCATTCAAGCGGTACAGTCACGGATATAGAAATAGGAAGAGTCAGTGATCCGGCATTTGGGTTTGCCAATCAAGGGAAATACCCAATCTTTCTAGTTAATGGATGCCAAGCTGGTGAGATCTTTGCCAACAATTTCACCTTCGGAGAGGATTGGCTAAATACACCTGATTTAGGCGCAGTTGGATTCATGGCGCATTCAAATGTGGCACTTTCCTCTACCCTTAAACGATGGAGTGATCTGTTTTACAATTTAGGATTTGGAGACGAGGTTTTTATAGGTGAGACGGTCGGTAATGTTATCATTGAAGTATCCAGACAATACTTAAATCTGTATGGGATAAGTGATTTAAACCTGACACAGGTACATCAAATGACTTTACAAGGAGATCCGGCCTATCGGGTTTTCGGTGCTGATAGCCCAGACTATGAAATAAACAACAACTCGATTTCAGCATCAGCCATTGAGGCAGAAGAAATCCTGGCCACTCAGGATTCATTCAAAATTGATATTGTCGTTAAGAACTTCGGCAGAACAGTAAGAGACTCCTTGATCGTACAAGTAAACAGAACCTTAAGTAACGGGCAACAGGAAGTGTATGTAAAAGAGTTTAATCGGCCGCTTAGACAAGACACCCTTTCTTTTTTTATCACGAATGATCCAACGCAAAATAATGATGGCCAGAATCTGTTCACGGTAATCCTGGATCCAGAGAATTTAGTAGAAGAATTAAACGAGGTAAATAATACAGCCACGATTGAAGTGACTGTTTTTCGAGGCAATACGGTAAACCTTTATCCGATTGACAATGGCATCACCTCCATGAATTCAATTGATTTTCTGTGGCAATCTAGTAACCTGCTCGAAGATTCGCGAACGTATGAACTCGAAATTGATAGCCAGGCTGACTTTAATGGTCCTAACAATCGAAAATTTAATGTTGACGGAGAAGTTCTCTTAACTCAATCTTTTGATTTTTCAACCTTTGCATTACCCGATTCTTCCACAATCTATTGGCGCACCAGATACGCAAACCCGGGACCAGACGAGACAAATGAATGGGTGGAGTCTTCTTTTACGATTGTCAACGGTGTAACATCCGGATGGGGCCAATATGATGCAGAGCAGATAGTAAAGGAGCGGATAACAGGGATAAAATATAATGAAGTAGCCAACAGATGGGAGTTTATTGAAACAATCACGCCCATGGAAATATTCACTTTTGGGACAGATAATACAGCGTTCACCTATGATGATTTGAAAGCAATTATTGGGGGATTAAATTTCTTTGTTACATCCAATACGATTGATCCGGTTTGTGAAGTTAATACGTTCAATGCCATCGCTTTTGATAGAGAAAGTGCCGATCCGTATCGACCTATTCAGGCTACTCAAATAGACGTATTTAACCGGGAGGTTTGCGGAAGATTACCTCAAAGGATTTATCAATTCAGGGAGCAGGACCTGATTGGGTCGGGGAGGCGACTGCAAGTGTTAATTGATAATATGAGAGATGGAGATATGATTGTGCTTTTCAATATTGGGAATGTGAATTATAGCAGTTGGGATGCAGAGGTAGAAGCCAGTTTAAACTCCCTGGGAATTAGTACAGCAACTATTAATTCATTGGAGGACGGTCAACCTGTCATATTTTTTGGAAGGAAGGGAGATACTCCAGGAACGGCCACTACCATTATTGACAATGGATCTCCAACCCCTCGAAGAGAGCAAAGTATTGATTTGATGGATGATGTAATTGGGAAGTTTGTAAGTGGAGAAATACGGAGCAGACGTATTGGTCCTGCATCTGAATGGAGTTCTTTTTCCTATAATATATCTGAAGAGGTAAATGATGATGCTACTATTGAAGTAATTGGAGTGGATGTGAATGGGAATTTGACCACTTTGGATTCTCGGGCAAGATTTGAAACCATTGACATAGCTTCAGTAGACCCACTGATCTATCCTCAAATAGAACTTTCATTATCGCTTTTCGATGATGTGGATCAAACACCTGCACAACTAAATCTGTGGGAAATTGATTATGAGTATCCTCCAGAGGGTATTCTCATTCCTGATAATAAAAACGTAACTACGGTTCAAGAGGGAGAAGAGATTAGTAAGGCATTTAATTTTTATAATATCTCTGGAGTAGACTTTGCTGATTCACTCAGCATCATGGCCTCTTTAATAAACCAGGAGGGTGTTGTCACTCAATCCAGTTTTCAGGTAGCTCCGCCTGATGCAGGGGACACAGTTTCTTTTAATACGACCTTCTCCTCATTCAATAAAGGAGGAATGAGCAGTTTAGTAGTAGAGGTCTCTGCGAATGAAAATGAAGTTTATACTTCTAACAACCGATTAAGTCTGGTTAATGCTATTGAGGTGAAGGCAGATGAGACAAACCCCATTTTGGATGTCACTTTTGATGGCTATCACATCCTTGATGGTGATGTGGTATCTCCCAATCCGAATGTAGTAATACGGATGAGAGATGAAAATCCATTTATCTCAAAAACAGATACAGTGGGAGTTAATATCTCCTTAAGACTTCCGGGAGAAGAGAGTCAGTTCCAGCGTGTCAATTTTTCAGACCCTCGACTGAATTATACACCGGCAAGTGAAAATCAAGATTTTCAAATAACATTTAGCCCGGGACCATTGGGAGATGGTCTTCATGCAATCCAAATACAAGCGCAAGATGAGGCGGGAAATCAAGCAGGACAGGAACCCTATGAAGTCTCTTTTGAGGTCATAAATGAATCAACGATCACCCAATTCTATCCATACCCAAATCCATTTTCTACGAATTGTAGATTTGTTTTTACGCTTACCGGAACAGAAATTCCTGATGAGATCAAAATCCAAATATTGACAGTTTCAGGTAGAGTGGTTAGAGAAATAACACAGGATGAAATTGGACCTATACGCATTGGAAATAATATCACCAGCTATGCCTGGGATGGAAGAGACGAAAATGGAGATCAGCTCGCTAACGGGGTATATTTTTATAAAGTGTTTGTGAACGCCGCAGGAAGGCAAATGCAGCAACGTGCTACAAATGCGGACAAGGCATTCAAAAATGGCTTTGGTAAACTGTATATCTTACGTTAATCAATTATGATTAATCGGCTTAGAAATACAAGTAGGTTCTATATTCCTTATTTGGCGTTGCTGACACTAGCTATCGTTTTCTATTTCTATCAGGAGCATGGTGACTTTGTGTTGTGGCTAAACCAGCTACATAATCCACTTTGGGACTTTTTTTTTAAGTACTGGACTTACACAGGACACGGTGTTTTTTTTGCGGTTGTGACGATCGTATTAATCTTTTTGAACAAAAGATTTGGATTGGTACTGGCATTAATTGGTATCACAATAGGTGGCGTCACAGCATTCTTTAAAGAAGTCCTATTTGAAACAGCTCCTCGTCCACGGATATATTTCGAGGGTCAAAAAATTCTTGAATTTGTAGATGGAGTCAACATCTTAAGTTTTCATTCATTTCCCTCCGGTCACGCTATGGGCGTTTTTGGATTAGCCACCTTCATTTCTTTAATGCTACAGAATAATAGGTACGCATTGTTCTTATTGATAGCTGCTACCTTCACGACTATTTCAAGGATCTACCTGGCGCAACATTTTCTGATAGATGTGATGGCCGGGTCTTTAGCAGGAGTAATTATTTCCACGGCATTTTATATGACGTTCGAAAGATACCTGAACAAAGAAAACACCGGTTCTACCAAATCTCCAGATGAAGGTTTGGCAGATATCGACCTTAAAAATATGGACGTAGACTAGTTAAGACTGAGCCTCTTAGAACAACGCTGTTAATTTCATAGCAGCTCCTTTATCTCCTTCAATCTTCAGTTTCCCACTCATAAACGCCATCATTACGTTTAAATCACCGGTAAGAATTTTGTTAAAGTTATCAGCAGACATTTTGATCGCAAAAGGTGCTTCACGTTCTTCATTGACGACTAGCGTCGGAGACACAGTATCATCGAGGTGGACGACTCCTTCATCAAACTTAAAATTGGCCTTCCCCTGAAATTGTCCACTGTGTTTGTCTGCCAGTTTTTTAATTTTTCCGGTAATTTCTTCTAATGTCATTTTATATCGTTTTTGGTTGAAAAGTCACTTCAAAAAGTTTAGGCCACCATTTCCCTGTCACATAAATGCGTTTAGTAGCATCGTCATAAGCAATCCCGTTCAAGACATCTGCTCTTGCCGCTTCTTCTGGGGTTAATAATCCGCTTAAATCAATTTTTTTTAATACTTCACCAGTATCTGGATCCACTACCACAATAATATCTTCCTGGTATACATTGGCATAAATAAGACCGTCGATTGCCTCCAATTCATTGAGTGCATCTACTTTACCATTGTTATCATAGACCTCCAGTTCTCTTTGAATGGTGAAGCTCTGTGGCTCCATGAAATATATTTTTTCAGTTTCGTCCGTCAGAATCAATTGATCTTCGATTGTGGTGAGTCCCCAACCTTCAACCTGATAATTAAAAGTTCTGATCTGCTCCATATTTGCGTTGTAGACAAACCCTTTGCCGGAGGTCCAGGTAAGTTGATAAAACTCGTCGTTCAGTAGTGCAAGTCCTTCTCCAAAAAAATTGGACGGTAGATTAACCGCATGAATTACTTCACCGGTAGTTAAATTCTTCTTCTTAAAAGCTGATTCACCTCGTTGACCGGTGCTCTCGTACAGTATGCCGTCCTTGATCAACAAACCCTGCGTATAGTCATCCGTGTTATGTGGAAACGTATTTTCTATGGTGTAAGTAAGCTGCTCAGGTTCATTTTCAGGCAAAATGATCACTTTTCGATAATGGGTTTCTGATTTATCTCCACTAAAAGCTTTTAGCTGTATTCTCCATGATCCCACCTTTCTGGTGGGTAGGTTTACATCAAAAGTCGAGGAGGTGAAAACATTGGTCTGATCACCAACGGTCACTTGAATAGAGTCAATTGGAAACTCCTCGCTGGTTGCTACCGAGATTGAAATATCGGCTCCCCTGTTATATACCTGGTTTTGTGACGGGCTTTCGACGCTCGAATATTTCTTTATCCGTGGTGAGGACGGTTTTTTTGTAGTTTCCTTATTATCACTACATGCAGCAATGAGAAGAAAAGCACAAATCACATAGCCAATTCTGATCATGACTTAAAATTAGCAAGATACTTAGAAGAATAAGCTGCCAAATCAAGAATTACTGCCACTCCCACTTGAACGCATGAGCGTTGGAACGGTAAGTCCCTGGTACAATACCGAGCATACCACTACAATGTAGGTCATGGTAACGATCACATCCTTGCCTTGAAAATCTGTAAGTGATAATGAAAGTGCAATTGGAAGACCACCTCTTAAGGCACCCCAGGTAAGGACTGATATCGTGTTAGGAGCGAAGTGATTTTTTACTGACATCATTTTAATTGGGATAAACACACTGGTCCACCTTCCAAATAATACAATACAAATGGCAAAGAATCCCGCTGCGATAAAGTCCAATCTGAGATCTAGAACAAGCATTTCCAGGCCTATGAGCACAAAAAGCATAGCGCTAAATGTCTCCTCAAGGAGTTTCCAAAATTTAAAGACATAATCACCCACGGCGCTTGCAACGTGAGTGCTCTTACCTTCATTTCCCAGCACCAGTCCCATGACTACAGCTGCTTGCTTAGCAGAGACATGAATGAAATCTGCTAGTTGAGATCCAACAAGCACCAAAGCAAGAGTAATCAGCACCTCTACCTCTACGGCATCATTGTCAACATACTTTAGAAGTCTATAACCAATGTATCCAAGCAATAAACCAATAAAAATACCACCGCCAATATCTGCAATTACGATGTAGGTTGTCTCAAAAAAGGATAAAGTATGATCCTCACCTGCATGAGCAATATCTAATAATGTAAGAGCCAGTACAACAGCAATACCATCATTAAACAATGATTCACCTGCAATTTTTATTTCAAGTTCTTTAGATAGATTGAATCTTTTAATTGTTTTGGTTACTGCAATTGGATCTGTAGGGGAGATTAATGCTCCAAAAACCAGGCAATACAAATAATCCAGATGGATACTCATTGCATCCAGCATGAAGTATACACCTGTACCTATTACAAGTGTAGAAATAAGTACCCCAACGATTGCCAGGACAAGAACCGAACTACTTTGACCACTTAATTTTCTAAAATCGATATTTAATGCTCCTGAGAAGAGCATGAAGCTCAATACGATTTGATAAAGAACTTCTTCAAACTCATATTCTTTTACATGTTCTGCCAGGTGAAGCTCTGGGAAAAAAGTACCTACCAGATAGACAATGACTGAAAGTACTAACGCCATAATCATCAATCCGATTGATGAAGGCAGTTTCAGGTAGAACGTATTTATAAAAATAAACGCTCCTGAAAGGAAGATAAATAAGGCGATAATGTCGAGAATACTCACTTCCGTGTAATTTAAAGGTGATTCAACGCAATATTAATTTTAAAAACTAACAGTACGAACAATATACAAGCGTATGAGAGTACAATTTAATGTTTGCTAATCATAAGAGTCAATCAAATGATTAGCAGAATACTATATAATTTGGTACCTCTTTTAGTACCTGCCCTATTTTTAAAGGGTTTTTTGGTGGGTTATACCTTATAAAAGGCTGATTTACAGGAACGAAGATAACTTTTTTTATATTTTTTAGCAAAAAATGAATATCAGTGAAGAATGAGATAAATAAGAAGCTAAAACGGCTGAATGAGGAAACGGAAAAAATTTACGATTCACTAGCGGGTATTTCGGAAGAAAAGCTTAGTGATCAAAGTTACGGTTGGAGCATAATTCAGGTTTTTTCGCACCTCAATGATGCTGAAACTGCTTCCTTAAAATACATGCAAAAGAAAGTTCAGGCTGGCGATAAAATGCACAATACAGGAATGGGCAACTCTTTGCGAATGTGGCTTACAAATCAGGCATTGAAAAGTTCATTGAAATGGCGCGCACCCTCATATATTTCTAGTCCGCCGGTCTATTCGTTGGAGGAAATCAAAACTAAATGGGGGCAAACGAGGAATGATATTCAGCAGTTTGTTGATGAGTATCCGGATAAATGGTTAAGTAAGCTGGTATATAAACACCCTATGGGTGGTCGTCAAAATCTGGAGAGGGCTGTCGATTCCTTTGTTTACCATCAGATTCACCACAAACATCAAATCAACCGAATTAAGAAAAAATTAGGCCTTTAATGCTACATATAAAAGAATTGAAGCATTCCTACGATGGGTCAGCAATGATCAATTATCCGGATTGGGAAGTGCAAAAAGGAAATCATGCGATTATATTAGGCAACTCAGGCTGTGGTAAAACCACATTGCTTCATTTGATAGGTGGATTAACTAAGCCTACAGGCGGTTATCTGGAAGTGGCAGGAGAAGATTTATCTCAAAAAAGTAATACAAGTCTCGATCATTTTCGAGGAGTTAACATCGGTATTGTTTTTCAAAAACCGCATTTAGTTCGATCATTAACAGTGAAGGAAAACCTTACATTATCACAATATTTAGGACAGAAGAAGATCGATGGCAGTAGAGCTGATGAAGTATTGGACAGATTGGGAATAAAAGAATTGGCTAATAGGAAAATACATCAAATCAGTCAGGGACAAGCTCAACGAGTTTCCATAGCTCGTGCGGTGATCAACTCCCCTAAATTATTGCTGGCCGATGAGCCTACCGCAAGCCTGGACGATGAAAATTGCAAAAAAGTGATTGACTTACTTAAGTCAGAGGCAGAAGAGACCGGAGCTACGCTTATCGTAGCTACTCATGATCACCGGGTGAAAAGTGAGTTTCAAAACCAGCTGAACTTATGAATCTATTTTCACTAAGTATCAAAAATGTTTTTGGAAAACCACTTAGCTCATTGCTTAGTGTGTTGTTATTTGGATTTGGTGTAGCCATCATTGTCGCTATACTCTTGACCAGTACTTTTCTGAAGAATGAGATCAATAAAAATGCGCTGGGTATTGATCTGGTAGTAGGAGCAAAGGGCAGTCCGTTGCAAATCATATTAGCGAGTATTTTTCATATTGATTTTCCAACCGGAAACATATCCTTAAATGATGCCAATAACCTCACACGGAATCGGCTGGTTGAATCTGCGATACCCCTATCATTGGGTGACAGCTATCAAGGCTATCGGATTGTAGGGACATCAAAAGCCTATGCTGATTTGTATGGAGCAAAATTGGTCGATGGTGAATGGTTTGGATCTGAAATGACTGCAACAGTTGGAGCCGCAGTAGCCAAAAATCTAGGGTTGAAAATTGGTGATGAACTGGAAAGTGCTCATGGATTGGCGGAAGGGGCCGGGGGTCATGAAGAGCATCCATTCAAAGTGGTTGGAATAATGGAAAAAACAGGATCTGTTATGGATCAGTTGATTTTGGTAACCGTTCAAAGTGTATGGGAGGTTCATGCAAGTCATGAGGAACATGAGCATGATGCCACAAGCGATCTGCATGAAAAAGTTTCGTTGGATCGGCTGGGCATAGAAGTGACGAAGGAGCAATTGGAGAATGAAGATATCACCTCCCTGCTGATCAAATACCGGTCGCCAATGGCTGCTGTTCAATTGCCAAGAATCGTGAATGGAACCAGTAACCTACAGGCGGCATCTCCCCCGTATGAAACAGCTCGGTTATTTAATATCATTGGTGTAGGGGTAGATGTGGTAAATGTTTTAGGACTTGTCATTATTATTCTGAGTGCTACCAGCGTTTTCATTGCACTTATAAATTCGCTTAAAGAGCGAAAATATGAGTTGGCCATCATGCGTTCGATGGGTGCCAGTCAATTAAAAATTTTCTTATTGATTCTGACAGAAGGAATTGTTCTTACTATTATTGGCAGTCTTTGTGGATTTGGATTGGCGCATATTGGTTTCGGTATTTTGGTCGATTCAATGGAACAAATTCAGACAAGCGGAATGTTTTTTGTTTATGATGAATATTATGTGATGCTGGGAAGCTTGGCAGTAGGTATTTTTGCCTCGATCATTCCGGCATTTCTTGCGTATAAGTCAGATATATCGGAAACGCTTTCAAAAGCATAAATTATGAAACATATACTTGGTCTGTTTATTCTAACGCTTTCATTTGCAGCAACTGCTCAGTTTACGGATTCTAATAAGAATTGGGAAACCATGGCAGATGTGAAATATGAAAAATCTCAGGATGAGTATGGTGAAATTTATGTCCCAAAGTTTGGTGATGATGTTCAGAAAATGAATGGGAAAATGGTCTCTCTAAAGGGATTTATTATTCCTTTTGAAGGCATGTTCGAGCCTAAGCACATCATCATTTCCTCACTACCTATAGCAGCATGTTTTTTCTGCGGAGGAAGTGGACCGGAAACTGTCGCTGAAGCATATTTGAAAGAAGAGGTGAAGTATACGGCAAAACCTGTTACGGTGACCGGCCGACTGGAGCTTAACGATACCGATTATGATCAGCTGATGTACATCCTGAAAGACGCTAAATTAACCATAGACTAGAATTGACTTATAGCTAAACAAAATAGCAACCGATGAAAAACCTATCCATACTACTGATTATCCTTTTAGCCTCATGTGGCTCTTCAAAAAAAGAAGAACTGCAAACCTTAAAGGATGAGGTCATGGCTATCCATGACGAAGTGATGCCTAAAATTGGAGAATTGCGAAAAGCGAGAAAAGACCTACTGCTACAGGCAGATTCATTGATGGAATCCAATCCGGAGCGTGCTGCTATGTTAACGACCACAGCTGACGAGTTGGGAGATGCCAGTGAAAGTATGATGGTTTGGATGCGGCAGTATGAACCTGAATTTGAAGGCACTGATGATGAGATTAAGCAATACCTGGAAGGACAAAAAGTTGCCATTCAAGAAGTTAAAGAGAAGATGAATGGTTCACTTGCGAAAGGAGAAGCAGTTATTGAGAATTAATATTCCTCCTCACACTCTTCCAACCATTTGTCTACATCTTTCACGCCCACTAATCCACCTTCATTTCCCCATGCATTGGCGATGAAGGTAAGAACCTCAGCTACTTCCAGGTTTGTAATGGGATTACCCGGCATCATTTGATTGTAGGTGACCCCATTTACCACAATCTCTTTGCTTTGTCCATTTTTAATAATGCAGGCGGCCCTGGGCAAGTTTTCCAATAGGTAGTCAGATCCTGCTAACGGCGGGTATAAAGATGCTAACCCTTTGCCATCTTGTTGGTGACAATTGGCACAATAGGTAGCATAAACCTTCGCTCCCTGAACCTGATATTGTTTTAAGCGTATTTCATCTCGAGAGGTAAGAGAGGAAGACTTTTCTTCTTTTTTTTCTGTGCCTCCGCCACACGAAAAAAGTACAATGGTGAGGACTACAACTCCTTTTGAAATTAGCTTATTCATATTCTTTCAACAGTCTATTAATATCGTTCATTAGTACGTCTACCTGTTCAGGTACAGTGCCGTCATATACACCTCTTATACGCCTTTCTTTGTCTACCAATAAGAATGCTCCTGAATGAATGTACCCTCCTGGTGCATTGGAATCTTCATCCACGATGGACATGTAGCTTTTCTCGGCAAGGTCATAAATATAGTCCTGATCTCCGGTCACAAACTTCCATTTACTGGATTTTACACCCAATCGTTCAGCGAAATCTTTTAATAAAGCCACCGTATCATATGTCGGATCGATTGTATGAGAAAGGATTGCAACTTGCTCATTGTCTTCGAATTTTTTGTACACGCGACTCATCTGAGCTTTCATAGTCGGGCAGATCGTAGGGCAGGAGGTAAAGAAAAAATCTGCTACATAAATCTGATCTGCAAACGTTTCGTTCGTGACAAAATTACTATCCTGATCGACCAATTGAAAATCAACAACTGTGTGATAGATCGTATCATTTTCTTCATAGATCGTATTACCCAGAATGGGCAGCTTACCTGAATTTGTTTGTTGATCGCATGCAATCAAAATAATTAAGAGCGGAAGTAATTTGTTCATTTTAAGATCTTAGTTTTTTATAAAGTTTGATTGCAATCATTAATATGATCGCAAAGCTAATAAGTCCAATCGTCCCCCATATCCAACTGAGTTCATTCTTTAATACGATCAGGAAAACAACTGCAAAAAGAATTAGGGTAGCTACTTCGTTAAATACTCGCAATTGGAGAGAGGAGTATTTTGTAATTCCCTTTTGAAGTTGCCTGAATAAGCCATGACACCCCAGGTGATAGAGGATTAAAAGAAGAACAAAACCTAACTTGATATGCATGAATGGCATTTTTAGCCAAGATGGCTGACTGATGAGTAGCGAAGTGCCAAGAATAATGGTCAATACGGCAGAAGGCCACGTGATGATATACCACAGTTTTCTGCTCATAAGAGCCAATTGTTCTGAAAGAATGGAGCGTTTAGGTTCTTCTTCATTTAGCGCTTCTGTGTGATAAATGAATAATCTCACGATATAAAACAATCCGGCAAACCAGGTTATTACGAATATGATATGAAGAGCTTTCAGATATAAGTAATCCATTCGGGAGCTTTTTAGTTATAATTGTTGTTGACCGTGGATGTTTGCAAATTTGCATTAAATACTGACATAAGATTATGAGCGCTGAAAGAAATCTATGGTATTTTGAAGACACAGACTTATTCGAAATTTTGTGTCCTAAAAAGACGCCCTACATGGAGGACAAGCACACTCCGGGCGTCTACAAGAAAGATGAATTCATCTATTTTAAAGATCAGTCTTCAGAAAATATTTACATGGTTTCTGCAGGCCGGGTGAAGATTGGAACTTATGGTCCTGATGGCAAAGAGATCGTAAAAGCCATCTTAACAAGCGGTGAAATTTTTGGAGAACTCGCATTGGCAGGGGAGGAAAAAAGGCAGGACTTTGCTCAGGCTATGGACAATGATACTCGGGTGTGTTCAATGACCATCGAAGATCTTCAAAACCTGATGGTAGACAATAAAGACCTCAATCTGAAGATTTTAAAAATTGTTGGTTTTCGTCTGCGTAAAACAGAGCGCAAGATTGAATCATTGGTGTTTAAGGATGCTCGTACTCGAATAGTAGAATTCTTGAAAGAGATGGCTGAGGAAAAAGGGCAGAAGGTAGGGTTTGAAGTGATGATCAAAAATCACCTTACTCATAAGGATATTGCAAGCTTAACTGGAACTTCTAGACAGACAGTTACCACTGTAATGAATGAACTGCGAGAAAAGAACCTGCTTACGTTTGATCGCAGACGTATTCTCATTCGGGATTTAGAGAATCTTGCATAGCCAAAAAGGAAGAGTTCGTAACCTTCCTTTTCTTTTTCAGTATAATACTTACATTTACGAAATTAATATTTCAAAAAAAATGAAAGGAACGAATCTGGGAGAGTTTGAAGAGCTCGTGCTGCTAACCGTGGGTATACTTTATGACAATGCGTACAGTGTGGCCATACAGCAGGAGCTGAATAGCCAAACTGGCAGAAAAGTAAGTATAAGCTCAGTTCATGCAGCTGTATATCGGCTAGAAGAAAAGGGGTTGTTGAATTCCCGGATGGGTGAGATGTCGAATGAAAGAGGAGGGAAGCGAAAGCGCTTGTTTAACATTTCGCAGGCGGGGAAAGTTGCACTTGAGAAAGCAAATGAGCTTAGAAATCGTCTTAGAAATCAGATACCCGAAATCGCATTTGAAAATCTCAGATGAGTTCCAACACTCCACCCAAATTGCCCCTAAAGATCTTTCGATTCTATTGCTCAGAGGAGCGATTAGAAGAGTTGGAGGGAGATTTATTTGAGGTATACAATAAATTTATTCAAGAAAAAGGCATCCGATTTGCCAAACTCTTCTATTGGTGGATCGTCATCAGAAGCTTTCGATCATTTGCACTAAAAAGGACTAAAATGAAAAATAGCAAGATCAATAATTCGATTACTATCTTAAAACACAACTTGATTATCGCGTGGCGCAATCTCACTAAACACAAAGCAACCACGGCGATTAATGTACTTGGACTAACGATAGGCATAGGAGCTTTTTTAGCGATAGTTCGGATTGTTCAATTTGAACTTAGCTTCAATACGGAAATTCCTGAAAAGGAAAATGTTTACAGAATTTACACCTCTTTTACCGGTTCATTTACTGCAACAAACAAGGGAGTCGCAGTTCCAATTGGACCTTATGTGGAGCAAAATTTTTCAGGAATCGATGCAGTAGCATATTTCCATACTTATAGTGCGGCCGTTGAAGTACCTGATGGAGAAGAGACCAACAAGGATTTCGGAAGACAGAGCCAGCTGGGGATAGCTGATTCCTCGTACTTTCAGGTGGTAGGTCAATATAAATGGTTGGCAGGCAATCCTTCAACTGCCCTTTCAGATCCTTTCAAAGTGGTTCTTACAGATGAACAAGCCAAAACATATTTTGGTCATGAAAGCTGGTTGGATATTGTAGGTAAGAAAATTATTTATCGAGATTCACTCAATTTATTTGTTTCGGGTATTGTTAAGCAACCGGATTATAATACTGACTTTGTTTTCACAGATATCATTTCCTTTCCGACTATCAAAAACTCCTGGTTAAAGGACCGGTTTGATTCGGATCAATGGGGAAATACCAATAGCTCATCTCAGCTTTTCGTCAAACTTGAACCAAATGTGAATCGTGCAGATATTTTGATGCAGCTGGAAAATTTGGATAAACATGTGCAGGAGCAAACAGGAGATACGGATTGGTTTCAGCACTATGAGTTACAGCCTTTGGATAAACTGCATTTTAACACAGATATTTCCACTTTTGATAATGGTAGAGATGCAGCTCATTTACCCACATTGCTGGTCTTGGGTGTGGTAGCGTTTGCAATTTTACTTATTGCAATTTTTAATTTTATTAATCTGGAGACAGCTCAATCGACTACCAAGTCGAAAGAAGTTGGAGTTCGAAAGGTATTAGGAAGCCCTAAAAGACAATTAATTGGGAGATTTCTTACAGAAAGTATGCTAATCTCCTTTTTTGCGGTCTTGCTTGCTGTCCCATTAGCTCATTATGGATTTATTTATTTTGATGAATTTATCCCAGATGGTGTCTCCATGGATTTTAGTGATCCGATATTCTGGGCATTTTTGGGTGGGCTGGTCGTTATTGTTGGTTTTATTGCAGGGATTTATCCTTCGTTGGTTATTTCTTCCTATCGGCCGGCTATTGTTTTGAAGTCTGCCGGGAGCAACAAAGGCCCGGGCGGGTCTTTTATTCGTAAAGCCCTCATATTGTTCCAGTTCCTGTTTTCTCAGCTTCTGATTGTTGGCACCATTGCGGTTGTATGGCAGATCTCCTTTATGCTGGATAAGGATCTTGGGTTTAAGGAAGATGGAGTTATCTATTTTTATACACCGTACTACGAATCTTACAATAAACAAAAGCTGATAACGGATGAGATTGAAACCATGCCGGAAGTGTTGGATATCTCCATTCAAAATACGCCTCCTGTGCAGAATGGCTACTCCACCTCTACAGTAAAATACGATTCTCCGCAAGGAGAAGTGGTTACGAATGCGCACAGAAAAGCAGGTGATACTACGTACCTAAGATTTTATGACATTGAGCTACTGGCGGGAAGAAACCTCATACCAAATGATACCTTACCTGAGCTATTGATTAATGAGACTTTCATGAAGGATTTAGGTTTTGACGATCCCAGATCAGCAGTTGGAACCACAATAGAGTTTAATGATGAGAACCACACGGTTGTCGGAATATTGGAAGACTTCCATTTTAGATCACTTCATCACCCAATCGAACCCATGTTGTATCTCTACGAGGATAAAGCAAGTTGCATTGCGCTAAAAGTAAAAACAGGTGATCAATTACAATCAACGATTAATAAGCTTACGGACAAGTGGGCTGAGGTATACCCGGATAATCCCCTCAAAGTTTATTTTATGGATGAGACGATTGAACGATTCTATGAAACTGAGAAGAAAACATCAAAACTTGCATCAACTGCAACAGGAATAGCAATATTCATATCATGTTTGGGTTTATTTGGACTGATTTCGCATACAATTGTTCAAAAATCAAAAGAGATGGGAATCCGAAAAGTCATGGGAGCATCGATTTTACAAATAGGGTCAATCTTATCAAAGGAGTTTATCTTATTGATACTTTTCGCCTTTATTATCTCTACCCCTATTGCTTATTACTTTATCTCAAAATGGCTGGAAGATTTCGCTTACCAGACAAATATCTCCTGGTGGATTTATGTACTGGGCGGCCTGGCATCTATGTTTATTGCATTAGCTTCCATTGCAGTAAAGGTTTGGAAGGCTTCTGAGGCAAATCCGATCGAGTCATTGAGATACGAATAGCAAGTAAAGGCATTATTGTCTGCTGGTTGACCGTCATAAAAGCAGAATTCTCCGTTCTTTTGAAGAAAAGAAATCTATATGAGAATCATCCTAGTCGCTATGGCTGTTTTCACTGTCCAATTAAGCTTCAGTCAAAGCAATCTTCAAAACTATACGCCATCCATACTTTTTAAGAAAGGAGATTGGGAGTATAAGACTTTTCAAAATTTATACACTCAGACCAAGCAATTTGATGCCAGTGGTAGCAAAGTGGATAAGGGGCTTAGAGAGACTTTTTTTACATCCATCAACCAATTTCTTTACGGAATAAATGGACAAATTAATGTGGGTGTTGACGTATGGATCAAATCATCAAATAACAGCGCCGATGCTTTCAGCCCATCAACAGGGCTTACCGGGATCGGTCCGAAGATTAAGATTGCACCATTCAGGGATGTTCCCAGGCTATCCTTTCAAAGTACTTTTTTAATTAACACTTCAGATGATCCAGAAGGTGTTAATGGCAGTCGGTATTTCCTTGAGTGGGATGCTAATTTATGGTTGAATCAATTCTTCTTCGACTTGCCTTTGAATGATAAGTCTCAGTTGTTTTTTCAGCAAGCATTCTGGTATAGAATGACGAAAAACACATCCTCGGTTGATAACAACTTTCTCGAAACACAGACGAGCGTTTTCTACAGCTATTTCCCAACTTCAAGATGGACCATTTATGGAATGAGTGAGTATTTCCCACGTCATTATGATTTGACGAATGAAAATGGAGAGGCTTTTTTCTCTTATTTCATTCAATCTGGTATCGGTGTAAAATACCAACTGGTGCCGAATCTGATAGAGTTAGAGACTCTTTATACAAATTTTTGGAAGGGTAGTGAGGGTGAAGGAGCTGGTGAAACTATAAATTTGGGTATCAGAGTGATACGCCAAAAGTGAAGAAATTAGTCCTAATCACATATTTCTGCTCAATTCTAAATGTTACTTTCTCTCAGGTAATCCAGGAAATAAAGTTCGAAGGGTTAGTGAATACCAAAAGCAACTATTTACAACAGTTCCTGGCTATCAAAGCGGGAGACCAGTTGGATTCTGTATTGCTCAGTATCACAAAGCAGCGCTTGACTAACCTTGAAATGTTTTCTGATGTAAAGTTCAGGGTTGAGGAACGTCAATCAAATTACCTGGTTGTCTTTGAATGCACTGAACTGTACACCCTATTGCCGATTTTTAGTTTTGGAGGTATTGAAGAGAATTTTTGGATACAGATAGGAGCAACAGAGGTGAACTTAGGAGGCAGAGGAAATAAATTGGTCGCCTATTACCAATACTATGATCGCAGCTCTTTCGCTACCCATTTAAAATTCGATCGCATCAATCAAAGCCCCTGGGGGCTCAATATCAATTTAATTAAGTGGTCTACACTTGAGCCACTGTTCTTCTCTGATCAAACGGTAGAGTATGAATATGATAACTACACAATAGGAACTGATCTTATTCGACATTTCAGTTTCACTGATCGGATAGAGATTGGAGGTGCATTCTTCACAGAAAACTACCTAAAATTCACTGAGGGAGAAGTTGATGGTGCACCTGAAGAGGTAACCAAGAATAAAATATTGGGAAAAGTGACTGTTGTCTCAAATCGTGTTAACTATCACTTTCACTACCTAAGTGGAATACATAATCAGCTTAATATGCAGACGGTACAATCACTGGATAGTGATCCACCATTTTACATCGTTTTCAATGACGTAAAGCGATTTTGGAGGAGCGGTGAAAAAGGCAACTTCGCCACACGCTTACGGCTGGGATTGAGTACAAATGAAGTGAGTCCTTTTGCCCCTTTCGTGCTTGATAGTTATTTGAATATCAGAGGGGTAGGAAATCGGGTGGATAGAGGGACAGGAGCAATTATTTTAAACACGGAATATAGACACACGTTTCAGGACAAAGAAAAAGTAGCCATTCAGGGAGTACTATTTTCTGATTCCGGCTCGTGGAGAAATCCGGGAGGTAAACTTTCTGATTTTACGGACGATGAAAACTTCGTCTTATTTGCAGGAGGAGGTTTTCGGTTGATCCACAAAAAAATATACAATGCCATACTCCGCGTAGACTATGGTTTTAATCTACAAGAACCCTCAGTCAATGGGTTTGTACTCGGTATCGGACAGTATTTTTAGTTGCTTTAATAAACTTCCCCTTCTTCATCACTCTCAGCTTCAGCATCCTCACCAATCTTTTCTAAATCGATATCTGTTTCATTTAGATCCTCGAGCGTATCGATATCGTTTAAAGTAGGCAACTTATGAACAGAAAGCTGAAGCTCTTCTGATTCATCCAATAGTTCTTGAAGTACAGAATCCGTGCTATACTCTTTATCCTGAAAAAGCTGGGGGATGTATTCTTTCATCCCCAAGAGGTAATAGCCACCATCCTTCGCGGGACCAACGACCACATCATTTTCTTCAAGCATTTCAAAGGCATTTTTTATAATCTTAGCATTGAGGTCATAGCAATCGCTCCCAATGATGATCACCTTATTGTAAGAGTCAAATGCCTCATCAAATGCATTCGACATTTTTTCGCCCAGTGTAAAGCCTTTTTGGGAGGTTAGTTTATAGTCTCCATTATCCCAGATGTCTTCTATTTCTACATATTCGGAATAGTAAACCGCTTTGTCTACCTCTATCTTCTTCGTGATTTTATGGGTATGATACACCAACTCCTGATACACGTCTAATGCTTTATCGATCCCAATATCTTTTGCAAGACGTGTTTTTACCATACCCGGAATCAGATTTTTCACGAAAATCATTAATAAGCTGTCACTCATTTTTCTCTTATTTTTTTAATAAACTTTAGTTCCTTTATAAAGCCACTTACCCCATAGACGATTGTAGGTATGTACACTGTCAGTTGGTAAATTGTTTGGTCCGATCACCTCAAACCCCTCATTCTTCCAACCAAAGATTCCGCCGTATAAATTTTTAACTTTGGTATAACCCGCTTTCTGAAGTTTTTCGCCGACACGCTCACTTCGGTAACCCACTGAACAATAAACGATAACTTCCTGATCTCTCGGAATATCGGCCACTTGATTCAATTCAAAATTGTCATAATCAATGAACCGAGCTCCTTGAATATGGCTTATTTGAAATTCTTCCTGTGCACGGGTGTCGAGTAAAACAACATCCGTAAGCCTGGGTTTGAGCGAGTCTGCCTTTATCAATGGTACAGTATTCTTATAAAGGCTCTCCATTTTCTCATCAAATGTTTTTTGTCCACAAGAAGTCAGCGTGGAAACAAGAAATATGATAAAGGGGGGCAGGTATTTTTTCATGTCTTAACCTTTTTCATTCTAAGCTCAAATAGCAAAGCTAAACCAGTAATTAAATACTCGATAACAATTATGAACATAGGAAGTTCAAATCCATCTTTATGATAACCGATATAGGTGAAAAATATCAAGAATGACCAAATTATTGAATACCAATAACCGGATAGTATTCCGAATGCGACCAATGGTAAAATGTACCAAGGATGTACCGTAGTGGCAAAAATTAGATATATGGTCAGAATAAAAAGAAAGGTTTTCGGAAGACTCCAATTCTTCAAGTAAGCGATGATTGAGATAACCATAATGGATATAAAAGAAAGGGCAGAAAGCAGTGGCCCGATCAGCGCAATATTATTATACCCATAAATCCAGGTTCCTATTTCCCGAGCAATGAAATAGCTACTGGCATTGAATTCGAAGCTCCTGAAATACAAGTCAAGACTGGTTTGCATCCCTTTTAGAAAAGTCGTATCCAGCATCGGAAGCAATGTGAGTAAGGCAATCAACCCTGCCACTATTGATATCCACCATTTTCTATTTTTAAGACCTTTGAGGAAAAGAAAAGGTAGATAGATCAGCGGTAGAAGTTTCGTTCCAATGGCCAGTCCCAAGCCAGCTGCCGATAACCACTCCCTGCTCTTTTCAAAAAAATACATACCAGTTAGTAAAAAGAAAACCACCATTCCTTCGAAGTGAAGATTACCGGTAAATTCTAAAATCACAAGTGGATTTAGCCAATACCAATAGGCGAGACTTGCCGGTTTATCATATAGCTTAAGTAATTCTCTCAGCAAGAAGAAAGAGCCTACATCTGCAGTTACTAATATCACCCGAATGATATTAGCTGAAAACAACCAATCACTTTGGCCAAGCGTAACACTTAGCCAGAAAATAAGCTGATTTAATGGTGGATAGATGCTGAAATAATTTGGCGAGTTAAGCCTATCATACAATTCCTGACTCAACCCTTCAACTGGGTTATCCAGGTAATAAGATGGGAGTTGAGCAAATGGATGAATGCTGGTGTTAAGAAGTGTGCCATCCCAGATAAATCGATAAAGATCATCGGATAAAGTAGGCAGGCTGATAAAGAGAAGGATACGGACCAGAATACCGACTGATAAAAGCGTTTTCGAATCCTCTCTTTTTATGGAGATAAAGACATACCCCATGAATGCGCTGCAATAAGCCAATAGAAGGGGCACGGTCTGATATCTCTCTATCCAGCTGCCTATCGAAAAAACAGCCAGAATATAGATAACTAAGAACGTATAGTAACCGGTTTTTTGTTGACTAGGCATGCTTTATCGGTTTCACCGACAAGATAAAGACGTATGCGAAACCTATTGCGAGCATTGCATGAAAAAGCATGAGCCCATAATCCTCCAGTTTAAATCCTGAAAAGATGCCGTAAATGAAATAGATGGAAAGAACTCCTTCCATGAATGTTGCTGGGGTGAAGACTTTGTTGAGGTATTGGTTCCCTTTCCAGGAATCTCCCTTTGACCGAACATTGAATTTTGGTGTACGAACAAAAGGAGTTTTTATTCCTAAATAGCCCTCAACTACTGCGATGGAATTGTGAAGGGCCATACCCATGGAGAATGCCAGAAACATCGGAAAGTTTTTGATGAAATACTTAAAGGTATATTCTGGATGAGTAGCCTTGGCAGATACCCAATAAAAGAATCCCATAGCCAGAAAGCCAATGATAAAAATACTTCCTAGATCAAAAACCAGCGAAAGCTCGGGGTTGTATTCTTTAATGTAAAGCATGGGAATACTCAACACAGCAGCAATTAATAGTAACAAGAAAACAGAGCTATTCAAAAGGTGAAATACGGCTCGTATCTTGTGGTTCCAGCCAATATTAGATGTCAAAACTTTGCCTAACGTTTTTCTTGCAGTTTCTGCAGCTCCCTTATTCCATCTGTATTGTTGCGACTTTACAGCGGGTATTAGAACTGGCAGCTCTGCAGGGGACTCTATCTCTTCCCGATACACAAATTTCCATCCTTTCAGTTGAGCGCGGTAGCTTAAATCCAAATCTTCGGTAATGGTATCATAATGCCAACCTCCGGCATCTTTAATGCAGTCTTTGCGCCACACACCGGCAGTTCCATTGAAGTTGATAAAGCTCCCCGCATGCTCACGACCTTTCTGCTCAACAGTAAAATGTGCATCCAACCAGAAAGCTTGAATTTTTGTAAGAGATCCATAATCCGTGTTCAGGTGACTCCATTTGGTCTGTACCATTCCCACTTTTTCATTTTTGAATTTTGGCAAGGTTCTAAGTAGAAACTCCGGATTAGGTACAAAATCCGCATCGAATATGGCAATAAACTCGCCTTTTGCACGCTCCATTCCGTAAGCCAAAGCACCAGCTTTATATCCAATTCTATCAGGGCGTTGGATGTGCACAATATCCCAGCCCTCTGAGGCATATTTCTTTACTCTCTTAGTGATAATTTGCACGGTCTCATCAGTAGAGTCATCAAGCACTTGTATCTCGAGTTTGTCTATTGGATACCGTATTTCGATAACAGCATCAATAAGCCGTTCTACTACGTATAGTTCATTAAAGACAGGTAATTGAATGGTGACATGAGGATATATGGAAAGTTCTTCCTGTATTTCTTCCTTCGTCTTTTTCGCCTTTAAATAATGCCACGTAAGGTTAAACTGACCCAAACTGAAAAGGCAAATGATCAACAATGTGACCGCATACAGTACGATAACTAACCACTCCACCCTTATAAGTATTTAAAAATTGTATAGATAATTTTATAACCTGCCCCTAGGGTTCCTTTTATTGTTCCACTCACTTTTGAAACTCCGATTCTTTGCCTGTAATTCACAGGAACATCTTTCGTACGCAAATTTAACTTAGCAGCCTTTAATTGCATTTCTACTGTCCAGCCATAAGTTTGATCTTGCATCCTAATTTTCATTAAGCTATCGTATCTAACTGCCCTAAAAGGTCCTAAGTCGGTGTATCGCTTTTTATAAAAGAGCTTAATGAGGGTAGTTGCCAGCCAGTTTCCAAATACCTGCTGTGGAGTCATACTTCCTCTCTCTTTTTGTCCCAGGGCGCGTGAGCCAATAACTAGATCCGCATGGTCGTCGATGATTGGTTTGATAAGGTCAACCAATTGCTCGGGATAATCAGAGTGATCTCCATCAAGAAAAACGAGTATATCTGGCTTGGTAGTGGACGAGGCTATGTGACTCATTCCTTTAAGGCATGCATTTCCATAGCCTCTTTTGGGTTCTTTTAATACAGTGGCTCCCCTGGATTTAGCCTGCTCGAACGTATCATCCGTAGAGCCATTATCCACTACGATGATTTCAGAAACCCACTCCTTTGGGATTTCATCTATTACAAGACCTACTGCATTTTGCTCATTAAATGCAGGGATAATTACTCGGATGTCTGGTTTACCCAACGAAGTGCTTCATTAATTGAAGGCAAAGGTATCCTACTCGCCAGTTCAATCATGTACTTACGAAGACATTCGAGCTAATTCATTTTTTTGAAAATAAACCCCATGGTTTTTTCACCAGCAGAAATGACAGCAGTTAGCTTTTCTCCTTCCAAAAAATATTGAATTTTCTTAGGAAAATCATGTTGAGGATTTTCACTTTCGAATCCTGTTTTACTTATCTCTGTTACTTTGAAATATGTTGGCTCAGCATTGCTACTTACATTGGCTACATAGTAAATGGTCTCGTCCTTTTCTACTAGGGCTAGTGATTCCACAAAAGTGGTATCTGCACCTCTCATGGATATACCCAGACCACTATATCCATCGCTGGTTCGCTCCCAAACTTCAAATGCAGTTGTTCCTGGTCGCACATTTTGTCTTTCCCATTTTCCTTCTAGCCATTTAAAATCCTCCATGGCTTGAGAAAAACTGAAGTGGGCAAAAAAAAGTCCGAAGACTATGAGTATTGATTTTTTCATCATTTTTCTGACAATGATAGATAGACCGGATTTTTAAATATTGTAAAAACCCGACATTACTTTTTCAGAAAAAAGTTTGCCAGATTGACCTCATCAAATCCATACTTTGAAGGCTCCTCTCCTGTAAATTCTTTGAAATTTTTGATGAAGTGTGATTGATCAAAATAGCCGGATTGTAGGGCTGTTCGAATCCATGAACTACTTTGTTCTTTGATAACCTCAAATATGTAATTGAAGCGAATAATACGACAGTAGAATTTTGGAGTAAGGCCTATTACTTTTTTAAAGTGTCTTTCAAATTGACGAGTGCTCAGATTAATATCTTTAGCTAGAATTGCAATATCTATGAGTCCGTGACTCTCAAAAATTGCAGTAACACTGCTCCTGGTTTTTTCTTGAATTTGAATTGTACTTAAATGCTTAGAAAGCCAATTTTCAGCATGGTGAATGGCTTCATGACCAGAGTTCGAAATCATTTTGAGGCCATCTGCTTTGGCACTTAATAGTGTTTGAATGTCTTCTACCTTATCAGTGAAATTGGATACATCTTGTTGAAACAATTCAAAAAAAGCCCAAGGGTACAGTTTTATACCCAGCATACCAGACCTAGCTGTATTTTCCAGAAAGAAATACTTGCTGATTTGACTGGAGAAAAGAATTGAAGATTGCTCTTCCCATTGTCCTGAGAGGTTGATCCGATACGGATCACCATAATGTATGATGATTTCACTGAATCCGTCTGGGATAATTTTCTGCTGCACTCGCTTAGGATCGTCATTTTCATAGATCCAATATTCCTTAACTATGCTTTTTAAGAAGTCTGATGGAGTGAAGCTCTCAAAGTACATTTAAACAAATTATGTCCATTAATCGTTCATCAACTTTACTTTTCCACTTTTGACATAGATGGTCTTCACGTCTTTAATTTCTAGGTTCCGTTCTTTTATAGTTTGCATAAACTTCCAGGTTGCCGTGGAGCCATCTTCTTCGAGACTAAGTACCATGTAGCCATGATCTCGCATGTTTCCGTACTTTAGATGAGGATTAATCTCAGAGTTAATAATACGATCTTCATGCAACAAAACCAGACTATCCGGAAAGCTTTCATTCGCATTTCCTGAATTGATCGAAGTAGCTCCAAACTCAACTGCAAATGCACCTTCGCCGGTTTGTTGATTGTAGCCAAGAAAAGGTTTATTCGTTGATTCAAAAGCCCAGGCGGTATGCGTATCGCCTGTGATGAAAATTACATTTTCAATTGGTTTAGTTTTTATTGCATCAGCTATAAGTTGCTGCTCTATTGGATAGCCATCCCATGAGTCAAGGTTTATTTGAAAAGTAGGCCATGCATAGTTTAAGTAAGAAAAAACCACTTGATTGCCAATTACTTTCCATTTGGCCTTAGAGACTTTTAGATTTTCTATGAACCAGTCTCTTTGTTCTTTTCCTAGCATCGTCCTGGATGAATCTAACAAGGAGGGATCTCCCAAACTATCAGCGATAAATGTTCTTCCTTCCAGCCGTTCATCTAACATAATTAAATCAACTAATTCCCCAAATTGAAACTTCCGGTAGTGTTTATCCTCTTCTCGGATAGGAATCCATTCATAGTAAACCTGACGAGCTACATTTTTTCTATCTTCATAATTTCCTTCGTCGGCCTGATGGTTTTGAGCACCATCTTTATATGAATTGTTAGCGATTTCATGGTCGTCCCAGATATTGATGAAGGGATGGTTGGCATGGGCTGCTATGAGGTCTTTGTCCAATCTATATTGAGAGTATCGAGTTCTGTAGTCTTGTAAAGTGATAATCTCTTTAGCAGGCACTGGAGAACGATCAAGCGTTGTATCTCCGTATCCACCGGGTGCATACTCATAAATATAATCACCTAAGTGAATGATAGCATCAAGTTCTTCACTAGCTAAGGCACCATATGCATTGAAATACCCCCACTCGTAGTTGCTGCAGCTAACAACTCCTAAGTTGATTTTTTTTGGATTTTTTGATGCAGTTTTTGTCTTACCAACCATAGAGCTTTTTCCTAAAGCATGAAAACGAAAGAAATAGGATGCACCTTCATCCAACCCGGTTACATCAATTTTCACTGTATAGTCTCTACTTGGATCAGTAGATGTTGTTCCGGTTTTAACAATTTCCTGAAAATTTTCATCTGATGAGACTTCCCAAACTACATCAATGTCAGGTAGTGAATCATTTGGAGTTACTCGTGTCCAGATAATTACCCGATCATACAAGGGGTCACCTGAGGCAACACCATGGTAGAATGGTGACAATGAAGGATCACGCAAATAAGCCACCTCTTCAGTTAATGGAGGATGTTTTTCTGGTCCGCTACAAAATGAAAAAAGGAAAGCAAAGCCAAATGAAAAGAGATATTTCATCACTTCTTAATTTTATTCTAATATAAAATCAAGATAACATGATTCCTTACAAGTAATGTTATACAATTATTACTAAACGATAGAGATGGATTTTTTGGCCCAATCGACTATGTCAGTCGAATTAAAGATATCAGCTGGAATGGTATAATAAGGCATCTTTCCATGCTTTTCAGCACCTTGATTGATATATTCTTTCTCCAATTCAGGGTCTACCTTAAATAAACAGTTCCCCTTAGAGTCAACCATTCCGAACATTTTCCCTTCATGAAAGATCCCATGTCCTCCGAACATCTTCTTAGAGGTAATCCCTTTAATAGATGCTAACTTTTCAACTAGTAATTCGGCTGAAAGTGCAGCTTCATTTGTGTGTTTATCTCCTTTCTGTCCCATTTTTTCATTTATGACGATTAAGATAACACGAACTGGACTATTTCAAATCCAGAAAGACTCCCACTGAATATGACGGGGCTGCTAAAATTAATCGTGCGCTAAACGCTCCGCTGTATGAAGCAGAAACTCCCAATTTTTCCGTGGCGTAATAAGCAACTTCATAAGTGTAAGAAACAAACTCTGTGTTGTTGGCAAAAATGGTCGTTCCACTACTTCCTTCGGCTGAGGTCAGTCCGTTTTGAAGAGATTCTACGGCATCTACACGTAAGATTGTCCAGAGTTTATTTTTTAGAAAAGAAGCACCTACTTCACCTCCAGTTCTGAATTCATCAGAAAAGTTTTTTGTTCGATTATTGAAACCAGCATAGATGTTTCCATAGGCATTTATTTTACCGATAGAAAATGAACGACTCAAATCAAATCTTAACATTTGGTTGAATTCTCCATCGCCTGTTTGGAGCGAACCATCACTTCCACCATCATTTTTACCAAGAGGCAGACCGAAAAGCAAAGTTCCAGCGAAAGCAAATTTACTTCCTGGCTTACTTATTCCGTATTTAAGGGCTATATCTGTGTCTCCAATTGAGTTAACAGCCTCGCCCGGAGAAGTTACCATACCGGTTGTTCCTGAAACTTGTTCATTTCTGTATGTTCTGCTAAAAAAAGGAAAATAGGCGATCGCAGTAACCCTGTCTGTAATTCCATACTCTCCATAAAAAGAAGAATTGAATATGCCTGTAGTTGCATTTGGATCAATGCTACCATTACTTGTGTAGTGTTTAGCGGCCTCTACCCACCACTGGGAGACTTTGTAATAAGCAGCTCCTTTTGATTTGGTCCAACCACCTCCTGCGCTCACGTAGACAGGGGTCATTAGCAGAATTAATAGAATTGATTTTTGAAGTTTACTCAATGTCTCCATGGCCAACTTTGACTTTAAAAGGTTTACAGTAATAGAATATGTATTCATAATCAAACAGGTCGACATTGGGAATTAGGTAAGAGTGTGCACCGTTAAATACAGTAACTGCTCCAATTTCATATCCTCCTGCAGGTGAATTGGGATTGTTTGTGAGGTAAACGTAAAGGCCTGGTAGTCCCTGATCTGCTATATAATTTGCTTCAAACTCAATTAATAGGTTTTCACCATCTTGGGAAATATCGAAATTACCCTGAAGGTCGTAGCTACTGGTAGTCATTATCTTCCCTGATCGTATTTCCAGAGAGCCTGAGGTGGGATCATCTGATACATCTGAATCAATAGTTGCAATAACAGGGATGTTATTAATTGTCGCAGCTACAGTGAAAGTCACTTCTCCATAATCCAGACCTGTTGCAAGCCCATCTTGATTAATAATGGCTACTGAAGCATCTGAAGTAGACCATACTACCTCATCAGGAGTTGTTTCATTTCCTACATTATCAAAAAAAATCGGTTCAAACTGCCATGTGGTATTGATCTCGAGATTTGATATGGTATTAGTCACACGAACTTCAGGCTCTACCTGATCCATTATAATGTCCTCGCCAACACATCCAAAAAGCACTACAAGCAAAATAGATAATTTTTTCATCGTCTATTTATTTACTTCTATACTATCGTTTCCTAATAAAATTGGTTGGTTAAATCGACCTTCTTCATCTCGATTTTCCAGGTTAAGGACGCCTCGCGGACAAACTGCGGAGCAAACACCACATCCCACACATGAAGATCGAATAATATTTTGTCCTCTTTGTGCATACCATCTCACGTCAATTCCCATTTCACAATACGTGGAACAGTTACCACATGAAATACATTGACCCCCGTTTGTGGTGATTCTAAAACGAGACTTAAATCGCTGCACAAGCCCAAGGTATGCGGCCAGCGGACAGCCAAATCGGCACCATACTCTGTTTCCCATTAAGGGGTAAAAGCCGGTACCCACAACTCCTGAAAATATGGATCCGATGGCAAAACCGTAGGGTTTTCTTAAATAGGTATAGGTATCAATTCCCATAATCGTATTGGAGCCTGTGATAAAGGAATAGAGGACTCCTATGGTCATAATAACTGCAAAAACCAGCACTGCATGAACCAGGTAACGTTCTATCTGCCAGGCCTTAAGTGACTTATCCGAGAGTTGTCTGAACGGATCACCAGCAGTCTCAGCTAATCCTCCACACCCACATACCCATGAGCAATACCACCTTTTACCAAAAAAGTACACAAACACTGGCACTCCTATAACAAACAAGGTAATCCCCCAGGCAAACATGAAGATTCCTGCTCCTCCAGAGGAGGTAAGGGTATTGATATGCCATGCGTCAAAGAAATCGTAATCCAGTGGCCACATATTCTTAAAATCAAAATAGGGTTGGTTGAGGCGAACCAAAATTTCAGGTATTAAGAAAGCGAACGCCAATTGAAAAAACATGACCGAGCATGTACGAAAAACCTGGTATTTATTGTGTCGGTATTTAATGATCATTCGGACTCCCATCACCAATACTGTGAACGTATAGAGGAACCCATAAAGAAACCATTGACTCGAGGTAGCAGAGGGGTTAATAAGCTTTTGGAGTGGATCGACAATTATGATCCAATTGGTGATGTATGCCGGAAAGAAATAAAGCAGAATGTAAAATCCTATCAATAGCACACCAGTCAAAATACCCATCCAGCCTCGACTATTGAGCGCATGATCAAAAACGTGATTGTTCTTAATTCCCGGAGGGCCATTTAGTCTAACCTGTGGTAGAATAAACATAAGCGCACCAACAGCTCCGATGACGTAGATTAAAAGGAAGGTTAGCAGTTTGTTATCAGGCACAAACCCCTCTGCTGAGGCTCTAGTGAGCGAACCCACATAATCATCGTAAATCACATCATTCCATCGCTGTTCAGCTCTTGCTTTTACATTTACCTGCTCAACAGCACTTTTGATGTCATTTACAAATGGAATACTAACACTATATGTTTTATCGAAAACTTCTTTGAATACTGGCCTCAAACTCTCCTGATGCTCAGTTTTTACTATTGAATCAAAAGATTTTTCAGTAAGTGTAAAACTTGAGAGGAAAAAACTGCTGAGGAATAAACCCAATGAAAATAGAAATAGAATAAGTCCGGTATATCTAATGGCTTTCATTTTTACGCAAATATTTTTTCTAAAAATCCTTTTTTTCGAACACTTACTTGTTGATCAGGAAATTCTCCGTTGAATTTTTTCTGAATCTCTCCTTCCCAATGTTTATAAAACTCCGGATCAAAATTGGCTTCAGGCAAGTTTGATATGATGTAATCCAATGGACGTTTCTCACTTAGCCACTTATCCCATACCTCGTGTCTGTTTCTGATTCCAAAAAGATTGACCCCCCGAACTTCCAGGGTTTCTTTCTTATAGATGATCTTAATGCATTTTTCTTTGTCATCACATTCCCAATAAAATGAAGCGGAATCCTCCGGACATTCTGGTAAAACAACCCCGTAATTCTGATACTCTATATCGAAGAATTTGGCGGAATTAAACCAGATTCCTGGTTGGTATTTGGTTGGTTGTCCGGTAACTGTCCGTGCTACGGCCTCACCCATCATTCTTCCGACGTACCATACAGCTTCGATAGGTCTTCTGTGAGATGGAGCATTCTTCAATTGAGCACAATCCCCAATAGCATATACATCCGGAATGTTTGTTTGAAGATTCTCATCCACTAAAATTCCACGGTCAACCTCAACCTTAGATTTCTTTATAAGATCTATGTTTGGATGAACACCCACAGTGAGGCCAACAAACTGACAGTCTATTATTTCTCCGGACTTGGTTTTGATACCTTTTACTTTTCCATTCCCATCGTCAAGAATTTCTTCCAACTCTGTTTCCTGTCTCAGGTCAATACCATGTTTGGCAAGATGATTATCTATTAGGGTAGCTTCTTCCTTGGGAAGCATGTTACCCCAAAAATGCTCCTCACGAATAAGATAGGTAACAGGAATGTGCCTCGAGTGAAGCATTTCAGCCATTTCCACTCCAATTAATCCACCTCCAAGAATCACGGCCCGGTCAACATTTTGAGTATTCTTCTCCATCAATTCTAGATCTTGATAGGAGTAAAGGCCTTGAACACCGTCTAGATCCTGACCGGGCCATCCAAATTTATTGGATTGACTACCAGTGGCCAGAATGAGTTTGTCATAAGCCATCGTTTCAGACCCGTCAAATCTGATTTCTTTTTTGTCAAAATCTATTGATTGAACCCACGCTCTTTTTAAATCGATATTATTTTCTCCCCAAAACCAGTCCTCATATGGCTTGGTGTTTTCATATTTCATATGGCCCATGTAGATGTACATGAGTGCTGTTCTGGAAAAGAAATGATCGGTTTCACCAGAAATAACAGTGATCTGATCGTTGGATAATTTTCGGATATTTCTTGCTGCCGTAATCCCGGCTACTCCATTTCCGATTATGACAATTTTTTGCATTGAGTGAGTTTAGATGTTCAATAATACGGAGATGTATAATTGTGTAGGTTTCAAGATACGAATAACAACCCCCGATTGTCAAGGGATTGACATAGTATATGTTAAAAAATGCAAATCAATTATGTGGTAAAAACTACAGTATGAGGGGGTTTTAATTGATTTGTATCGGTAAAGCCACATTTGTCAATCAGGTGACAAAAAAATATTCAAACCTTACTAATCTAATTTCTGTTTAATACGTACCTATAAATGGTGATTAGGTGAAATGGGTGGGTTAGCGTGCAAAGGCACGTTTCTATTCGGTTAGGTTAGGTTACGATTATCCCATCCATAATATTGGGGCCCTCCCTGGGCCCCTTTTTTTATGTCAATACTTCCTTCGGGATGTGTAAGTATTTTTGTAAGTCACCACTTTGAATAAGTGCTTTAGGATTTCCTAAGAGCATATCTTTTGCAAAATCCATACACCAAAAAGTGTCACAAGTTTTAGCAGAAAGCTGTATTTCGTGCGTAGAAATTAGAATGCTTTTTCCAGCAGTACTGATTTTTTTTAAAAGCTCTAGCACCTCAATTTTATTCCTTAAATCAAGGTGTGAGGTGGGTTCATCGAGTATGATGAGGTTAGTGTCCTGAGCAAGAGCTCGTGCAATCATGACCTTCTGTAGTTGTCCATCACTAAGTTCGAAAAGTCGTTTTTTTGCGAGATAGTTTATCTCCATTTGGGTGATGGCCTCTTCTATTTTTTCCCGATCCTGTTTTTTCAAAGTGCCTAACCAACCCAGGTAAGGGTGTCTGCCTAATGCTATGAGTTCAACCACTGATAGGTTTAATGATTCTGGTCGGCCAGTAAGAACGACACTTATTTGAGTGGCAATCGATTTAGAATTTTGAGCATTAATTTCTTTGCCACCAAGCAAGATTTCGCCTTTAAGTCTGGGTTGAAGTCCACATATTGTGCGGATAAATGTGGATTTACCTACTCCGTTTTGTCCCACTAGACCAATTAGTTGCCCAGGGGCTATCGATAGGTTAATGTTTTTGACAAGAATTTTTTCTGGCTCATACCCAATATCTACCCCATTTATTTCTAATAATTTCATCAGAAGGAATAGTTAAGATTTGATTTTCTTAAGATCAACCAGATTACAAAGGGAGCACCGAAAAGCGAGGTTACCGCATTTATCGGTAGCGTCTCCTCCATGCCTGGTAGCTGCGCCAGCAAGTCAAAAATGATTAACAAAGTACTACCTATTAGAATTACCAATGGAGTTAAAAAGAGGTGGTTACCCGTATTGAAAATCATTCTGGCAATATGTGGTACTGCGAGCCCTATGAATGCGATTGGACCGCAAAAAGCAGTAACTGTACCGGCCAATAGGCTTGTATTTATTATAATGAGCATTCTGGCTCTTTTCAGGTTTACACCTAAAGATTCCGCATAATATTCTCCCAGAAGTAGTGCATTCAAAGGTTTAGAAAGCAGAAATGAAAATAGCAGAGATAGTATAATTACAGGAGCCATGACCTGCAGTTCATTCCAGGAAAGGCTTCCCAGGCTACCAAAGCTCCAGATTACGTACGCTTGAATATTTTCTGCCTGACTGAAGTACTGGAGAATGCTAACAAGTGCACCAACAGCAGATCCAAACATTAGGCCGATGATCAGAAGAGAAACACCGGACCTGATTCGGAATGAGGCGATGAGCACGACTGATAAAACAATAAATGAACCTAATCCGGCAGCACTTACAAGTAGCCAACTTCGTCCTAAACCGGTCATTTCTATAAAACCCCCGAGCCAAAAACCGAGAAATATTACCAATGCGACACCCAAGCCCGCCCCTGAACTTATTCCCAAAATAAATGGGCCAGCCAATGGGTTGCGAAATAGTGTCTGCATCTGAAGGCCACTAATTGCGAGTGCACTCCCTGCTAGTACAGATGTCAATGTTTTTGGGATTCGAAAATTTTGGATAATGTTTGACCACACTTCATTATCCGTTGATCCAAAAATATGATGCAATACGAAACTGAATGGGATTTTGACAGAACCTAATGATAAGCTCAGAATAGTGCTTAGGAGTAAAATAAGTGTGAGTAGAAGAAAAACCACACGCCACTTTTTTTTAGATTCGTCAATTTTAGATTCAATCATTTTATGTTCTGGAAATATACTGATTCGTAATCCGGTAGTAATTCAGGGTGTAGAATTTTTATCAAATCTGCCAAAACCAGATCGGGTCTTGAGTACCCTGATTCAAAAAAGTCATAACCTCCATTTGGTCCAATTTTTTTGTTATAGTTATAAACTTCTTCGTTTTTGAAAGCTTGAAAAGTCTCATATCTTTCATCTTGTCCGCTCATTTGTTCCATGCTATTTAAGGTTGAGGTTCCGATCCAAAATTGCGCTTTATTTCCTTTTTCGTAGACAGATTCAAAACTTAGCTCCAGCCAACCTGTTGTGGTATCTGCATCCCACAAATACTCACCTCCGGCGTTCTCGAAAAATGTTGCTGCCCAATTATCTCCACCCGGGAGAAACCATGTGTCTCCATAAACCACTCCGCTCAGAATACTTGGCTTTGTTTCTACAGTGCTTGCCAATTTTTTCAATCGATTATATTCGGATGCGATCTGGTTAAATATGGAATCTGCTTGCTGCTCTTTTCCTAGTAATGCTCCGAAAAACTTAATCCACTCAGCTCTGCCTAGAGGAGACTGCTCCAAAAAATCGGAATTGTAGTAAACCGGAATACCTGATTCTTTGATTTTATCAAGGGTCTTAGATTCTCCACCCATATCAAATGCAATGACTGCATCCGGATTGATTCCTAATAGTAATTCCATATTCATACTACCATCGGGACCAAGATCAGTAAGAAGCCCTTCATTGGCTCTTTCTATAAAAATTTCAGAGCTTATGTACTTTAAATTTGGAAAGCCGATGACGGATTCCTCAGAATCGAGTAATTCAAAAAAGGGGAGGTGGGAGGTAGATGTACAGACGATTTTATTAGGTTTTTCTCCTATTAAATACCTTATCGGACTACTAGCATTGGGCCAGGGCTCATCAACCACGAGGTATCTATTATCTCCCTCAATTTCAAAATGAAAACCCTTTGCATACTGTACGCTTTCTGATTTAGAAACAGGTATTTTTTCTTTTGTTGGACCTGAACACGACCAGAGGAGAATGAATATCATGAAGATAAGTCTATACATAGTTCAAAAGTAGCTCATCGGTATATCAAAGTTGTTTAGCTTTACCCTCGATTTGGTTTCGATTCCACAACAGTGGAGGAGAATTAAAATGGGAATCTCGTGACCGGCACTGCTGGAAATCGAGAGCTGTCCCCGCAACTGTAAGTCTGCAGAATGTTTTAGCCTTTATAAATCCACTATCTAAGAGATGGGAAGGAAGCTAAAACCAGACAAGCCAGGAGACCTGCCAGTCAATAAATATAATTCTAAGCTTCGGGTGAAAGCAGAGGAAGGGGTTAGCTCCATTCTTTCTACGAGGCTCATAGTACCAATTATCTATGAGAAAACTACAATTAATCATTGCATGTATATGCACGGGATGGACTGTCAAGGCGCAGGACACCCTCAAAACCGTCCAGCTGGATGAAGTGGTGGTTACAGGCACCAAATCTGCAATTCCTGTTGAAAAATCAGGGAAATCTATTTTTAAAATCACACAAAAGGATATTGAATCCAGTGGTAGCCGTACAGTGGCGGATATCCTTAATGAAGTTCCGGGAGTTCAAATGGACGGAAACTTTGGGCCACTTGGAACAAACATTGGATACTTTGTTCGTGGGGCATCCAGCAAGCGTACACTTGTACTGATCGACGGTGTTCCATTTAATGATCCTTCAGGAATTGACCAAACCTATGATTTAAGATTACTGGATCTGGATCAAGTAGAATCCATCGAGATATTAAAAGGAGGATTAAGCACGCTTTACGGAACAGGAGCTACGGCCGGAGTAATAAATATCACTCTCAAAAAAGCTAAAGAAAAAGGTGTAATTGGAACTGTGAGTCTCGATTACGGTAGCTTTAATACCGTAAATCCTAATCTAAGTATTTCAAAAAAATCGGAGGAGTTGAGCATTGTAATCAATGTAGGCTACCGAAAGTCTGATGGTTTTTCAGCAGCTAGAGACGAATCCGGGGCTGAAAACTTTGACGATGATGGATTTAAAGGGTTTAATTTTTTAGGGAAGGTGGGTTATGAATTCACTGATCGATTTGATATCGTTTTCACAGGAGCGTTGGATGATTTTAGGGCTGATTATGATCAGGGAGCATTCACTGATGGTGACAACTTTACAGAATATCAACAAATAAGAATGGGGTTGTCACCCAAACTTGAATGGCAGGGAGGAAATCTGAGAGGAGATTTTTTTATCACAAATTTGGATCGCCTATTCAATTCTCCAGACTTCTTTGATCCAAATGCACGATTTGTTGATGAATATGATGCAACAAATACACAATTTGATCTAGTGATTGATCAAAATTTAAATGAAAATTTTAAGTTGATTGGTGGAATAAATTATCAAAAATTGGCTTATAGTCAGCCAAGTATCGATGAGACGAACTTCACCATGATTGACCCTTATGCTTCCCTGATTTTCGATCAATCAAGCTTCAATTTTCAAGTAGGAGCAAGGCTAAATAATCATAGTGAGTATGGTAACAACTTTGTCTGGAATGTAAATCCTTCTTATTCGATAAATAGTGGAGAATCAACTATTAAAGTATTCGCATCATATTCCACCTCATTCATCGCACCCTCATTGTTTCAATTATTTGGACCATTTGGAGCCAATACAGCACTAGAACCTGAAGAGTCTAAATCAGCTGAAGGAGGTTTTACCCTTTTACAAGGAAGAGTTAAGGTAGAAGCTGTTTATTTCTATCGTAAGGACAAAAACCTGATTATTTTCACTGATCAATATGACAATGCCGGAGAAATAATAGAAACAGATGGTATTGAGTTTAATGGTGCATTTGACCTTTCAGAAAAGATTAGCCTTTCAGCAAATTATACATTCCTGAGAAGATTGGATGACTCAAGACTTTACCGAATCCCATCACATAAATACGGTGCTTCGTTAGGATATCAGCCACTGGATGGTTTAAACATTTCACTGAACTACATACACACCGGAGAGCGAAGACAACAATATTTTAATAACACCACTTTTGCCGTGGATGAAGCTGAGTTGAAAGCTTTCGATTTGTTGGACCTGATTACCTCGTTCCAATATCAGAATTTCACTTTTTCAGCGGGCATCAATAATTTATTAGATGAAGACTATCAAGCGATATATGGATTCAACTCGGTAGAAAGAAATTACAGGATTGGTATCAAATATCAATTCAACTAAATAGCTCATCCACAGCTTTACGAACAGATATTTTTTGGGAGGAGATTAGCTCCTCCCTTTTTTTAATTTCCTGTTTAATTTCTGGTTTCGAATAAAAGCTACTCTGCAATCGCGCACTAATTCGCTCATGAAACCATTTTATCCCTTGATTTTTTCGGTTTTCGTAAAACCACTCATTAGATTTTGAATGAGCCACATATTTTTCGATCTCTTTCCAAGCTTCATCAATACCTTTTTTTTCGAGGGCCGAACATAATCCAACTGGTACAACCCAGTTAGCGTCATTAGGCGGGAAGAGGTGTACAGCGTTTTTATAGTCTTCTCGAGCTCTTTTAGCAGCTTTGGTATTATCCTTATCAGCTTTATTGATTAGGATGTGGTCTGCCATTTCCATGATGCCACGTTTTATGCCTTGAAGTTCATCTCCACCACCTGCAAGCATGAGAAGCAGAAAGTAGTCTACCATGTCTTTAACTACAGTTTCACTTTGTCCAACGCCAACGGTCTCGATAAGAATGACATCATAGCCTGCAGCCTCACACAAAAGGATCGCTTCACGTGTACTTGAAGCAACACCACCAAGACTGGATCCAGATGCTGAGGGTCTGATGTATGCGTTGGGATCTCTGGATAATTCATCCATTCGTGTTTTATCACCCAGTATGCTCCCTTTAGTGCGATTACTGCTTGGATCTATGGATAAAACGGCAACTTTTTTTCCTTTAGCTGTGAGCATTTTACCGAATACTTCTATAAATGTACTCTTCCCAACACCAGGTACTCCTGTGATGCCGATTCGTAAGCTTTTACCCGATCTTTGAATGATTTTGTCAATTAGTTCTGCACTCAGGGCTTTATCGTCGCTTCTTTTACTTTCGACAAGAGTTATGGATTGGCTAAGAAAAACCCTATTTCCGCTCAGTAGGCCATCTATTAAGTCTTGTAGATGAATTTTAGGTGTTCGCCGAAAAGTTGAATCCATAGGACGATTATTAAAGTTTTTATTGCGTAATTTGAAGAAAAAATTGAACTCTTCTAATAGAGCAATTGTGATCGTTAGTGATAAATGTTTTAATTGCATATATAATCGTAACTGACTAACTCACCAACGAATAGACAATGTTTAGAAGATTCTGGCGGGATGTAATCCTGGGAACAATTTTTATTATAGGCTTAATGGTCTTTATAGGATCAGTATCAGCCTTCAAGGTCTTTGACATGTTTGATCCAATTGGAGATGCGTTTGCGGACATGGAGTTTACGGACATCTATTTCTCGCAATTGCTGGATGATCCCATAGCTGACGAAAATGTCATATTGATAAATATGGGATTGGAGTCTCGGGCAGGAATTGCCATGATGATTGATTCTATCAGTCAACATAATCCTGCTGTGATTGGTGTGGATTCGTTCTTTGATTTTCCAAAAGAAGATACATTGGGTGATATGATGCTCATGGATGCATTAAGCAGGGTAGAAAATCTGGTAATGGTAACTAAAGTGCTGTACAATCCAGATACGGAAGAACTTGATTCTGTTCATATGTCCTGGCCATGGTTCACATTCAATGCTGAGCCTGCTTTCGCTAATCTGTTAACAGACGCGGGAGAACAAGCCGATTTGAAAATGTGTAGGGAGTTTAATCCAACACTGACAACTTCGGATTCAGTAACGCATCAGGCTTTCGCAGTTAAGTTATCCTCTTATGTTGTTCCTGAAAAGACACAACAATTTGTTGATAGAGGTAATGAAGTGGAGGTTATAAATTACCGAGGTAACGTGCTTGATTATGGTGCGACCAAATTTGGTAATAAGTATTATGCGCTTGATGTCGGAGATGTTTTTGGGAGTAACTACACACCAGATATAATTGAAGGTAAAGTGGTGATTTTCTGTTTTTTAGGAGAATATCTTGGGGATAGAGAAAATTTTGAAGATAAGTTTTTTACGCCTTTAAATGAAACCTATATCGGAAGAGCTTTTCCAGATATGTATGGAGGAGTTATTCATGCGAACATCGTTTCTATGATCATGAATGAGAATTACATATTTTATCTAAAAGATTGGCAGAAGATTTTGGTAGGCTTTATCGGATTATTTTTAAATATCATGGTATTCTCATGGATTTATAAAAAATTACCTAAATGGTACGATGGTATCACCAAAGTCATTCAGGTTATAGAATTTGTAGGCTTAATTTATCTTATGGTTTATTTCATGGATATCTTTAGCATGAAATTGGATCTAACATATTTACTGTTCGCAGTAGCCCTTTCAGGTGATGGCCTGGAAGTATTTTATGGAGTAGTGAAAAATTCACTATCGAAAGAAGGAAGAAAAGAATTATTTAAAGTATCACGATTATAAATTTTTAGAAAACGCCAAATTATTATTGGAACTATTATGAGAAAGTTTGTTTCTATCGCAATGACCATTATGCTTGTTTTCGTAGCTGGAGTAGCTTACGGACAAGGATACACATTTAGAGTTTTGGCCAACAAGGGTCAAAATCAAGTTAAAAAACAAGGTGCAACATCCGCTGTTGCACTAAAAACTGGAGCTACTTTAAGTGACGGTGATGAATTAATCGCTTCACAAGGTGCTTACATCGGTTTGATGCACAAATCAGGTAAGACGCTAGAGGTAAGAACTCCGGGTACTAAAAAAGTTTCAGATCTTGCTAAAATGGTAAATACCAAAGCCGCGAGCGTATCTAGTAGATATGCTAAGTTTTTAGCGAATAAGATGAATGAAAAAGAACAGCCTAACTACAGAGCCAGATTAAATGCTACAGGAGCTGTATCAAGAGCTTTGGCTGGTGATGAGCAAATTCAGGTACTTATTCCTGCTGAAGACGCAAGTGTTCTTGGGGATAAAGCAATTCTTAACTGGGACACTCCGGAGGGCATGGAAGAAAACACCTTCATTGTTACCGTGAAAAATATCTTTGATGAAGAGATCATGAAAGAAGAGGTTGCTGGAAATGCAGTGACACTTGATTTCACACAGGATCAGATGAAAAATGAAGAAGGTCTGTGGATCATCAATGTAAAAGCTAAGGAAAACATGGATGTTTCTTCAGGTGACATTGCTATCAAGCGTCCTGAAAATCCTGAGCAATATTCAGAAGGACTTAACAGCCTGAAAGCTGAAGTTGATGAAAGCAGCCCGCTAAACAAGGTTATCTACGCTTCATTCTATGAAGAGAATGGCCTTATTGTTGATGCCTTGACTGCTATTGAAGAAGCTATCAAAATGAATCCTGAGGTTGATGATTTTAAAATCATCAAAAAAGATATTATCGAGCGAAATGGAATTAAAGTTTACAGCGAGGAATAATATTTCCAAATAGAAACAATTTTCAAAACCCTGATTCGTGTGGATCAGGGTTTTTTGTTTTTAGGAAATGTATTAGTTCATTTAAGCATGAGCAAATTTTGGAGATGTTAATGAAAATTGTGAATGGCAATATTTCATGCTCTTGAAAAATTTGTAATACATAAGCCTCATAAATTCTTTTTTATTGATGCCGCCAGCCTTAAAGGCTTTTTTATGACCAAACCATATTGCATGAATGGTGCCAAAGAATAAAATACCATACCAGCCAATGCTAAAGGCTTTGTTATAGAAACTCTTTTTTTCAAAAATCTGATACAAACGTTCGTTCTGGAATTTAATGTGATGTGCCTCATCAATAAGTATATCCTGACAAATTGATTTTAGAAGTTTGCATTTAGTGGAATCCTTTAGCGCTAAATAGAATATTTGCGCTGCACTTTCTACGATTATAACTGCAACTGTCCACAGCTCCATACTTGAATTGAAGTATCTTATTCTTCGAAAAAGAGTGTCTCCCCAGTCACTTTTGCACCTCTGTTCATCAATTAGGTCAATATATTTTCCTAGGTTTCTTCCATGTTCTTGTTCTTCTTTTATGAATAGACGAACAGCATTCGGGTAATCAGGGTCATCGATTTTCTTTGCATATTTTTCTGCAACCTTGAGTAGGTGAGACCCATCACTCGTTTCTCCTAGTTGCCAGGCTTTTAGCGAGTAAATGATTTCTTTTTTTTCGATGTGGGAAATTTTTGGTCGAATTTTCCAATCTACCCGATTAGCTGTTAGGTTTTTTCTGAAATGATCTTGCCAAAATAATGAGCTATGTATCATAGTTTTTTGATGCACTAACGAATCATTTGACTCGGCGTTCAGGCTCTTAACACTAATTAAGAAATTAAGCAGAAACAAAAAAAGGGATGCCATTGCCATCCCTTTTTTCCAATTTATTTTAAATATTAATCCAATCCAATCATTACGAATGGTCCCCAGTAGATAGGATCTCTATATTCGTTTCTAATCTCTTTTTTAGCATCTATAAAGGCCTGTCTTTTATTTCCGGTTTCAATCCATTTTCGGTAGAACTTCACCATCAATTGCTGAGTGGCCTCATCACTTACTTTAAAGAGTGACATTACAATGGTGCGTGCTCCAGCAACAAGGAAGGCTCGCTGTAATCCGTAAACACCTTCACCAGCCTGAACTTCACCCAGCCCTGTTTCACATGCAGATAGCACGACAAGATCTGTTTGATCAAGGTTTAGATTCATGGCCTCATAAGCTGTCAAAATACCATTATCTACGTTGTAATTGAATTGCGTTTGGTTAAGGATGTCACCGGCACCAGCTAAAAGCAACCCAGTCTTTAGAAGCGGGTTGTCATAAGCTGCTGTCTCGTTGTATTCTTGATCAAGATTACTTGCTTTGGGTGCTTCTTTGAAAAAACCGTGTGTTGCAACATGAAAAACCCTTGGATTTGTCACCTGCTTGATAGTGGATTCACTTGCATCATTTTCTGTGTATTTATCTGTATTCCATCCTTTCCGGTCAAGCAGGTCGTTCAACTCGTCAATTTCTCTTTTGGTTCCGGGTAATGGGGAGACTACTTCAGCGGTGGATCTTGTAAGTCCTGAACTTGCAAGTGGCTTTCCTGGCTGAGTTTGGATATAAAATTCTGGATTACCAAACATCATGGCATACTGTTCTTCAGCAACAACTTTGGTTTTGATCTTATTAAGGAATAAGTCCTTCGTATTACTTATGAGTAGAATGTTCGAATTATCAAGAACATATCGTCCATCAGGAGTAGGAATTGCCTCTAGATTTATTTGATTATAAACTCCATCGGGGGATAAATATATGGTAGAGACAGCACCTATTTCTTGCTCAATCGGTTTCCAATACTGGTCATAGGAGTATTTATCCTCGATTTTAAACTTGATACTGTTCCTGTATCTTTTTAAGTACCTGTTTTCCAAATCTCCACCATTAGCTAAGAGAATCATTTTAGGTTCAGATCGTTTGTCTCCTTTCACATAAAGCAATGCATACATCACAGAGTCTGTGAAGACATGATCAAATACTCTGAACCTTACCATCTCAATTGCCACCTCATTTTCACCAAGTGAATTTTTCACATCTTCCCATAGAATTTGTTTGCTATCAGCACTTTGTGAGAATAATTCAGATTTTAAGCTGATATTTTTTTCTAATAGCTCGACATTGTTTGCTAGTGCAGCAGGGTCTATTCCATTTTCAGTAAGGTCCTGAGTACTCATAGACAGGGCAGCTGTAAGTAATTCCTTGTCTTCCACCCATTTGGTATACATGCCTATTAACTCTTCATCATTGCTGCCCATGATTCTTTGACGAACCTTAATTGATGAGTTGAGAAGAAGTGCTTTAGTTAAGAGCGCATTATTATAAAGTTCTCCGATATACTTTGCGCTTCTGTTTCTACTCACCACAAGGGTGTTATAAAATTCATAGTCTCCCTTAATCGTATTCCAGAATTTTGCCTTTTCTCGTTCACTCAAGGCAGGAAAATATTCCTGAATGAAGTTTTTATAGTTAGCAAGTACTTCCTCCATTTCATCCTGTGAATCTTTATATCTGGATTGCATGAAATATGTCTTGCTTAATTTGGATTGAACCTTTACATATTCTGGATGTGTGTCATTAAAAACTCGCTGATATTGTTTTCTGGCATCTTCATAATAATTTTCAGCCTCAGTATAATTGCGTTGTTTATAGAAAATATCCCCTTTCAATACAAGTGCGGTTGCGGCATTAATGTTATTTCTTTTACCAATCTTCTTTTTCCATATGCTTTCTGCCTGATTCAGGTAGGTAATTGCAAGGGTGTAATTTGCAGATGCAATATTCGCAATTGCCATGTTTTTTAAGATTTCAGCATAGGTTGGATTATTCGACCCCAGTTTTTTGCCGATAATGCCCTCTGCCTCCTGAAATAATGTCTGTATTTGTGGTAGTGGTTTATCTTGATAAAAATAAACCAGAGCTAGTTTTGATGTTGATTTACCCACATCAACATGTTCAGGTCCAAACTTTTCTTTTTGAATTCTAATAGCATTTTTAAGTAAACTTTCTGCCTTGTCATAATCACCTATTGTCGTGTAGACATCTGCAAGTTGAAGAATTGATGGAACTACTTTAGATGAACTTTCACCGAAAGTACTTATTGCAATGGTATTAGCTCTTCGTGCTTCTTGCTCAGCTTCAGTATAATCACCCTTGATGAGATTTAATCGTGCATTTGCTACTAGGGTTTGATTCAAGTGTCGACTAGTAGCTCCGAATTGCTTCGATTTTTCTTTGAGCGATTTTGTTAGTAACTGTGTGGCGTCTGAGTACCTTCCAATACTTGTGTATAGACTACCTAAATCATCCCTGAAAGAAATTCCTGCAACATCTGTTGTTAGAGCCCCTTGGCTCCTGAGATCTTCAGAATCATAAATGTGCTCTTCTGCTTCGTCATATTCTCCTTTTATAGTAAGAAGTTTTGCTTTGGTAATGTAAGCAGCAGATAAGTAACTCTTAGCAAGATCTGTCTTGGTTGATTTCATTATCTCTATGGCAGACTCAAGATTGGTGGTAGCTTTATCATATTCGCCAATATTTATCTGTAACCCAGCGATTTTGTCTAGCTCTTTACCATATTCAATATCCTGATTGTCATACTTTACACGGGCTGCCAGCAAAGCTTCATCCAGGATTTCCGAAGCTTTTTCGTAGTTATCAGTCTCCTCATAAAACTTGGCCAAATGGTTCATGATATTCAGGTAATCCACATGCCCTTTCGTAATTTCTGGCTCTACTTTACCATGAAAACTTTCATCATAAATAGCTTTTGCTTCAGCAAATTTGTCAGTAAAGTCTACATAATAATTTGCAAGCTTTACTTTCGTTAAATGGTACTCAGGCGCATCATCACCCAGTAAAAATTCTTTGATTCTGAGAATTTCACTATCATAACTTTCGGTGTTGCTGGTATTACCAGCATATAGAGATACCTTTTTTGCCAGCTCCAAAAGCTCTACTCTCTCCGAATGAAATTCAGGAATAACCTCACTAGCAAGCATTTTATTGATTTGGTTTTCAAGTCTTCTGATGTCTTGATTAACTAAATCAAATGTTAAGTCCATTTTATCCTCAGCTAAGTTGAAAATGCTTGTTTTATCAAATTCTTTAAGTGATTTCTTAAAATCTGCCTTGGTAATTTTTAATCTTGAATTTTGACCATTTTGAAAATAGGCCCTCATTAGATTAGCCTGCATTGTCATGACTGTATTATGTGACAAATCATACTTTCTTACAGCCCATATGTAGGCATCCTCATATAATTTCGCTTGCGCTGATATTGCAAGTCCATTTTCTTCAAGCAACTTCGCATTCAAAAATGCATTTTTTGACCAAAGCAGATGACTCTTCTTTAGATTATCATCCACCCACTGTAAATTGGTAATGAATGCAGAATCTGCCGACTGATAGTCACCCATGTGTCGGAGGGAGTTGGCTTTTACAATCATCATCTCAGCAAACTCTTCTTTTCGTTTTATTTGTTCTTTTTTGTCCCCTTCTGCAAGCGCTCTTTGAAGGTAGTAATCCGTCTGATTATCTACGAGTTCTATTGCCTGACTGTAAAAACCCTTACCTGATAGTACTTGGGCACGCTGGACATCTAGTTTTGCAGAAATGTCCTCGATAAGTGAGCCAGAGCTTTCAAAAGCCTCATTTGCTTTATCAATAAACTGACCTGCCAGTAGAAAATTTCCATATGATATTAGTACATCGGCTGCCTCCATCAGCACAAAACCATGCTCAGCACTTGTAGCACCGTTTACTTCTTCACTCATGGCTACTGCCTCTTCAAGAGGCTGCATAACACTCACTAGTTCACCTAAGCCAACATTGATTTTAGCTTCTTTAACCAAGCCAATTGCATTGTAAGGATTATTGTATCCCAGACTTTTAGTGGCTTTCTTTTTTAGCTTTACTATCTGCTTTCGAGCCGATGAATAATCTCCAGACTCATATTTTTCGTCTGCCTTATCAATATACTTTTGATATTGGGCATTCGTAAAAGTGACGCAAAGCATCAGGACTACCATCAGGGCGGATTGCAAGTATTTCATTTTCAATAGGATTTTTCTTATGACTAAAGTTATCTAAAATGGAGCAACTATTCGCTCATCAGCTTGTTAAGAATTTTAATTGCCGCCTGGGATATAATTGTACCAGGTCCGAATATATCTGCAACTCCTTGTTCATAGAGTTCTTTATGATCATTTTCCGGGATTATTCCACCAGCAACAACTAAAATATCACTTCTGCCTTGATTTTTTAGTTCCTGAATTAATTCAGGTATCAAGGTTTTGTGTCCTCCGGCAAGGGATGACGCTCCTACCAGATGCACGTCGTTTTCAATAGCTTGTTTAGCTACCTCCTCTGGTGTTTGGAACAGAGGTCCTATATCCACGTCAAAGCCAAGGTCAGCGAATGATGTGGCAATCACTTTTGCACCTCTATCATGACCATCTTGCCCCATTTTTGCTATCATGATGCGCGGACGCCTACCATCGTATTCCTCAAATTTATCCGAAAGCGCAAGGGCTCTCTTAAATTCTTCGTTATTCTTAATAGCTGATGAATACACGCCTGATATTGTTCGGTTTGTCGCCTGAAATCTACCAAAAACTTTCTCCATTGCTGCAGATATCTCCCCAAGAGTCGCCCTATTACGTGCAGCTTCAATTGCTAACTCAAGCAAGTTTTCATTGGATTTGGCACCTTCTTCAATTTTTCTTAATGATTGTTGAACTTTTTCTTCATTACGCGAGGACTTGATTCCCCTAATCCCTTCTATTTGTTTTTTTCTTACCTGATTGTTGTCTACTTCCAACAATTCAATCTCTGTTTTTTCATCTGTTATAAATTTATTTACACCAATTATTGCTTCCTGACCAGAATCAATTCGTGCTTGCTTTTGTGCAGCAGCCTCTTCAATTTTCATTTTTGGATAACCGGCCTCAATCGCCATAGACATGCCTCCCATTTCTTCTACTTCTTGAATAATATTCCAGCTTTTCTCAATCAATTCGTGGGTGAGTTTTTCTACATGATGCGAGCCACCCAGTGGGTCAACGACTTTGGTAATGTTTGTTTCTTGCTGAAGATAAATTTGGGTGTTTCTGGCAATTTTTGCAGAATAATCTGTTGGAAGAGCAATGGCCTCATCGAGCGCATTAGTGTGTAATGATTGTGTATGACCAAGTACAGCGGCCATGGCTTCTATAGTTGTGCGAGCAACATTATTGAATGGGTCCTGGGCGGTCAGACTATAGCCAGAGGTCTGGCTGTGTGTCCTCAAGGCCATGGATTTTTCATTCTTTGGATCAAATTCTTTGATGATTCTTGCCCATAAAACCCTTGCAGCCCGCATCTTGGCAATTTCCGTGAAAAAATTCATGCCAATTCCCCAGAAAAAAGATAGGCGAGGTGCGAAAGAATCAATATTGATTCCCGCTTTAATTCCTGTTCGCACATACTCAAGCCCATCAGCTAATGTAAATGCCATTTCAAGCTCAGCTGTTGCGCCGGCTTCATGCATATGATATCCGCTGATACTGATGGAGTTAAATTTTGGCATCTTTTCAGAAGTGTATTTGAAGATATCCGCAATTATCCTCATCGATTGTGCAGGCGGATAAATGTAGGTATTTCTCACCATGAATTCTTTCAAAATATCATTCTGAATAGTGCCTGTCAGTTGTGCTGGTGATACCCCTTGTTCCTCTGCAGCGACTATATAAAACGCCATGATTGGAATAACTGCTCCATTCATCGTCATTGAGACAGACATTTGATCCAATGGTATTTGATCAAAAAGGACTTTCATGTCCTCAACTGAATCTATGGCTACCCCTGCCTTACCAACATCTCCTTTTACTCGTGGGTTGTCACTATCGTATCCTCTATGTGTGGCTAAATCAAAGGCTACTGAAAGCCCCTTTTGACCCGCTGCTAGATTTCTTCTATAAAATGCATTCGATTCTTCTGCTGTGCTAAATCCTGCATATTGGCGGATTGTCCATGGTCTGGAGGTATACATAGTGGCATATGGCCCCCTAAGAAACGGGGGTGTCCCAGCTGAAAATCCCTCTTGTAAATATTTTCTATCTTTCATTATTTCAGCTTAGTGTTAACTTCATTAACTATTTTATCTGTCAGGGCTTCAATATAGAAGGAGCCTCCGCACTGATCAGAATACTCATTTATCCCACTCTCCTCCCGAATCAGATTACCCACATTACGACTTATTCTGCTATCTCCCATGGCGGTTGGTAAGTCAATAGAATGGCTGCCACCAAGAATACTGGCAATGGCAGAACTTGTGTTTAAAAACCATTGATGTTCTGTAGATTCATGAATTGGTATTTGGGTGTGGATATGAATGTTTGATAGCCCCTTGGTACCCAATAGAAATCTCAATGCTCTAATAGAGGCTATTTCGAGAAAGAAATCCTTGAAGGCATATCGATACAGATAAGAATGGTTTGAGATTTTTGATACTGAACTAACAAGTTGATCTATAGGATCATCTTTTTGACCTAAATACAAACAATTTCCATTCACCGTGTTTTTAAACCCATTTAAACCGACAGAGTCTACTTCTTTTGAGGAGATTAGGGAAATGTCACAAATGGTTCGATCAACACCTTCCAGTGCAGGTCCCAGTATTTGATCATCCTCAACTTTTAAGATAATTCCATCACACCCGCCCATTAGGGCTTTTAATATTTTTTCATTTGCTTGTTTAGCATTTAGAACTTGAACCTCTTCGTACAACTTCCATTTGTGGGAATTAATTTGTGAAAAAAAATCGTGGAGGTACTTGAGGTTGGCGGTATCTTCCTTATCGTAATATGCTTCAATCTCGATTTTTGCGGCATTCAACCAAGTCAATTTGGCACTAGGATCAGCACCTTTTAGTTGCTTTTCAGCAAGTTGTTTCCACTTTTCTTTAGAAACTGAGGGGAAAATATTCAGGTTTAGTTCTTTCAAATTTTGAGTGTTTTTAGGGATTGATTCACGAAATTAGACCAGAAATGGCATGTTAAGAAAAATTGTATTTTTCAAAGAATTTTCATTTAAAAATGCCCCTGGAGGAACATAGGAAACTATTTGAAAAAATCAAGGATAAAATCCATTTTTTTTAGAAAAAAATTTGAGACATATTTGATGCCCTTTCGAAAATTCGAAGGATCACCTAAGCCAATATAAACCACTATTAACTCTAATCGAGAATGCATGAAATAGTATGGAAAAACTGCCTTGAGTTCATAAAAGAGCGCATTCCTAATCAAAGTTTCTCTACATGGTTCGAGCCAATAAGCCCCTTAAAATCAGAGGGTAACGTTCTGACAATTCAAGTACCCAGTCAGTTTTTTTATGAATGGTTAGAAGAACATTATGTTCACATCTTGAAAGAAGCAATTGCGAAAGAAATGGGTGAGGGGGCAAGATTGGAATATTCTGTTGTCGTAGAAAATGAAAAAACGGCGAAAAATACACCCACTACGCTGAAAATCAATAACCTAGCTGATCGTAACGGAAGTAATAGTAAGGGTATAAATACTGCATTTATCGATGATCTTAAGAGCGAAAATAATTTAAATCCCACAAACACCTTTGATAACTTTATTGAGGGCGATTGTAACAGGTTAGGCAGATCTGCAGGCTATGCTGTTGCCAAGAAGCCCGGAGTTACTTCATTCAACCCATTAATGATTTATGGAGGAGTTGGACTTGGTAAAACTCACCTTGTACAAGCGATTGGTAATTACATTAAAAGTGAAGATCCTTCCAAGAAAATCATTTATGTAGCATCGGAAAAATTTACGAATCAATTTATTGATTCATTAAAGAATAATAACGTTCAGAGCTTTATCTCCTATTATCGTGGTGTTGATATATTGGTTTTAGATGACGTACAGTTCTTAAGGGATAAAGAAAAAACACAGGAAATATTTTTCCATATCTTCAATCATCTCCACCAAGCTGGAAAGCAGATTGTGATGACAAGTGATTGTGCTCCTAAAGATTTAAAAGGACTGCAGGAAAGATTAGTGTCACGTTTTAAGTGGGGGTTGACTGCTGATTTGCAACAACCAGCATTCGAAACACGGATGGCAATTATTCAAAGAAAAATTCAGGAGGACGGAATTCATATCCCTGAACAAGTAATTGAGTACATAGCTTATACAGTTGATACCAACATTAGGGAGTTGGAAGGAGTAGTAGTATCTCTAATCGCCCATGCATCCTTAATGCAAGTTGAGGTGGATCTGGAACTCGCTAAAAAAGTTCTCAAAAACATTGTCAAAGAGATCGATTCGGAGGTAGGTATTGATTACATACAAAAAACCGTATCTGATTATTTTCATGTTGGCCAAGATGATTTGAAGGCTAAAACAAGGAAAAAAGAAATCGTAATAGCACGTCAGGTAGCTATGTATTTTTCGAAGGATTATACTAATCACTCACTTAAATCAATAGGGTATCATTTTGGAGGAAGAGACCATAGTACAGTAATCCATGCCCTTCAATCAGTCAATGACATGATGGACACAGATTCTAAATTTCGCTATTCCGTTGATGAGCTTAAGAAAAAGTTGAAAATGCGTACTGCCTAACGTCGAAATGGGTAATACACTTTTCTTCCACTTTCATTTATCCCGATAATATCAAATCTACCTCTAATGTTTTGTAGCGTTTGAGCAAGTTCTTCGGGTTTTTGAATGGACTTATTGTTGATTTGGGTAATGATAAAACCTTTAGGAATACCAAGGTTGGCAAAAAATCCATTGTTCTTAAAATCGATCACTTTTACTCCACTCTCAATTCCTAATAAGTCACGTTCTACTTTAGATACCCGTTCGAATCGAGCTTCTAATTCATCAGCGTAATAAATATCTCTTGTGATAATACTGGTTGTCCCCTCTCTGTTGGTAAGCGTGAGTGTTTTATTTATCATATTTCCGTCCCGTTCAGCAACAATCTGAAATGCATCGCCTGGATAACTTTTGGCAATTAGCTCTTCTAAATGAGCTTTGCTCATTATTTGCTTTCCGTTGACTTTTCTAATTACATCTCTTTTCTTTAATCCTGCCTTATCAGAAGCACTACCATCTTTGATATCTGCTATCAAAACACCATCTAGATCTTGAACGCTTATTCTAGACGCTATTTCGCTATCGATATCAATAAATTCTGCTCCTGTAAAAGCTTTCTGAACTTCTCCGTATTTCACGAGATCATTGAATACCTTATTTACAATATTGACCGGGATAGCGAAACCATACCCTGCATATGATCCCGTTCGAGAAAGTATTGCCGTATTTATACCAATGAGCTTGCCGTTGGAATTCACCAGAGCTCCACCACTATTTCCAGGATTGATTGCAGCATCAGTTTGAATAAAGCTTTCAATTGGGAATTTATCCCTTAGGATGTTAATATTCCGCCCTTTTGCGCTTACAATTCCAGCAGTTACTGTAGAAGTAAGATTGAAAGGATTACCTACGGCTAAAACCCATTCTCCAACTTTTACTTCTTCTGAATTTGCCTTTTCAATTGCAGGTAGTTCATCTGAATCAATTTTAATCACAGCTAAATCGGAACTTGGATCTCGACCTACTAATTCAGCTTTATAACTTCTTTTGCCAGCGATCACTGTTATTTCGTCAGCATCCATAATTACATGATTGTTGGTGACAATATATCCATCGTTGGAGAAGACAACACCTGAACCACTGCCTACTCTTTGAGAAGATCGCGGCTCGAAAAACCAATCCATCCATCCTCCGGTCCGATACTCAACTTCACTCAGCGTCTGAATAAACACAACACTCCCAGTGCTTTTTTCTGATGCGACCACAAAATTTTCATTTGGAATAAGCGATGAATAAGAAACAGAACTAATGTACTGGTTCGTCTCAGGAACTTCATGCTCAACAAGTTGAATCGAATCTACTTGAATATTATTGTCGGAATTTTGAGTGACTATAAAGGCACCTACCGCACCTGCGATCAGGCTCAATATAACGGTCTTAATTGTATTCATGATTTTTATATTCATTGCTATGAAAAGTAAACTGAATTTGATCAAAATTATTCCATCGCATTGTTAAAAATTGCAAACTTCTATCTTTGCCGCCTATTATGTTTGCGGCACTTTCAAATGAAGTCTAAATCACCTTTTCTTTTTTTTGTTTTAGTTCTATTATCAACAATGGGCTTTGCGCAGAATAAAATCCTAATGGTCAAGCAAAAGGGTAAATACTATTTTGAAGTGCAAGGAAAGGATGCAGTCAGATTAGATGAAAAAAAGTCGCTTACAAGCATTATTGATATTCTTGATGATTACCCAGAAGCATCAGAGTATGCTCAAAAGGCAAAGTCAAATTATGATGTAGGGATTACATTAGGTTTCATTGGAGGCGGATTAGTTGGTTGGGAATTGGGAAAAGTCATAGGAGGTGGGGAGATAAATGGAGTAGTCCTTGGATCTGGTTTAGCGATTGCGTTAGTGACTATCCCATTAACATCTGGTTTTAAGAATAATATTAATGCTGCTATTGGTATTTATAACAAAAAGAGCAATGAACCAGTTGAAACAACTTTAAATTTGGGTCTCCAGCAACACGGTATTGGAATGTCATTTTATTTTTAATGAAGAAACGAAATATTGCCATTCTTGGCTCCACAGGATCTATTGGGACACAGGCATTAGATGTTATCAAAAGACATCCTGAAGACTTTGAAGTCGAGGTTTTAACAGCTCAAAACAACGCACAGTTATTAATTACACAGGCACTTGAGTTCAAACCAAATGCCGTAGTTATTGTAAATGAAGATCTCTATCAACAGGTTTTTCATGCACTAGACTCACATGAAATAAAAGTATACGCTGGTGAGAATGCACTTTCATCTGTTGTGGAGATGGAAGCCATAGACATGGTTTTGACAGCTTTAGTTGGTTATGCAGGGTTACTGCCCACTATAAGAGCAATCAATGCCGGGAAAACAATTGCGCTGGCCAATAAAGAAACGCTTGTGGTAGCAGGTGAACTAATCACTAATTTGGCTCAGGAAAAAGGAGTAAATATTCTACCTGTTGACTCAGAGCATTCTGCCATATTTCAGTGTATCGTAGGTGAATTCCATAATCCAATTGAAAAACTAATTCTTACCGCCTCTGGAGGACCTTTCAGGGGAAAAAATAGAGACTTATTGGCTTCTGTCACAAAAGAACAGGCGCTTAAACACCCAAATTGGGATATGGGTGCCAAAATCACCATTGATTCAGCCACCATGATGAATAAAGGACTGGAGGTTATTGAAGCTAAATGGCTTTTTGGTGTCTCTTTAGATCAGGTAGAAGTTGTTGTACACCCACAATCTATTATTCATTCCATGGTACAGTTCGAAGATGGATCCATGAAAGCTCAGATGGGATTGCCGGATATGCGGGTACCTATCCAATTTGCCATGACCTACCCTTCTCGTCTCAAAGCTGATTTCCCACGATTTGACTTTACAGAATATCCAGAATTAACATTTGAAAAACCGGATATGGTAACTTTTCGTAACCTTGGCCTAGCTTTTGAAGTTGCAAAGGAGGGAGGCAATCAGCCATGTATTTTGAACGCAGCAAATGAAATTGCTGTTCAAGGATTCTTGGAAGACAAGGTGAGCTTTCTTGAGATTTCAGATGTGATTGAAAGTTGCCTGCAAAAGGTAAGCTATATTCGCAACCCTGAATTAGAAGATTTTATACAAACAGATAAGGAAACTAGAGCCAAAGCGCTTGAATTAATTAGATAATGGAGACTTTAATAATGGTAGGACAGCTGCTTCTTGGGCTGTCGATTTTAGTAGGGGTGCACGAATGGGGGCACATGGTTGCTGCCAAATCATTTGGCATGCGAGTGGAAAAATTTTCAATTGGGTTTCCTCCTAAAATATGGGGAAAGCAAATTGGTGAAACAGAATATTCAATAGGGGCAATTCCATTAGGTGGTTTTGTTAAGATCACAGGGATGATTGATGAATCCTTGGATACAAAGACCCTGAATGCTGAGCCGGAACCTTATGAATTTAGAGCTAAGCCTGCCTGGCAAAGACTCATAGTCATGATGGGAGGTATCATCGTAAATGTGATCACAGGGATCATTATATTTATAGGTCTAGCACTTGTGAATGGAGAAGCTTATCTACCTAAAGATAAACTTAATGAACATGGGATCATCGCATTTGACCTGGGGGAACAGCTTGGATTTAAAACCGGCGATAAAATTCTTTCAATCAATGGTCAAGAATATGAGCGATTCTCAGATCTTCTTAGCCCTGACCTTCTTTTAGGTTCAGATAATTATTATACAGTCTTAAGGAACGGGGAAGAGATTCGAGTAGAAATGCCTAATGATTTCATTGACAAATTTGCTGATAAGAAAAACAGAGTAAGTGTGATAGAGCCGAGAATACCTTTTTCGGTACAGTCAGTTGTTCCAGGGTCATTGGCTTCAGACGCAGGACTAAAAGCAGGTGATGAAATTATTTCTGTTAATGGTGTACAAACAAGGTATTTCGATCAATTAAGTGCTATTCTGGATTCACTAAAAGGACAGCCAATCACACTTCAAGCAAAAAGAGATGGTGAGATAGTTGATATGTCAACCACAGTTGGTGGAGATGGGACACTCGGCTTTATTGCTCAATATGAGTTAGACTATGTCAGTCGAGACTTTACTTTCACAGAAGCAGTTGGAGAGGGTACTTACAATGCTTTTGCTGTCGTATGGCTTAATATTAAAGGCTTCCAGAAAATGATTGCAGGTGATGTGGATGTAAGAAAATCACTCTCCGGACCGATTAGGATTGCAACTTTCTTTGGGGGTACTTGGGATTGGAATAACTTTTGGAGAATTGTAGGCCTATTATCAATGGTTTTGGCTTTCATGAATTTCTTACCGATCCCAGCACTGGATGGTGGTCACGTCATGTTTTTGACATGGGAGATTGTGACGGGAAGAAAACCTTCAGACAGGTTTCTTGAAAATGCCCAAAAAGTCGGAATGGTAATCTTACTTTCTCTAATGGCATTTGTCATCATAAATGACACGATAAGCTTATTTTAAAAATCATTCGAAGACTCCTCTGACTCATTTGTTGGGGGAGCTTCTCTATAGATTTCAAACTCAACTCGTCTGTTAAGTTTACGATCAGCTTCGGTTAATTCTTCCTCAACAATTGGCTGTGTATCGCCATATCCTCTGGCCTCTATTCGTTCTTTTATGATCCCCGCAAAAATCACAACATAGTCTCTGATATTTTGGGCACGTTCTTGTGAAAGCTGAAGATTCTTTTCAGGATCTCCAACTGAATCCGTATGGCCCGAGATTCTCAATTTAAAGTCAGGATTATCATACAAGAAGTTAACCACCTTATTTAGGTCAGCATACATCTCAGTTTTGAGTTCCGCTCTTCCCACATCAAATTCAATAGATTCAAATTTCATTTTTGAAGCAATTGGTTCTGTCACAGTATTGAGCTCGGTAGGTCCGTCGAGATAGAATACTTCTTCAATTCTAAAAAAATCATCGCCTTGTAATACAAGCAGGTAATTTCGCTGATTTATCAAATCAAACTCAAAAGACCCATCTTGTTTTAAAAACCTTGGTGCTACTTCATGCCCTTTATCCAGATCAATTATTGAAACTATTCCTTGAAATGGTGCCCCAGTCAATGAGTCTGTTAGTGTACCGGTGACAGTAGTTGTTGCCTCTGGTTGGGCCTCCATTGGGAGTGGGAATGAGTAAATATCCTGCTTATTCAGGTCTCTGGTCGATGATCGCGCATAAAACAACAATTCTGATTCAGAGTCTATTGTGAAATAGAATTCACTACCTCTTCCGTTTACCAATGGACCAATATTTTGAGGTTCTGTCCAGAAGCCATCTACATGATAAGCTTTATAAATATCAAATTCTCCAAAATTGTAAAGTTGACCATTAGAGCTAAAGTAGAGCACCTCATATACCGGGTGATAGAATGGACTTACGTCATTTTGTCTGGTATTAATAACCGGACCCATGTTGAGTGCTGGAGCCCATTTCCCCTTTTCATTTCGTGTCGTGTAGTAGATGTCAGCTAATCCAAATCCGCCCAACCTATCAGAAGAGAAAAATATCGTATCGCCTTGATGCGATAAAGCAGGGTGTGAATCCCACGCCAATGAGTTTATGGTTACACCTAGGTTTTCAGGGCGAGTCCAGGTACTATCCTCTTTTAGCGTGGCTATGAACAAATCACAGTCTCCATATGAATCGGGAGAGTCGCATCGAGAAAACACTAAAGTTTTCCCATCCCCACTTAGGCAGGGGGATCCTTCATTATAATGGGAGTTGAGTTTTGGGATTGGCTTAGCCTTAGACCAGGTGCCATAGGGATCTTTGCGACTAAAAAACAAATCCTCATCCGCTCGAAATCTTATTGTTTCGTCTACCTTCTTTCGTTTGGAAGTGAAAACTAGGATGTCATTATGGATGTTGAGTGAGGGTCCATAATCTGCACTAGAACTATTTACTAACATCCCCATATTTAGAAGAACACCTCGCGGAGGTTGCAGTGTGTCAATTAGTTTTCTGTGTTCAACCAGCTCATAGTAGTAGTCAATAGGCACAAATTGCTCTGCTGCTTGACGATTGAGTGAGTCATAATACAGCTCAATTTCTTTTATACTTATTCCCTGATAATGATGACGCAGAACCATTCTGTAAAGTGTCATTGCCTCATCGGCATTACCAAAAAGTTCAGTCATTTTTGCAAGGCGCCATATTAGCTTAGTGTCCTTGTAAAAATTCTGAATACCAAAACGACTAACATAATCCTTGAGTGCTTCATACAATTCTTCCCATTTCTGGGCTTTATCAAGTTGGATTATGCGTTCAAGTTTTTGTTTATTGAAATATTCGGGGTACTTATTTATTCCCTTGAATTCATAGACATTAAAGACAACATCTTTTGGGATCGAATCAGTAATTATTTGAACCTCTTTCCTACTGCGTTGAGCGGTAGCGCAAAGACATGAGAGAACTAAAAATAGTCCAATATGGCGTTGAAAAAAATGGCGCATTCTGTCGATTCGTCAGTAAAAATTAAAATTAATTGAAAGTTAGCACTATTTGTACAAGTCATCCACTTTGGCATAGCGATTGACAATTATGTACCTTTCCCAAAACGAAGGGATGTGTACAATTTTTGTCTGACACATTGGCACTTTATGAACGACGCAAACTTGAAATCAATTTTTATACCTGAATTTGAAGATGAGGATTCTGATGAGCTGATTCAAATCATTTCACCAGAGGATAATCAAATGGCTGAATCGGATCTACCATCTGATCTTCCAATTCTACCCATTCGAAATACCGTTCTTTTTCCTGGAGTAGTATTACCCATTACAGTGGGTCGAACTAAATCAATCAGGCTCGTTAAAAAGGCCTATAAAGGTGACCGGATAATTGGAGTTGTTGCGCAAAAGAACGTAAAGACCGAAGAACCTACATTCAAAGACCTGTATGAATACGGTACTATTGCCAAAATATTGAAGATGATTGTGCTACCGGACGGTAACACCACAATCATCATTCAAGGTCAAAAAAGATTTAAGATTTCTGGCCAAGTTCAGGAGGAACCTCATCATATTATTAATTATGAAATCATTCCGGATAAGAAGAATGTGCTTTCTAAAAAAGAACAAAAGGCCATTATTCAATCATTGAAGGACACTGCTACCAAAATCATGGGACTCAGCCCTGAAATCCCTAAAGAGGCGAAGATAGCTGTTGACAATATTGATAATTTCAATTTTTTGACTCACTTTCTTTCATCCAATGTCAACGCAGAAGTAGGAGATAAGCAGGCTTTACTTGAAATGGATGATCCAAAAGATCGTGCGGAGAAATTGCTTCAATTTATGCTCAAAGACCTGCAGATGCTAGAGTTGAGGCAGGAAATTCAGGAGAAAGTTCATACGGATATAGATCAGCAGCAACGCGATTATTTCCTAAGGCAACAAATCAGAATTCTTCAAGATGAATTAGGACAGGATGGTCCTGATCAGGAAGTGGAAGCGCTTAGGAAGAAAGGAGACAAAAAAGATTGGCCAGAGGAAGTCAACGAACATTTCAATAAGGAGTTAGACAAGATTTTGCGAATGAATCCGGCTGCAGCTGAATTTCCAGTTGCAATGAGCTATGCAGAATTATTAATTGATCTTCCATGGAATGAGGTGACCGAAGATAACTTCGACTTGAAAAATGCCCGAAAAGTATTGGATAGGGATCATTTCGGCTTGGAAAAAGTAAAAGACCGGATAATCGAATATTTGGCTGTTAGAAAACTCAAGAAAGACCTGAAAGGGCCTATTTTATGTTTATATGGTCCTCCTGGTGTAGGTAAAACATCATTAGGGAAGTCTATCGCTGATGCACTTAACAGGAAATATGTTAGAATGTCTCTGGGAGGTGTGCATGATGAGGCGGAGGTAAGGGGTCATAGAAAGACCTACATTGGAGCAATGCCGGGAAAAATAATTCAAAACCTGAATAGAGCTAAATCATCAAATCCGGTATTTATTCTTGATGAAATTGATAAAGTGAGTTCAGATTTCAGAGGTGACCCATCGTCGGCACTGCTTGAGGTTTTGGACCCTGAGCAAAATTCTACTTTCAAGGATAATTACTTAGAAGTTGATTACGATCTATCTAAAGTGTTATTTATTGCAACCGCTAACTCACTTGACACGGTTCAACCAGCGCTTCGAGATCGAATGGAAATCATTGATGTCAGCGGATATACATTGGAAGAGAAAGTAGAAATTGCCAAAAAGCATTTGATACCTAAACAGCGAAAAGAGCACGGACTAAAAGCAACTGACATCTCATTTGATAAACATGCGATTACCAAACTCATAAACGATTATACAAGAGAGTCTGGTGTTCGAAGCTTAGAGCGAAAAGTAGCTGCTGTGATTAGGTCTGTGGCCAAATCAGTTGCTATGGAGGAAGAGTATGAGTCAAAAATCACCTCGGATCGTGTTAGAGAAATACTGGGTCCTGAAATTTTTGATAAGGATAATTATGAAGATAATTCCGTACCTGGAGTTGTTACCGGACTGGCATGGACTCCATCCGGAGGCGATATTTTGTTCATCGAATCGTCCCTGAGTAGAGGAAAAGGAAAGCTGACACTTTCTGGTCAATTAGGGGATGTTATGAAAGAGTCTGCAGTGGCAGCTCTCTCCTACTTAAGATCGCATTCGGAAATGCTTGGAATTGATCATCGCGTTTTTGATAACTACGATCTTCATGTTCATGTGCCTGCCGGAGCAATTCCTAAAGATGGCCCTTCGGCGGGAATTACGATGCTCACCTCTCTTGCTTCTGTGTTTACACAGAGGAAGGTAAAGAGTCAGCTGGCAATGACCGGGGAGATCACCTTGAGAGGTAAAGTTTTGCCTGTTGGAGGAATTAAAGAAAAAATCCTTGCTGCCAGAAGGGCTGGGATAAAAGAAATTCTTATGTGCAAGCGTAATGAAAAAGATCTCGAAGAGATTAACCCGAAATATCTAAAAGGCCTGAAAATACATTTTGTAGAACACGTACCTGAAGTACTCGATATTGCGTTAACCAAGCAGAAAGCGATAAATCCAATTGAATTTATCCTTCCAGAAGAAAAGAAAGATTGAGATTTTTAGGATTCATAATGTGTCTGACGCCATTTTTATTATGGTGTCAAATAGGGGGCAGGTTGGGGTATCAATCCCTTAACCTCACGAATAATCCAAGAACTGCGGCATTAGGCGGGACCACCATATCTCTGGCAGATGGCGATATTTCACAGTTTTTAGAAAATCCATCAACCCTTGATTCGGTAGGAGAAAAAAATGTTTTTGTAAACTTTAATCCCTATTTCGCTGACACGTTTATTTTCTCTGGTGCGTATTCTTTCAATGCAAAAGGATTAGATAATTTTGCAGTAGGTATTACCTATGTCAATTTTGGATCTTTTGATATGACCGATGAATCCGGGTCAAAACTGGGGACCTTTCAGGCACAGGATTATACCTTTTATCTGGGGAAGGCCCATCAGGTTGGGATTTTTACTTTGGGTACGAACTTAAAGTTGACTCACTCCTCAATTGAAAACTATGGAGCCACAGCCCTTTTGATGGATATTGGTGGCACTTTCAGGGTAAATAATAACTGGACGGTTGCCATGGTTTTTGAGAACATGGGGTTTCGACTGTCTACATTCACTGATTTTGACTCCCCTCAGATACCTTTTGACGTTAAGCTTGGCACAACATTTAAGCCTAAGTATATGCCACTAAGGTTTACATTAACATCAACTAATCTGGTTAATGACTTTTCAAGTGAATCTTCAGAGAATACTGGAAGATCAAATAGAACAGTTGATCAGATTCTAAAAAGAGTGAACTTTGGAGCTGAGGTCTTGTTAAATAAACACTTCCAGTTCCTGATTGGGTATAGTCATAAAAGGAAACAAGAATTGAAGTTGGACGAGATAGGTGGGGGAGCGGGTCTGTCATACGGACTTATGCTTCGTGTAAAAAGAATAGAATTCAGGTTTTCAAGAGCTACTTATCATGCAGCGGGTGGTAGTAGTTTCATCAGCTTACGGACAGATTTAAATGATTTCAAGAAAATTTTATGAGTGAGATAAATAAAGATTTGACACCAAGGCAAATAGTTGCTGAGTTAGATAAATACATCATAGGTCAAAATGACGCCAAAAGAAATGTGGCAATTGCTTTGAGAAATAGATGGAGAAGGATGAATGTGAAAGAGGAAATTCAGGGTGAAATTGTCCCAAACAACATTTTACTCATAGGATCTACAGGTGTTGGCAAAACAGAGATTGCCAGAAGGCTGGCCAAAATTGCTGATGCTCCATTTACCAAAGTAGAGGCTTCTAAGTTTACTGAAGTCGGTTATGTTGGTAGGGACGTGGAAAGTATGGTTCGTGACCTTGTGGAACAAGCGGTAAACATGGTGAAAATCTCTAAAAAGGAAGAGGTTAAAGAAAAGGCTGCTGAAGTTGTAGAAGGATTGATTCTTGATGCTTTGATACCACCTTTAAAGGGTAGTCCAAATTCTTATGCCACGAAAATTGGTAGCGACGAGCCAGAAAACGAGGTGGAGCTGAACGAACAAACCCGTGCTAGGTTTCGGGAAAAAATCAGAAATGGAGAACTGGATGATCGGAAAATAGAAATTGATGTCACATCTAATCCATCAGGTGGTGTAGGTATGGTTGGTGGAGGTATGGATGAAGCCTCCATGATCAATATCCAAGAGATGATTGGCAATATGATGCCAAAGAAGAAAAAGAAACGAAAGGTGACCATCTCAGAAGCCAGGAAGATTCTTTTGGAAGAAGAAGCCGCCAAAATGATCGATATGGATGAGGTGAAAGAGGAGGCTATTTTCAAAGCGGAAAATACCGGAATCATATTTATAGATGAGGTAGATAAAATTGCCAAAGGAGGGGATTCTGGTAAAGGTCCTGATGTGAGTAGAGAAGGGGTGCAACGCGACTTATTACCTATTGTAGAAGGAAGTGCAGTAAATACCAAGTATGGTATTATTAATACGGACCACATCCTTTTTGTTGCTGCCGGGGCGTTTCATTTTAGCAAGCCTTCAGACCTGATTCCGGAGCTTCAAGGTCGATTCCCGATTCGTGTAGAATTGGATAATCTCACAAAGGCTGATTTTTTAAGAATTCTAACCGAGCCAAAAAATGCATTGACTAAACAATATGAGGCATTAGTAGCTTCAGAAGAAGTAAAACTCACATTTCAGGATGATGCCTTGGAAGAAATTGCTGAGATGGCATTTCATATAAATGAAGAGGTTGAAAATATTGGAGCAAGAAGATTGCATACAGTAATGAGTAAGCTACTAAATGAGATTCTATTTGACATTCCGGATACAATTGGTCCAAATGCCCAGATCGTAATTGATAAGAAAACAGTCCAGGAGAAGTTGGAAGGGTTAGTAAAAGACAAAGATTTGAGTAGGTATATTCTATAATTTATTACAGCTTTTGTATAAGAACCATGGAGTTGCCGTCCGGGTCTTTTATTCCAACCTCAATCTGTCCATGTTTTTGATTGGAATCACCCATTTTGGTGCCATGAAATTTTTCAATCTTGGATAGGGCAAGTTCCAAATTATCAACTTCCAGATTAAGTTGATGTCTGTTTTGTTTAGCAGTGTTTTGAGCGATAGATGCCGGGCAGAGCAATAACTCTAACCCACTCAAATTTGACCTATATAGAATTGCGTCAAACATTCTAACTTGTTCAAAGTGAATTTGGAAAACATTCTCATAGAATTTCACCATTTTTTCCATTTCAGTTACTGCTAAGGTTATTCCGGTAATTTTTACTGTATCCATTGCGTTAAAGACATTAAGGGAGTTTGAAACCTTAATCTTATCTTAACTAAAGATACTAGATCTCCTTCGGGAAGTAAAAGAAAGCAAGCTGTCCTTCTCCAAATGCAATATCTTTCCAATACTTCACATCGAAATTAATCCCTACGACACCACATGTAGGGATGTTGTCAAAATTGAGATTGGCAAAAGCATTTGCTGCATTTGTGAATCCGGGATTATGTCCGAAAAGTGCTAATCGTTCACAGTTAAGACTTGATTTGGCTATGGCCAAAATTTCATTAGCACCTGCATGATACAAGCTTTTTTCAAGTTTGATATGACCTTCATCTACACCCAATTGATCACAAAAATGTAATGCGGTGTAAAAAGCTCTGCTGGCTGTGCTTGAAATATAAGTCTCTGGTTTCGCCTGATTTGAGACTAAATGTTGCCCCATTTTTATGACATCTCTTCTTCCTCGTTTACCGAGCGGCCGATCATGATCACTCAGGTCAAATGCCCATGATGATTTAGCATGGCGAATTAAGTAAAGTGTTTTCATCAATCAGGTAAGTAGAAATCGAAAGTTACTTCATTCATACATTTAAAATGTCCTTTCGGACAATTGGCAAATCCTTTAAGCGTACAGGGCCTACAGGATAATTTATTATTCTCAAAGACAGTAAACTTAGATTGGTAAGGGTATTTACCAAAATGTGGAGTTGTGTTGCCCCATATAGTGTAGAGGGACTTATTAAATGCAGAAGCCACATGCATCATGTCATTATCATAGGCAAATACCCACCTTGCATTTTTTATAATTGAAGCTGCCTGATTGAAATTAAACTTGCTACATGCATTGAAAATAATCGTCTTTTTATTTAATCCCTCAATAACTTGTTCTTGTTCCTCCGTGCCATGTTTGAAGAATGACTCTACTTCATTTGCTATAGGAAGGTCCTCTTTATTTCCAACTAGAACAATCGGCTTGTTAATTCTGTCACATAACTCAATTAATCGATTGGTGGGTAACTTTTGAGTGAAGTGTCCCGCGTTTATAGCCAATGCCGCGTATCCAGCCTGATGAGACTCTGGCAACCAATTATTTTCAACCTCATCTTTTTCAGGAATATAGAAATCAATTCCCAGGTGGTCAGGCTTGATGTCAATTGAATTTACTAGCTGAAAATATTGATCAACAATATGTGACTTAGAAAGAAGGTTGATTTTAAGTTTTAGATAGATCCATTCTTTAAGGAACTGTTTTTTAAAAATCAAATCATTTCCACCAGCCATTTTACGAATCCTGAATGACCTCCAGCTATTTTGTAGATCTATCACATGGCTGAATTCATATTTTTTTAATATTTTTCTGAGATTAGTAAGCTTCTCATTGTAGGAGAAAAATTGATCTATGTAAGGATTCTCTGAAAATAGATCATGATAGTTTTCATCGATCGCAAGAAATACATTAGCATCCATTTCAGTTTTGAGCCGTCTAATTATAGGAGTGATTAGAAGCAAATCTCCTAACGATCCGGATTTAATAATTAAGATATTCATGGAGTGCAATTGATTTTGAGGTGAAGATCTAAAAACATTTCTTTTTAACTAAACACTTCTAAATATGCTTTTGGTTAGATTTATTTAAAAGTCAGCTATGAACTACTGGTTAATCAAAAGCGAACCCAGCACCTACTCCTGGGATGATCTCGTCAAATTAGGTAGCGATCATTGGGATGGAGTAAGGAACTTTAAAGCAAGAAACAATATTAAGGCCATGAAAGTTGGTGACTTATGTCTGTTTTATCATAGCGTAAATGAAAAATCGATTGTTGGGATAGCTAAGGTTGTTAAAGAGTACTATAAAGATCCGACAACAGATGATCATCGCTGGTATGTAATGGATGTTGAGCCAGTTAGAAAATTGAAAAGACCAATCACTCTTGCAGAAGTAAAAGCAGAGCCGAGATTAAATGACATGCAGTTAGTAAAATATTCACGACTCTCTGTTCAATCTGTTAAAGAAGATGAATTTGGCATTATTTTAGAAATGAGTGAGCAATAGGGAATTTGCCTAGATAATTGTTTTAGATATCCATGAAGAAATTTTTAATCGTACTCTTGTTAATACCTTTTTTTAGTTTCTCTCAAAGAAAAAAAGACCGTGATACCAGCGCTGTAATCCTGCAGCCAAATAGAATTGAATTTGAGAAGAAAAGAGATGGTTCTGAATTTTATGTGGTTCCTGGGGACAAAAAGGGAATTTTGTTAGTAGAAGAAACCTTGGAAGCTTCAAGGGGTGGAGGTGGATACGAATGGAAATTGCATATGATTGATACTGCTTTACAGATAAAGTGGTCTCAAACATTAATTATTCCTTCAGGTGGTGCGCTTTTGGGATATGAATATTTTGAAGGAAGGTTTTACCTTCTTTACAGCAAGAATCAATTTAGAAGCGAAGATTTAGTCGTATATCAATTTACCTCAGTATCAACAGATTTTGTAGCATATGAAATCACCACTGTTTTCCCTGTTGATATTACTCATTTTGAATCTGTTGGAGAGACCCTTCTTATTGCTGGTTATGCAAATTTTCGTCCGGTTGTCATTACTTATAACATCAATGATCGCATACCACGAGTAGTTCCCGGCTTCTATGATAATAAAAATGAAATTCTGGACTTGGTTGTAGATGAAGATTCTAAGCTTTTCACTGTTATCATGAGTGAGAAAATGCGGAACAAAAAATATACGGTGCGTGTGAGGACTTTTACTGATAGAGGAGATATTATTCAAGATAACCTCGTAAACCCAGGCGAGAAAAGGAGTTTGCTAGATGCCGCAAGCACCACATTTGCCGGAGGTCTTCAGTATTTAGCCGGGACACATTCAAGAAAATCATTACAATACAGCCAAGGGTTCTATTTGAGTAAATTTATCAATGGACAGCAACAGTTTAATAAGTACTTTCCTTTTGCGGATTTGAATAATTTCTTCGGACATCTGAAACCCAAACGCGAGGAACGAATCATGAATAGAATAGAACGCAAGAGAGAAAAGGGAAAGATTAAAAAATTTAACTATCGATTATTAGTACATAAAATTCTACAGCGAGATGGAGAGTACATAATGATTGCTGAAGCATATTATCCGCGATATAACTATTCAACAGCGGGAAGCAGTTTTGGAGCCTATGGTGGCTTTGGCTATAACCCTGGGGCAGGACGAACAAATCCTTATTTTTTGGGATATAAATACACACATGCAGTGGTTCTTGGATTTGATCCCAACTGTAATATAATTTGGGATCAAACTTTTAAAATTGAGGATATTCAGACTTTTTCATTAGAAGAAAATGTGGTTGTTAGTGCCTCAGGAGGGAAAGTAATACTTATGTATTTGGAAGAAAATGAAATTCGTTCAAAGATTGTAGAGGGTAATGACATTGTGGAGGGAAGGACTTTTAATCCGGTTAAACTCTCATTTGAGAGTGATGAATTAAAATCTAAAGATCCAAGTGTAGAAGGGCTTAAGAAATGGTACGATGAAACACTCTTTGCCTTTGGCGAACAGTCTATTAAAAACCCTGAAGGAATTACAGGCAAGACTCAGCGTAAAGTCTTCTACATCAATAAAATTCAATATGATTTAAATAGGCAGCCGAATTAATTCTTATCTCATTACTTTTGCTAGAATAATTACTCATGCAAAAGCGCCTGCTTTTCGATAGTCCACTACTTAAGGTCACGATCAGCCGATTGTGTCAACAGCTTATTGAAGTTCACGAAGATTTTTCACAGTCAGTAATTATTGGTATGCAGCCAAGAGGTATTTACCTGGCTGAAAGAATTAAAGCTGAGCTTGAAAAACTAGTAAAAAAAGACATCCATCTTGGATATCTGGACACCACCTTTCATAGGGATGACTTCCGGAGAAGAGACGAGCCAATAACTCCTAGTCAAACTAAAATTCCATTTTTAATTGAAAATAAGAATGTGATTTTGGTTGATGATGTGCTTTTTACTGGAAGAACAGTTCGAGCAGCACTCGACGCAATGAATACATTCGGTCGTCCCGAAAAAGTAGAATTATTGGTATTAATTGACCGGCTCTATAGTAGAGATATTCCGGTAGAGGCCACCTATGTGGGTAGGAAAGTCAATACAATCCAATCGCAAAAGGTGCTTGTAGAGTTAGATGAAAAGCAAAAAGAAGATCACATTTGGTTAATCACTAAAGAAGAATGAGTCAACTAAAAACCAAACATCTCCTGGGAATTAAGAACCTTGATCGAGAGGATATAGAACTCATTTTTCAAACCGCCAGTAATTTTAAAGAAGTAATAAACAGACCTATAAAAAAGGTCCCTTCATTGAGAGATGTTACAGTTGCAAATGTCTTCTTTGAAAACTCCACTCGCACAAAGCTCTCTTTCGAACTTGCCGAGAAAAGATTGAGTGCAGATGTAATCAATTTTTCTGCATCAGGCAGTTCTGTCAAAAAGGGAGAGACCCTTTTAGATACAGTTAATAATATTTTAGCTATGAAAGTGGATATAGTTGTCATGAGACACTCCAGTCCCGGAGCTCCTCATTTCCTGGCTAATCATATTGATGCAAATATTATTAATGCGGGTGATGGTACTCATGAACATCCTACACAAGCCTTATTAGATACGTTTTCAATCAGGGAAAAGTGTGGAGAGGTCGAAGGAAAGAAAGTTGTAATAGTAGGAGACATCCTACACTCAAGGGTCGCTTTATCAAATATTTTTGCCCTGCAAACATTAGGTGCAGAAGTGATGGTTTGTGGGCCAGCCACTTTATTGCCCAAACACATTGGTGAGCTTGGAGTTAAAGTTGAAACGTCTATTCAAAAAGCTTTAGCGTGGTGTGACATAGCTAATATCCTGCGAATTCAGCTGGAGCGTCAGCAAATGAAATACTTTCCATCACTAAGAGAATACGCTCAGTACTTTGGGGTGAACAAGCAAATCCTAGATTCTCTTAACAAAGAAATCACTATCATGCATCCAGGCCCAATTAATAGGGGTGTTGAAATAACCAGTGATGTGGCGGATTCCGAACACTCGATCATACTACAACAGGTAGAGAATGGAGTTGCGGTTAGAATGGCCGTGTTATATCTTCTTGCCGGAGTGTCTTAAAATTACTTACCAGTATAGTTAAAGGGGGTGATTGCATTTAACTCATCCTTGATCCCGTCTGAAACATTTAAATCAGATATAAAAGCGCGAATTGAGGATTCAATTATCGCCTCATTTGTTCTGGTTAAGGCCTTCAAAGCCTCATAAGGCTTAGGATAGCCCTCTCTCCTTAAAATAGTTTGAATAGCTTCTGCTACGACTGCCCAGTTTTCTTCTAAATCAGCCGCTATAGCTGGCTCATTTGCCTTTATTTTGGATAACCCTTTTTCCAAGGATAGAAGTGAAATAAGTGTGTGCGCAACAGGCATTCCAATATTTCTAAGAACGGTAGAATCTGTCAAATCTCTTTGAAGTCGGGAAATTGGAAGTTTAATACTCAGGTGTTCGAAGAGCGCATTCGCAATACCTAAGTTTCCCTCAGCGTTCTCAAAATCAATCGGATTTACTTTGTGCGGCATTGCAGAGGAACCAACCTCATTCTTTGCTATGGTTTGGGTGAAGTAATTCATAGAGATGTATTGCCATACATCTCTACTAAAATCGATAAGGATGGTGTTAATTCTTTTTAAGCCATCAAAAATAGCTGCGATGTGATCGTAGTGCTCAATTTGAGTGGTAGGATGACTCCTTTTTAGCCCAAGTTTTTCTTTAACAAATTGATTTCCAAAGTCATGCCAGTCGTAGTTAGGATATGCCACATTATGAGCATTAAAATTTCCGGTTGCCCCACCAAATTTTGCTGCATATGGTATTTGTTTCAGGAGTTTGAGTTGCTCCTTTAATCGTACCACAAAAACCATAATTTCTTTTCCTAATCGAGTAGGTGAAGCAGGTTGACCATGTGTTTTTGCAAGCATGGGTATTGCACTCCATTGTTCTGCTTTTGACTCAAGGTCTGCAATTAAAGCATCCAGTTTTGGATAAAAAACCTCCTCCATTGCATCTTTAAAGGAAAGTGGGATTGAAGTATTGTTAATATCCTGAGAAGTGAGGCCGAAATGAATGAATTCCTTAAAGTCAGATAGATTTAATTCATTAAACTTTTCTTTTAGAAAGTACTCCACTGCTTTCACATCATGATTGGTAGTCCGCTCAATCTCTTTTATGCTCTGTGCGTCTTCTAAAGAAAAGGTCTCGTAAATTTTCTTCAATTCATCATTGTTGTCAGAATTATATCCAGCCAGCTGAGGGATACCACTTTCATGTAGTGCGATAAAATAAAGGACCTCTACTTTGATACGATATTTTATTAACGCTTTTTCTGAAAAGTAGTCAGCAAGAAGAGAAACTTTGGACCTATATCTACCGTCAATAGGAGATATTCCTTCTAATGGATTAAAATTCATTCAATATTGTGGTTATGAAAACGAACACAAAAGTACCTCATCATGTTTACTTGCCGAAGCTAAATTGAAGAAGGGTAGTTTACTTGCTTGACCTACCTTCTAGACCTATCTTTGCGCCCTTAAAATTGACGATATGGCATTTTCATTATTCAAGAAAAAGAAAAACAGGAAAGACGACAGGTACCAGACTTTGACCATAAAGGAGGTCGTAAATGTGGCTAAGGACGCGGTTAATTTAGTTTTTGAAAAGCCTGAATCTTTTGATTATGAGCCAGGTCAATTTATTACCATCATTAAAGAGGTAAATGGTAAAAAGATAAGAAGGGCTTATTCACTATGCACAACACCTTTCGAGGATGCAAATCCTGCAGTAACTGTCAAAAGAGTAGCAGGTGGAGCCATGTCCAATGATTTGAACGATAACGCCAGGGCCGGTGACCAGATGGAAATCATGGAACCAATGGGTATGTTCACTACTGAATACAATGAGAGCAATAATCGAAATGCTGTTTTTCTTGGAGGAGGTAGTGGGATCACACCACTTATGTCTATAATCAGGTCTATACTCATAAAAGAGCCAAAAAGTAAAACAACTTTGGTGTATGGAAACAGGAGGGAAGAGTTTGTTATTTTCAAGGAATTGATATCTGATCTGGAAAAGAAATATGAAGGAAGGTTTAGAGTCATTCATATTTTGGAAGAGGGAGAAGCGGATTATGTTGGAAGACCAACTCCGGAAATGATTGGTGAGATTACTAAAGATATAGGTGTAAGTGATCAAACTGAATATTATATCTGTGGGCCTCAACCCATGATGGATGTGGTTTCAAAAGGTCTTGATTTAGTTGGCGTAAAAGCTGGTAATATCAGAATGGAGAGTTTTGAAGCGGGAAAGACTTCACCAGACACAATCATCGATAAGGGGGGCGATTCTGAAAGTGAGGTCACGATTTTACTAGATGGTGAGGAATATTCTGTAACAGTAAAGAAAAATGCTTCAATACTAGATACCGCACTTGCTAATGATTTGGATATGCCATATTCCTGTCAAAGTGGATTGTGCACTGCCTGCCGTGGTAAATGCGTTGAAGGTCAGGTGAGTATAGATGAAGCCGAAGGCTTATCTCAAGATGAGCTTGATGAAGGTTATGTGCTTACTTGTATCGGAAAACCTCTGACCGACAGAGTTAGAGTTGAGATGGGTTAAACCTTATCAAAAATTAACTCAAAAGTCGTGCCTTCACCCACCTTGCTGTGACACTTTATATCACCATCCATCGCGTGGATGAATTTATAGGCTATGGATAAGCCTAAACCGGTCGAACGCTCTTGAGCAGTCGGTTTTGAACTCAAAGTTTTGAATGATTCAAACAAAATCTTTTGATCCTCTTCACTAATCCCTGGCCCCTCGTCCGTGACACTGATAACATGCTTATCTTTTTGGGTTGTAAGTGAAACTTCAATTTGCTTTCCTTTCTGAGAGAACTTAATTGCGTTTGATAATAAATTATCTATTACCTGTACGAGGTAATTTGAGTCAACATTTGAAAATCTCTCTTCCGATTTGTCAATATTATCTGTGATTTTTATTTCTTTCTGAGAAGCTATAATGTCAAAATTGTGAATGGATTCATGAGTTAGTTTTGATAGTTCAGTTTTTTCCTTTTTAAGATTAACCTTCATATTCTCAATTGCACTTATGTCAAGCACCCGATCTATCATATTTCGCATTCTCTCTGAGGAAATCTCTAGTAGCTCCAAGTATTTTTCAAGGTTCTTATCTTTCTTTTGCGCAGATATACCCTGAAACAGGGGCATTAAGCCAATAATCATGTTTAATGGATTTCGTAAATCATGAGCAACTATTCCCATTAACTTATTCTTTTCGTCATTCAACCACTTAAGCTTTTTATTCTGTTTTTGAATGTAGAAATAGGATCGAGCAAGAGTTAAGGCTAAAAGGAAGAATAAAACTAAAGCTAGAAGTACTAGTCTATTTTCCTTAGACTTAGCTTCGATTTCTTCCGTATAACGCTTCTCTGTTTCCAGCCGATCCTGATCCAATAAGGCTACCTGCTTACGGAACTCATATTCAGAAGCCAATTGAGTTGCTTTCTCGACATTCTTAGCCTCATAAATTGAGTCAGCTAAGACTTGATATCTTTCCAAATATTGCATAGCCTCTGTACTATTACCAGTTGATTTGTAATACCTGTACAGTTCAAATAGTGATGCCTTTGTTTCAACTATGAATTTGGAGTTTTGACTGATTTCAAGAGATTTCTTGAGGGCTGATAATCCTTTAGTTCTTTGATTTCGCTTAGTATATAAAATACCTAGACTTTTGTAAACAGACGTCAAAACAACTACATCTTCGCACTTTTCTGCGGTAGCCAGAGCACGGTTCAAAAAATATTCAGCTGAATCTAATCTGTTAAGATTAACATATACAGTACCAATACCTTCAAGTGGATAGCTTTCGAAGCAAGGGTAATAGTCTGACATATCTATACTCAAGGATTTTCTTAGGTATTCAATTCCTTTGGTCGTGTCGCCCTTTTTTAAATGAATGTATGAAAGATTATTTAAAAGGGTGGCCTCACTATCTTCTAAATCATGAATTCGAGCTTTTTCAAGGGCATCACTATAATATTGAAGTGATTTTTCGCTATCACCCATATTATCATAAATCACACCCATGTTGTTATTGATCAGAATTTCTTCTTCCACGTCATCTACTTCGATCGCAATTTCTCTGGCCTGTAGGTAGTGATCTAAAGCTTCTGAGTATAGTCCTTTTTGATCGTAAATAATACCTATGAGATTATGAGTCTGGCCAACCTCTTCTTTCATGTTGGCTTCTTTATAAGCATCTAGTGATTCTAAACCATATCGCAATGCACTTACATTCTCACCTCTCACATTCAAAATAGAGGCTAATGTAGAAGCCGCATCAGCCTTTATTTCAAAATGGTCATTTTGATCTGCTACTTGAAAAGATTTAGTTTGAGCGGCAATTGCAGAATCCAAATTATTATTGGATTCGTAAATCAACCCTTTTACCCATAGCGCTGATGCTCCTTTCTTGGTTAGATTATTATTCAGGTATGTCTTGATTCCATCAGACATTAATACCATTCCTGAGTCCAGGTCTATGTAGGTGTAGAATAGGCCAAATATCACCTCAGACCTTCCTTTATAATAGGCATCTTCTACCTGTCTCCCCAATTGATAAGCGATTCTCGCAGCTTCAATTTGAGCTGAGTCTACTGATTCATACGCTAATTCAATATATAGTGTGATTTTAGCTGTGTCGGATTCAGACACAGCTATTTCATGCTTAAGACTGTCAATGACAGAAACCTGAGCGGATAAATTAAAACTTAGTGTCAGTGCGAGTAGAGCAACTGCTGGTTGGTTGAAGTTCATATTTAAATTAGCCGGCTATTCAAATATAACCTCTATAGAGGTGTAATGAAATCACCGTCCAACACTTTTTTGGTTATTTGAACTTGGTTATCGTTTATTTTGGTGACAAAAATTAGAGCAGATGAAGACACTATTTAGCATACTATCTTATCTCCCGTTGGTAATTTTTGCCCAGGTCCAAAGTCCTAAAGAATTTTTAGGCCATGAACTAGGCGAAAAATTTTCCAGACACCATCAGGTAGTAGATTATTTTACCTATTTATCCGAGAACTCAGAAAAGGTAACCCTTCAACAATATGGAAAGACATATGAAGATCGTCCGCTTTTAATATCTTTTGTTTCTTCAGCGGAGAATCTAAAAAACCTTGAGCAGATAAGGTTGGACAATCTAAAAAGGGCTGGGATAGAAGAGGGAACCCCAAATACCAATATTCCAATAGTATGGTTAAGCTACAATGTACATGGAAATGAGTCTTCCTCAACCGAGGCGTCTATGGCCACAATCTATGAATTAGCAAGAGGTGGGTCTGATAAAGAACCTTGGCTTGATAAAGTGGTAATCGCGATTGATCCATGCATTAACCCTGATGGGAGAGATAGATACGTGAATTTCTTTTGGCAATATGGTGGCCAACCTTATAATCCAGATCCCAATGCCATAGAGCATAATGAGGTTTGGCCTGGGGGTAGGGCCAATCATTATCTATTTGATTTAAATCGAGATTGGGCTTGGCAGACGCAAATTGAATCCCAGAGCCGGATTAAGATTTATAATAGCTGGTTGCCACAAATCCATGTTGACTTTCACGAGCAAGGCATCAATTCACCTTACTATTTTGCACCAGCAGCGCAACCTTATCATGAATTGATAACGGGTTTTCAAAGAGATTTTCAGGAAGAAATAGGTAGAAATCATGCCAAATATTTTGATGAAAATAACTGGTTCTATTTCACAAAACAGTTTTTTGATTTACTCTATCCCAGCTATGGTGACACCTACCCAACCTATAATGGGGCTATTGGGATGACCTATGAGCAGGCAGGACATGGCAGAGCAGGATTGGGTATTATCAAACAGGAGGGAGATACATTGACGCTATCAGATCGAATACAGCATCATTATACAACAGGGATTTCCACGATTGAAATTGCTGTCAATAACGCTGAACGCTTACTTGATGAATTTGGTCAATTTTTTGGAGACAATTCCAGATTGAAATACAAAACATTTGTATTGAAATACGATGGAAATGCAGATAAATTCAATTCGCTAAAGAGTTGGCTTGATAACCAGGGAATTGAATATGGCTCGTCCAGCGGAAGATTAAAAGGGTACGATTATAAGACAGGTAATAGTTCTGATTTTTCAATCTCTGAGAATGATTTAGTCATCAGCACCAACCAACCAAAAGCAACGCTGGCCCATATCCTGTTTGAGCCTAAAACTAAATTAGTTGATTCGGTGACCTATGATATTACGGCATGGGGTGTTCCCTATGCCTATGGAATTCAAGCCTATGCTTCAACTCAAAATATCACTGTTAATAAAGTAGAACAAGTAACATTTAACCCTGCTGATGCTCCGGATAAAGTTTACGCTTATATTAGTAAGTGGAATAGCATGGATGATGCCCGATTGCTAGCAGGATTACTAAAAGAAGGTGTGAAAATCCGATTTACAGAAAAGCCTATGAATTATAAGGGTGAATCTTTTGGAAGGGGTAGTTTGATTATTGCAAAACGAGATAATAAGGCCATTTCAAATTTCGAAGACCGGATTATCAAAATAGCGAACCAATATCAAAGAAGACTTTCAATTATTCAAACTGGATTTATGGATGGAGGACCAGATATTGGTTCATCGGAGGTTCGGTATCTTAAGAAGCCGAAGATTGCTTTGTTAGGTCATGAAGGTACTTCGTCTTTGGCTTTTGGTGCGACCTGGCACTTCATGGAGCAGGAACTAGAATATCCTGTCTCAATTCTCGGGACAGACTATTTCAGTCGTGTTGATTTAGCTAAATATGATGTCCTCATTATGCAAAGTGGTTGGTATGGAAGCTTTGGGGAGCGTGAGATGAAGAAAATCATGGAATGGGTATCGGCAGGAGGTAAGTTGATTGCAGTTGAAGGAGCCCTCAACAAACTGAAAGATTCAGATTACTCTTCTTTATCTGCCTACGTGGATGATGAAGCAAAGAAGGAAGCCGAAAAAGAGGGTAAAGAGAGAGAGGAAACGGCGAGACTCGTGCCATATGAGGAACAAGAGCGCGAGTTTATTAAAGGGTTTGCTCCAGGAGCCATTTATAAGGTTAAAATGGATAATACCAACCCATTGGCATTTGGGTATGATGAAACTTATTATACCCTTAAAACCGGGTCAAGTCGAGTAGCTTATCTAGATGGTAATAATGTAGGAATCGTCATGAAGAAAGAGGATTTGCTTAGCGGATTTGCCGGGCAATACGCAAAAGAGGATATGGCAGAATCGTTGGTTTTTGGAGTGGAGAATAAAGGAAGGGGGCAGATTGTCCATATTGTGGACAATCCATTATTTCGATCTTTCTGGCAAAATGGAAAGCTGTTGATGGTGAATGCTATGTTTTTTGTAGGGCAGTAATACCAAAACTAATTATAACAAATAGGCCGATCTTAGATCGGCCTATTTGTCTTTCAGTCTACCGTTCTCTTTGAGTGCTTTATGTATGATCCATTCTATTTGCCCATTAGTGGAGCGAAATTCATCAGCAGCCCACTTCTCCAATGCTTTCATCGTGTCCTCATTTAATCGAAGCGCAAATGGTTTTTTCTTAGCCATCTAGTCCCCAGTTTTCTTTCAATCGCCTCACTGCATGCTTCAACGCTTCTGGTTTTTGGGTTCCTAATAGAATCCTTTTGTTATTCTTGGTTACTAGCTGAAGCCCCATATTACCTGAAACATTTAGTGCTCTTCCAGACCTTAATCTAAGCCTGTATCCCCAGCCACCGTACTCCCGGATAGGCTTATATTTTCGAACATATATTTCTTTTACGTCATCCTTAGATATGATTTTCTCAGTACTCACAAATGGAGGGTATCGGTAGTAAAGATTATTTTGATCAATAGATATATAAAGTTTTGAAGTAAAGAGTAAAGCTATGACTGCTCCAGTCACTAAAGCTGCAATGATCAACCCAATAATCCCCTCTTTATCTTGTGTGAAGTATAAACCTACGATGGTACCCCCGACAGAAAAAAACGCTATGCCTATTACCAGATACCACATCCAAGTTCCAACAAAACTTTGCTCTTCCTTAAATATGATTTTTCCTTTCATAACTATCTCTCTAACATTACGATAATTGATCCATGATCTGATGCGAAGCTATTTACACGCCAGCCTTGACTAACTGTTTCTTGCAATCGCTTTTCAAATCGTTCCACTTTTTCAAACGCTTTTTGCTTTAAAAATTTGTGATTACTCATTATTGCTAGTGGTTTAGTGTCCCAGAATTAACTACAGGCGCGACATCCTTATCAGCACATAATACAACCATTAAATTGCTAACCATTGCTGCCCTTCTTTCCTCATCCAAGTCAATCACTTCTTTTTCTTTTAATTGATCTAATGCCATTTCCACCATACTTACTGCACCTTCCACAATTTTGTGACGGGCTGCCACGATTGCTGTAGCTTGTTGTCTTCTTAGCATGGCGCTGGCAATTTCTTGCGCGTACGCCAAGTAGCCAATTCTGGCTTCAAGAATTTCTATTCCAGCAATCGCCAGTCGTTCTTCAAGTTCTTGCTCAAGGTCCTCATTCACTTGCTTTATGCCAGAGCGTAAAGTCACGTCAGCCAGTTCATCATCGAAATTATCGTATGGATAAGTACCTGCCAGTTTTCTTACTGCAGCATCTGTTTGCACACGCACAAAATTTTCGTAATCATCAACTTCAAACGCAGCGGCAAAAGTGTCTTTTACTCTCCAAACCAAAATCACTGATATCATGATCGGATTACCAATGCTATCATTTACTTTGATGCGTTCGCTATCAAAATTCCTAGCCCTCAGGCTAATTCTTTTTTTCGCGTAAAAAGGGTTGACCCAATAGAAACCATTTTCTCTCACAGTGCCTATGTATTTTCCGAATAGGACCAATACTCTGGAGCCATTGGGGTTGACATAGAAGAGCCCAGGTATCATCAGTAACCATGGAACCAAAATAAGAAGCCAAATAGGTTGTTTTGTCATGGTTGTCATGGCAATACATCCACCTATCAGAGCGAAGTTGATGAATAGTGCCAGATATCCTGAAGCGGGTTTATGAGTTTTTTCTTGAGTTTGCATATCGGATCTATTTTAAAGTTTTTGAATGAATGAGATTATACCAGACATCAACCCATCACTTAGGGGTAGATCTGGGTTGTTATAAGTAGCCATATTGGCACCAGGGTCAAGTGGTGCATCTTTTAGGATATGATTCATACCTTCAAGGATTATTAATTCAGCATCGGGATATGATTCTTTTAGACTTTGCGCTTGATCTATACCAACTTGTATATCTGTTGACCCATTAACTAGTAGAATCGGGATAGAAAGCTTTTTAATTTCATCATTCGGAGTATAAGCCATGTAAGATTTTAAGAACGGTTGGATTGCAGGTCCAAACAGAGAGATCAAATAGGGGCTGTATTTGTTCACACTATACCCAGATTTCATTGAATCAATATTTATTCTTGCATCCATGGCTAGCTCTTCTGACTGAGCACCTAATTGACGTACAATTGCGTCTCCTGCATTTTCAGAAAGGCCTGATATTGAGATGAATGCCTTGACATTTTCATTGTTTTGAGCTGCCAGCATCCCAACGAGGGAACCCTGACTATGTCCGGCTATTATTAACTTTTTGTAGCCTTCGTTTTTCAGAAAATTGAGCCAGCTTCTTGCATCATCGACAAATTGATCAAACCTAATGCTTGCAGGATCATCCACAGCCTTCTTACTTGCTGCTATACCTCTTTTATCATATCGCAATACTGCATATCCAGCTGTAGCTAAATTCTCAGAAACCATTTTCAAGGAGTTATTAGTGAAACCCATTGCACTATTTCCATTTCTGTCCGTAGGACCTGATCCTGCGATTAAGAGAATGGCAGTTTTAGTTTTTTTGTTGGGCGTACTTAGTGTCCCTTTCAATTCTCCAAGTTCCACCCGCTTCTCAGTAAAATCCTGAGCTAAAGTAAGACTGCAAATTGCTATCAATGTAATTGTAAGAAGTGCTTTCATCTGGAAAATATTGAATGATATTAAAATGATATCATTGTAATATACGATGATAATTTAAAAATGGTTGTGAAAGAATAATTTTATTCTTTTGTAACATGGCTACAAAAACCCTCAATTGGAAGAACTATCATCATCAGATTTATCAGCTTTATCATGGGACCATAGCTCTCAACCTTGTGCCATTCTGTCTTTTCTTCCTGGAGTGGGACACTGGATTTGAAAAGACTATTGTAAGCTATTCAAGCCCGTTTTTCATCTTGATTGCTCAATTGATATGGGTGATAGGTTATGCTTCGTGGTATGTATGGAAAGGAGAAAGAGTGAGTTATGCCCTGGATGATAGAATGACAGTAGATGAGAAGCTCAAAGAGTTTAAAAAGAAAAACTTGTATAAGTACTTTATTTTGGCTGGTGCTGGGATGATTTCTGTTTTAGCAATGTGGATTCAGCCATCTTTCTTATTTGTACTGGCCTATTTTGGCGTCTTAATTCAATACTCATTCTTAAGGCCTTCGGAAGATAAGATTGTCAGAGATATGGGCTTATCTAAAGCTGATAGACAAAAGCTTCATGATACTGCATAAAAAAAGCACTGCCATCGCGGCAGTGCTTTTCAGCTGATTCTTAATTGTTTATAAGGTGATTCCAAAGCTGACAGCATTTAAATTCGCGCTATTTCCATCACTATTAAGCGGACCTCTATTTGGAGAGAACACCTCGTTCAAATCGTAAGTGGCAAATAGCTCTACACCTTTCCATCCCACTTGAGCTCGTAAACCGTACCGAAAATTCTCCAAAAAGAAGTTATCTCTTTCTTTATCTTTTTCATTGCTACCATTTTCCTTGAACTTATATTTTGTATGGCTGCCAATTCTATATCCTGCATATCCACCTAAACCGAACCTAAAGCCCTTTCTTGAGTATTTTTTGATTCGAACTCCACCGGATTCAATACTTGTAATCTTTCTTCTGCCTCTTGAGAAGTCAAACATTGGAACAACCGTGGCATTGATGTATGAAGCTGTGAGCTTACTTTTTTGTCCACTAATCGCATTCGGTACCTGGTTGAATTCAATCCTTTCAGATCCTTCTTGGATAACATAGTCGGTATCTTCCAATTTCCAATTATACCAGTTTATTCCTAGCCCCCACTCAAGGAAAATAGGGCCGCCAACCCATGTCCGATTGGTACTATTCAAACCTACATACCATGAGCCAAACGGTTTAACGGAGTATGGGGAGTTATTAGCATCAGGGAATTTGCCATCCTCTAGCCAGTTATTCAAGCCAATGTCGATATTGAAATGATGGGTGGTTCTGTCTGCTCTCTCTGCTTCGTAGGTTACTTTTTTGCGATCTTCCCAATCATCTTCATCCCAATCATCCACTTCATTCGGATCAACATCTACCTCGACACCACCTAATTTAATTCTGACTTCATCATCATTTATTTTCCAATCCTTCATTTCTACTTCATCGTCATCATTTACGTATGCTTTCCCATCTTTAATCTCCATATACTCCACACTGTCAGATAATTGATTGTTTAAATCTTTGATCATCTGGTTTATATCATAGTTTTCCAGAGTAGCAAGATCTTCACGACTTTTAGTCACAATCACAATCTTACTGTTATTGTTAAGTTCTATGATGACAGTATCTTGTTTTGGATCCTTAGGATCTGTCGTATATGCAGTAGCTGGCAATATCAGCGCTACCATGAGTAGAGTAAATATCGATTTCATTTTAGCTTGTATGTTATATATAGTTTCCATGTCCTTTGATTTATAATGAGTTTTTGTCCTTTTTATTTTTAAATCCACCATTTAACAGGTTGTCCTTCGCGGTTTTGATGTCGGCTAAAACATCTCCCGGATCAATCTTTTCTGCAAATGCGATAAACTTTTTCAATGCTCCGGTAGAATCTGATTTTTGTACCTGAGTGGAAGAATTATTTCCAGCTGATGCGATATACGTAATCTTGACAGCTCGGAATTCCGGTTTATTCAATTGTTCTATCACTTCATCAATTATCAAAGGCTTTTCTATCTCCGCTTCTGCTACCGTAGTTTTGGAGTCAACCTCAACTAGAGGTAGTTCTTCCATTATTTCCTGCTCCTTACTTGCTTTATTTTTAGCAAATTGAGTTGGAGGGATTACATCCCTCTGAACTTGTACAGGTTTAGCCTTTTCCTCTTTTTTATTGTTCTGTTCTAGAACAGGCACCACAAATTCTGGAGCACCTTGATATACCGGATGGCTAACTTCACCGGCTATTGGAGTAAAGGCTTGATTTTGAAATGATGGCCATACAATCCAGGAAATAAGTAAAAGAGATACTGATGCCGCCACCCAATAAATTACTGGTGTTTTTTTCTGTCGAATCTGTTTCTCAACCTGAGACCATGCATTAGCAGTAGGAGTGACCTCCAAATGGTCTAGTTTTTCTCTGAATAGCCGATCAATGTTTTGTTGATCCATTGGTAATATTATTTTCTAATTCTTGTTCTAATTCTGCCAGTCTGGCTTGTAACCACTTTCTGGCTCTACTCAACTGAGATTTTGAAGTGTTTTCACTGATATCTAACTGCTTCGCTATCTCAGCATGGCTGTATCCCTCTATTGCGTAGAGGTTAAAAACTGTCCTGTATCCAACAGGTAATTCTCCAATCATTTTTAAAAGGTCTGCCTGATCCAGTGCATCTTCCATGACACTTAGATTGGGGCTGTTAGAAACGTTTTCTATTTCGGTTTGTAGCGACATATTCCGATTTTTCCGGATATACATCAAACAATCGTTCACTATTATTCGCCTCACCCAACCTTCAAAGCTTCCTTCACTTTTAAATTGATCCAGTTTTTCAAAAACTTTAACAATGCCTCCGATCATTACATGTTCTGCTTCTTCCCTATCTCTAATGTATCTGAGGCATACTCCTAGCATTTTAGGAGCAAGTCGATCATATAAACTACGCTGCGCTGAAGATTTACCTTTACGGCAGCCTTCCAGCAATTCTTCCTCGGTTAGTGATTTATTAATTCGCAGCATGGTTTTGACCTTCATGGGGTAGATGCAGCTAGTTAGCTAATGGTTGCGTGAGGGTGAAATTATTTAAAACAAAAAAAGCTGGCAAAAGCCAGCTTCTCTAATTTATTGTTTGGTCATCTTTAATCATTCTCATGATGAGCATGATGCCGATGAAATCTGTTTTGTCTCTTTAAAAGAAAACGCCACATGCTTGTCCACATATCATCAAACGCATAGTGGATGATATTCTTGAAATTGAGCCAATTGTCTCTTTTCTTCTTTTCCATGGTTGACATATAAGCTGATTGTTGAATCAAATCTACATTTTTTAACGTAAAAAAAGTATTCCTTGTTCTGTATGTTGAAATAACTCCAAATTATTTAATCGTAATCTTGGAATAGTTCAAAAAGCTGTTGGTAGGACTAAAAAAAAAGAGGGGTCGGATAAAAACCCGAAACCCCTCTGTTAAGTATGAAGAGGAATACAAGAATAGATTAGGACCCTATTTGATAATTGTAAAAAAGGCTGAAACCGATAAACTGTAAAAAAGAAGATTTTTCTCCCCAATGGGGGTTGTTAGCTTTATCACTTGTTTTAATACAATAAACTCAATGTGAACTGGATAATGATAGCAATAGGCTTTACCATACTTGGGATAGCGCTCATTTGGTATACCAAATACCGGCCCAAAGCCACAAATGGTAATGGTAAGGAAGATCTTGATGAAGAGGAATTGAAAGAGATTTTCAATAAGACTATTGAGCTTATAACAAATGAGAAATACTACTTGAATAAGAATCTCAAACTATCAGATTTATCAAATGAACTCTCCTTCAATGAACGCCTGGTATCAAGAGCCATTAACAAGTTTGGGAGCGGAAACTTCAACAAGTTCATTAATTCGTTTCGAATAGAGCATTCTAAGGAGCTACTTACTGGAGGAAACTTTGATCATTACACCATTGAAGCTATTGCTGACGAAAGTGGTTTTTCTAACAAAGTTTCTTTTTACAATGCGTTTAAAAGTGATACAGGAATGTCTCCGACACAATTTCGTGCAGTAAAACAGTCTTAACAATATAAACCCTATCCATTTTTTTAGTAAGTGTAAAAAATCGTGATCCTTTATATAAAGAATCACGATTGTTAACATATGTACCTGAAAATCAATAAGTAGTGTACCTGCTTAATACGTTTTGGTTGAAAACAAATATCACCAGAATGTACACTCAAAACACAGGACTACTACAGGAACTAGCTATTGCAGAACAGATACTTCTCTTTGACTCGGAAGATGATAGCCGAAATCAAATACTGGTTCCAGACAACAAAGCAGAGATTTTTATACCATTAGGAGGAAATGTTGATTTCCAATGCCTTGGATGCGTAAGATCTCTTTCCATTCGAAGCGGAAACGGATATTTCTTGATGCCTCGAGGACGTGGAGCTAATATCTCTTTGAATGAAAGGACTAAGCTTTTAATTATAAAAATCAATCCAATTTATGCGAAAAAGATTGCTTCCAATTTTGCTGAGATAGCGAATGGTGTTTTTCAAATCAATATCTCATCAGTTCAATTGAATTCTCTTATGGACTTATCTGTATCTAGGGATAAGTATGAAGCTAGCAGTATTATCGAGGAGCTAAGTAATCTTTCTTATGATCTTTATGACCATAACTTGACCATTCTAGAGTCTATGGAGTACATAAAAGACTCATGTGGTACAATATCTATAAAAGAGATATACTCCTCTTTAAACATTAGTAAATCGAAGCTGGAACAGCATTTTAACAAAGAGGTGGGTTTAACTCCGAAGGAGTATTGCAAGATTGAGAAAATCAACTGCTTTATTAAGTCATACCTGAACGATATGGATCAAAGTCTAACAGAACTTACTTATCGATGCGGATACTATGATCAATCTCATTTAATAAAGGATTTTAAGTATTTCTTAGATACCAGCCCTAAAAAGTTTTTTTGCTCATATCGTTAGTCGAATTGTTTCCTAGGACTGCTAAAATTGACTTGAAGTATGACTCTACTTGAAGATGAGAGCTGTTCTCCAACAACTTCTGAATAAATCGGCATTTCAGTAGCTAAATTGATGGAAAGGCTCTCATTAAAGCTCCAAATTAGTCCGGGTTTGATGAATATCCATTGTCCGCCGGTGTTGGGAAGCTTTTGATTTTCTACTATATCTATCCAGTTTTTTCTAAATAAAAATTCGAGTGAAAAATCAATGAGCTGATTGGCGACTGTCAAATTTTTTATTATTCCGAAACGACTTACTAAACTATTGCCAACTTTATATTTCTGGGTTAAGTTATATTCTTTAAAAGTTCCGGTAAGTTGAAATAGAGAAGATGTTAAAAATTTAATTCTGTTCTCTGGTAAAGCTTGCTGAAAGTACAACCAGAATAGCTTGTCAAATGCACCTGAACCAGGTTGCATATCAAGACTTAGTCGGATACCATCCTTGTTCAATTGATTTGTTTTTCCTGTTGCTAATTTTGCGCCTAACCCTCCAAATCCATCAAATCCAGTCTTTTCTGTTTTTAAAAATCGATATTTAGCAAGAATGGCAATATCTCCTATTCCCGAAGATTGCTCCGTGTTAATTTGACCTGAAAAGCCGTTTATTTTGCGAAATTGTTGGACCCAGGATAACGTCAAATCCACCGATATTCTTTCGTAGATAGAATAACTGCTTATAAAAAGGAGAGAGGTTGTTCTTCTTTCTCTAATGCGATCATCCACCCTTTGACTCCCACGCATGACTCTCTTTAGGTAATTAATATCGCCAACAAGTGCTGCTTGAAAATTGCTTTTGGATGTGGGGACAATGCCGATGTTAGAGGATAAAGGAACTCCACCTGAACAACAATTTTGAGCCAGACATTCGGTAAATAAAAACAAGAGAGTGAATAGGGTAAGACTAATCCTTTCCATCTTGATTGTACAATTCAATCCCAGGAAACATAGCACCCACTGAAAACCAATATGCCGTATACCCATTTGGTTTTGTTAAATCCTCATGTTCATCATTAAAGGACTTTCCAAAGATGTCCCAGCTCTTGTTTTGTTTTCTGATAATGATTCCTTCACTTTGACTTTCTATTGAATATTCTCCACCTTCATCGTAAAAAGCTGTAATAAGCCCAGCTTCATTATAGGTGATCAAGATCACTCTGGTGCCAAGGATTGTATCTTTTATGATGGAAAGCGAGTTCTCTGCGTTTAGAGGATACGCTTTAGGCCTGGAATCAATAAAAAGCACGTAAACGCGCTCAAAATTTTCTAAACGAGTATCCTGGGGCGAGTATGGCCATAGGGGAGTGTCATTGAGTTCAATCAGTTCACTGAAAGATTGAGAGTAGTCTTTATCAAAGCCGGTATTTATGGATAAGACTTTAAAATCAATAGATTGCTGCTTCCATTCCTTCCAGGTCATCTCAATGAGATTAAGGACATTGATGGTTTTACAAACAGAGGGACCTCTAATTGAGGTGAGTAACATCTGAGACCAATGACTGTCGTTCTTCCGATCAAAATAGATCAGGTTTGAGTTATGTAATAGCCCACTCACTCCAAATGAACCATCACTACCACGACAAAATCCTATCGCACTACCTGTGAGCGGACAAAAGGTCATTGTATAGTTAAAGTTATCAGCCTGACCATTTACAATTTCGTGTCTGTCTATGATGCGATGAGGAAATAACAAAGTTTGATCACCGGTATTGATACCGATGACCAATTCATTGTCTTTCAAAAAATCGACTTCATCCCTTGAAATAAATGTTGGATCATCGAGTGATGGTATCCCATCTTTTCCAACTCCTCCCCCAATAATCAATGAGGGATCAATTAACCAACCTGATACAAGATTGCAATTGTCCCCTAAAGGAATTTCTGGCTCATGATCATGGTCAATTATTTCCTGATCATCACTGGAACAGGCAAGGATAGATAATAATAAAAATATTAATTTCAATAATCTCATAATCAATGAGTTACATCATTAATTTACTTAATTATTGCCTGATTTTCATTTTAAATTTATAGCTTATATCGCTGGACTGTTCCCTATACGACACTTGATTTATTTTCTAATTGAAATGATGTTTCTAATACTCTTTTCAGCAGTTTCTAATGTTACTACATATAGGCCTTCTGATAAATCAGACAAGTTTACTGTAGATGCTGTTTTAGTGATTTCCAATGATTTCAAAACCTTCCCCGATAAATCGGTAATTTTTAGTAATCCATGATTGCCGTTTTCAATATTTAAGACGTCTTTCACTGGATTTGGATAAATAATTAACCTATCCTCAGGAATTTCAGCCCCAAGTATTGTAAACACATCCGAAATGTTTTCACACCCAGCCTCATTTCTGACAATTACATAATAATCCCCATTTCCCGAGAAAGGTATTTGTGTTGTCCCACTTGCATCTATCAGCTCGCCTTCATAGTACCATTCAATTTCGAAAGCACTGGACAGTAACCTTAATTCATCATTTGAGAAGATGATTACAGGACTAGCTGGTAACTGGCTAAGAGTTGTAACTTTCACCACTTCATTAATGACTCGTTCTCCGCTTTTGATAAACAAGGTATACTCCCCAGCACTTAGCTCTGAGAATGTTCCGGAAGACTGATAGTCTTGACCGTCCAGACTATACAGTATCTCATTTCCATTAAAACTTGCGTCAATGACAATTTCACCGCTTCTATCTCCCGCACATTTTTCGTTTGTTATCTGCAGATTTCTAATAACAATATCATCGGCATATTCGACCTTGATATTGTCGATAAAGAAATTATTACCATTATTATTTCTAGCCTCAATGACTATCTGCACAAAGTCAGTGTCAGGATCGAATGGGAGATATTCCTCCACACATGTCCACTCTTCATTATCAGGTGAAAATGATGAACTCTTTGAATCTGCGGTAGCATTCTCTTTTCCATTTGCCCTCCAGACTTCAGTCCAGTCACCACATCCTTTAGAGAGAATTCTAATCTCATCGATTCGCTCTGAAACTCCATCCGAGAAATAGGTAAACGCATAATCAAAACTTAATATGTAATCCATTTGTCCAGGGTTTTCCAATGGAGTAAAAATGAGATAGTCAGTTGTTCTGGCACTTTGATAATTATAAAAACCCATCGATAGAGATTGTGAACTTTCGAAACCCGTTTGCTCAATGGAAAAGCTTTTTGAATCTCCCGGAGTATGAATATTGTAATCAGAAATTAAGCTGGTTTCAAAACCTTCATTAAGAGCGGTTATCTCAGGATTCGGACTTTCAACTTTTATCGCATTTTGAATGGTTTTTGTATCAGTGCTGCCGTCTTCACCATAAGTAGTAAGCGTAACATCATAGAATCCGGCAGCTGAGTAAGAGGTAACAGGATTATCTGAGTCAGCAGAAGTGGGGTCTCCACCAGAAAACTCCCATTCCACACTTTCATAATCTCCTTCTGAGAGATTGGTGAACGGTACTTCATCTCCTATACAAACAATACTTTGTGGTACCTCAAAGTCAGAAATAAAAGGCTTTTGTATTAAGTAACTTCTGAAACTAAGATATCCCGAAAGTGCTCTTTCATATTGACCACTAGTGAATATTCTTCTGCAATTCTGTGGGGCATAAGACATGATGTTTTCAGTGTTTGGCTGAAATAAGTCCCCATTAGCGTCTCGTTCATTGCTGGTATATTGGCATTGATCATTTACATTCCCGGTCAGATTGGGATCAGCAGGGGTGTCGCACACATCATCGCCAGCGGTAGAGCAATTACTACCGTCTACCAACTCGTCAGTTGTGCCATTATTAGTTTTTCCATGTGTATGATATAATGTAAGGTAATGACCTATCTCATGTGAGAGCGTAGTTCCATTTGTTGTACAACCATTATCCATCAAAATCCGATCGGGATTACCTGGGAAATATGCATACCCACATAGGGCACTTGAGCCAGATGTGACACTATTTGCAAAGTAAATATTTATCGCGTTGGCTAGATCTCTTTTGCTTGCTAATGCGTCTTCTTGATCAGCCTCGTAATCAAAAAAAATGTCATCATCCACGTAATCTATTTCTCCAAAAAGGAAAAACTCCAGTCCCGCGTTAGCATAAAAATCATTCACTTTTGCAAGAGCGGTTATAAGTTGTCCTTCGGTTAGACCTCCAGTGCCATCAGACCTTCGAATGATGTGCGCCTTGATCGCAAGTTTTTGGTTTTCATTTGATATTCTCAGCCTGTTAAGTGGAATTAGGTTCGACCTTATGAGTATCTCGTCTTTTCCAGTTAAAATAGTCCCGCACTCTTTTTCTTCATTTTGAGCTTTCAATAAGAAAGCTGACAAAAGAATAATAAGAGTTAGTAAATAGTTTTTAATTAATGTTTTCATAGTATTCGAATAATTCACCTAAATCATTATCCTCTTTTAGGTCAAGGCTATTTTTCTTTATGTATGCTTTAATTTTTTCTTCCTGGTCTTTAAACAACTTTACCAATACTCTTTTAGATGGTTTAATGGGTATGATCTGCGCTTTATCCTTCATAACAAAGTATTCTTTCTTAGAAACATATTCGTCATAGGCTACCCCACTTCCATATGCTTGATTTCCGGGATCTTTTCTTTCAAGTCTTACTGAATGTTTTTTTAAAAGCGCGATGGTTTTGCCATTAAAGAGGTCTTGAACAAAATGCTTCTTTCCTCCAAACTCAACACTTCTGAAACTCAGAGTATTTTGACCATTTATTATTTCAAATTCTTCAATACCTTTTGCGTCAAGCAAGGCGTGTGTATCATTAACCCTTAATATCAAATAAGCTTCTAATAGATCGTATTTGATACTAATTCCCCTTAGTGTAAGCCCCTCAGCAGTAATAACATTACCTTCTCTCCAATCTTCAAATAGGTATTTTTCACCTAATACAGATGAGTTTTCATTGTATGATCTTAATTGATTTTTTTTCAGCCATGTTTCTATATCGTGCCGTGTTCCCGCACCTGTAAGACTTGTAAGCCCTTGTGTATTTGCAAGGATGGGAATGAATATCAGAATAAATAAGGGTATTTTTTGAATTGTTTTCATAGTTGATATTTCATAAAAAAAGGCATTGGAATACAATGCCTTTTTTTGAATTTTAATATGGTTTAGTTTTTCTCAAACATCATTTCAAAATCACCATTACCTCCTAAGCCTCCAACTACGGAAATAGTGGTTTCTGTATAGACACCATTAGTTTGTCCTTGAGGCATATTCCACGCACCAACACCTACAAATGAAGCTGTAGTGCCAAGAGCGATTACCTCTTGCGGACATGTCAGGAACTTGATGGTGTAGTCACTGCCAAAAGGACCTCCAGATAGTATGGCTGTAGTACCTGACGGATCAGATGGATCAGCAGTCAAAGTAGCATTACCTCCTGAATTTGGAAATCCAAATCCGTTTAGTGAGCCTCCCGGACAACAACTATTCGCAGTTCCCACTGCATCGATATATACCCACTCACCAACATAGGCAGTAAGATCTATCGGACAATCATCATCACCAATGGTCACTGTAATTGCAGAATTGTTCTTATCCGGACCTGGAAGACCAATCGTGAAATCACCGCTGACATTTGTGATAGTGAATACTAACTCCTTATCACCATCAGAGAAAACATTATCAACAGGTCTTATTTCAAGACTTGCACTGGACTCTCCAGCTGGAATAGTTAAACTTCCGGAATTATCTGAGATTGTGTAATCACTAGCACTTCCAGCTACTACTTCCAGCGTATAATCCACTGTTACATCAGATGATTGCAATGGAGCTGCTAAAAGCACCTCAACAACCAATGAGTCAGAGCTATTCTCAAGAATAGTACCTGAGGAACTACTGAATGCAATAAAACTATCTGTAAGAACAGCTTGAGTTTCCGTTTCAGTACAACTTGCAAGGGCAAAAATGGCCACTAGCAACAGTACATATAACTTTTTTATAATTTTCATCATTTTATTCTCTTTAAATTGATTAATTAACTACCCAAGAATGCTGCCCAAAGGTTATCCTGCGTCATATTTGGATTGGCATCAATTTCCTCTTGAGGAATTGGCCATGCAAATAATTTATCCCCATAAGGAATAACACAATTACCGTTTGTAAGCGTACATCCGGAACCTCGGTCAATATCAATTTGAAGTCGCTTGATGTCTCCATATCTATGACCTTCAAATGCGAGCTCTCTTCTTCTTTCTTCCAAAATGTCATCCAATAAGGCATTACCTGTGCTATTAATTGCCGGAGCATTCGCTCTGGCAGTAATGAGGTTTATTGAATTTTGAGCAGCAGTAGTTTGACCATCTCTGGCTAAGCATTCTGCCTGGATTAGAATCATCTCGCTCAGTCTAAGTATAGGATAGTTGAAGAAGCGCTGATTACCATCATTACCAGGGTATTTATGTACAAAGTCAACACCGCCTACATTGGTGTACCATGCATTTCGGAAGTCAGCAGCGTCGTATTGATTCAAAATGTCCTGACTTGGACCCAAATCTCCGTAACCTTCTACTCTATTATAGATAGATGCTAAACCTTCTAATCCTGGATAGTTGCTATCGTTGGTATTATTTGCATAAATATTTAAGATAGCTTCAGAACTAGGAGTTGCGGTAGCCCACTCTTCAACAAGCCCACCATTTACGGTGTAGTTCATCAAAGTATATCCACCGTTATTGATTACGGTATTAGCATCACTCAACGCTGCAGTATAGTCACCCATGTATAAGTTTACTCGAGCTCTCAATCCTACCACAGCCATTGTGCTTGCTCTATCGGCATTTGCGTCTGTTGCATTTACCATAAGAGACTGAGCACTATTTAAATCCGCCATGATATTTGAGAAAACAGTAGCTGCATCATCTCTCGCAGGTGTACCAATCTCATTTGTCATGATGTATGGAATACCGGGATGCGTAGAGCCAGCAACAAAGTTGTAATCCTGAGCGTAAATTCTCATCAAATCAAAATGGCAAAGTGCTCTAACAAATAGTGCTTCTGCCTTCAATTGATCTTTACGTCCTTGATCACCAGGAATTTCATCAATTCGATTGATTACCTGATTTGCTCTTCCTACTACATTATAGGCCTGAGTCCAATTACTAACTGTCGTATTAGTTGGGTTTAATTCCAATGTGTAATAAATAGTTAGTCTGGCACCTGCTCCGTCAGGAATGTTACCATTGTCGGAAGATGCATCCATTAAAGCAGGGAAGTTTCTTCCATAATAGCTCCCACTTTGTAATCCTGAGTAAAGGCCAATTACTGCGTTTTCAAAATCGTTGATTGTTTCAAACGCGGCATCTGTCGAGACAGATTGTTGAGGCTCAATCTCAAGTTGATCTGAACAGCTTATACCTAATGCTACAAGCAAGGCAAGGCTGATTTTATATAGTTTATTATATGATTTCATACTTTTTGAGTTTTAATTAAAATCCAATATCAATACCTACTGTGTATGATCTAGGCTGTGGATACAGTCCAAAATCGACACCACCAACACCCACTTCCGGATCTAATCCAGGGTACTTAGTCCATGTTTTCACATTTTGACCCTGAGCATAGATTCTAACACTGGTAAGCTTAAGCTTGGAAGCCATAGTCGATGGAAGGTTATACGCTACTGTTACATTTCTCAATCTTAAGAATGAACCGTCATGTACTTGTCTGGTTGAAGCATTGTTACCACCATCAGTATTTCCTTGCTTGATAATTGGAACATCGGTAACATCACCTGGTTGTTGCCATCTTCTTAGCTGCTCAGTACTTTGATTTCTACCGAATCTAGATCCATCACTATTGATAAATCTTGAAACACTTCGATAGATTTCATTTCCATGGCTAAGGAAGAAGAAAGCTGAAACAGAGACCCCTTTGTACTGGAATGTATTTGTCATTCCTGAAAGGATGTTAGCTACCGGATTGCCAACGATCTGACGATCAGCTTGTCCATAGGCAGTTACAACGTTTCCGTCTTCATCATACCATAATGGAGCTCCATTAGCTGGGTTTACACCTGCATAGACTGGTAAGTACCAAGAGTTAACACTCTCACCCACACGTTGGATATTATTGCCACTGATAACGTCGGCTCCATCTGGGAGGCTTGTAACTTCATTATCATTAATTGATAAATTAAAGTCAGTTGCCCAGGAGAAATCACCCACTCGAGCGTTAACAGAGCTTACAGTGAATTCAAAACCTTTATTCACCATGGTGCCAAGATTCTGATCTATAGTGGTAAAACCTGTCGTTCTTGATATTGGTACGTCAAGAAGCATGTCGGTAGTTTCCTTATTGTAATAGTCAATTGAACCTGATAGTCTTCCCTGGAATAACGAGTAATCGATTCCAATATCCAATTGCTGGCTTTGTTCCCAGGTTAAATCCGGGTTATCCAACTGTGAAGGGAAACTAGCAGACTGACCATTATACGAGCCAAACTGGTATAAACCTCTTGAGTCGAAGTTTCCAATGGACTGGTTACCAGAGGTACCATAACTACCTCGAATTTTTAACTGATCAACAAAGCTTACATTGAAGAAATCTTCATCAGCAATATTCCAACCTGCACCTACCGAATAAAATGTAGCAAATCTGTTATTAGCACCAAACCTGGATGATCCATCTCTTCTTACACTTACATCTACAAAAAAGCGCTCATCAAAGTTGTAATTAACTCTTGAGAAAACTCCCCATATGGCCCATTCAGTACCAAAGGCACCATAGCCAAAATTTGCTGCCCCTGAATTGATAGTTCTTAACTTATCAGAAGGAAAGTTATTAGCTGTGACATCAATTGACTCTCGGTTTGCATTTTGAAACTCATTACCGGCAAGTATTGATACATTATGTACATCGTTGAAAGATGTATTATAATTCAGTGTGCTAGTGATTACATAGTCTCTATTTAGCGTCGATACAGCAGTAACAAACCCTCCATCATTTACTCCATCAGGGTGATTTTGAGAGGTCCAGCTATCTTCTGTAATTCTTACCATATCCATACCTACACTTTGAGTAAATGTGAGACCGTCCAGGATATCATAATTCAAAAATACCTTTCCGGTTGTTCTGAATGAATTTGCAACGTTGTTGGATAAAGCTTGTGTAGCTACGATGTTATGATTGGAAAAACCTGGTGTATTGAAGTTAAAACCTGTTCCTCTATCATCACCATTATCAATTTGCTCCTGACTAGCGAAGATTGGATAAAGAGGAGATAGGTACATTCCTCCATAAATTGGGTCACCAAAAGAGGTGCCTCCACCATATCTACCATTTTGCTTTGCATTCGAAATAGTTAGATTAACTCCAAAAGTAAGTTTCTCTGTAGCCGAGTGATCGATGTTAAAACGAGATGAGAATCTTTCCAATTTCGTTTGTACAGCAATACCCTCCTGATCTAAAAATGATCCAGAAATGAAGAATCTTGTTTTTTCATCCCCACCACTAGCTGATAATTCATAGCTTTTCAATGAACCATCCTGGAAGGCAAGATCAAGCCATGGAGTGTCTACAGTATCTGGAACAATCGGGAAATACGTAGATGCACTACTTGCATCATCAGGATTTCCACCGGTATTAATTACCGCCTCACGCATATACTCTGTAAACTGCGCAGAGTTCATTACATCAAATGGATCATCTCTTCTTTCAGAGAAACCTTGCTGAACCCTCAAAGTAAACTTGGTGGTTCCTGGCTTTCCTTTCTTGGTAGTAATGATAATAACACCATTTGCTGCCCTGGATCCATAAATAGCCGCAGCTGACGCATCTTTTAGTACTGTTACATTCTCAATATCATTTGGATTGAGCGATGCAAGTGCATTAGCTGTTTGCTGATCTCTTGATAAATCTCCTACATTAATAGGTACACCATCAAGAACGTATAATGGAGCACTTCCGGCATTAATTGACCCGATTCCCCTTAACCTAACGTTGGTTGCACCTCCTGGCATTCCACTGGTTCCCTGAACGTTAAGCCCGGCAACATTGCCCTGCAGAATATTATCGAAACTTGGTAGCGGTACTTGTTCGAATTTTTTAGCATCAACTTTATCAATTGATCCCGTAAGTTTTTTGGTTGTGGACTCACCATAACCTACCACTATTACTTCCTGGAGCTCTGTTGCACCACCCATCGTCACATCAATGACTGAACGAGTTCCGGCGTTGATCTCCTGAGCTTCGAAACCTACAAAAGAGAACACCAACATATCACCATCATTAACCTGAAGGCGATAATTTCCGTCTATATCAGTTGTAGTCCCTGTAGTGGTGCCTTTAATCACCACATTCACTCCGGGTAAACCCTCACCAAGGTCGTCGGTGACTTTACCGGATACCGTCCTCTGAGCATAGACTTGCGTCATTGCCAAGAGGCACACAATCAATGAAAAGAAAAACTTTTTCATAAGCATGATTTGTTTGTTAAAAAATGATTTAAACCTGTAAGGGTAGCTCTGAAAAAGTCTTTTTAATTGTAAAAAAGAATCCCCTAAACCGTAAGGGATTTAGGGGATTCAGGAGTTATTAGGGCTATTTTACAATTTTTAGAAGAGGCAACTAATTAAAAAAATCAAAAAAGCTTCGACGCTTTTCTAGCTTCAAATCTTGCAGTACAGACGACTTAACTCGAATGGATAAAAAGTACGATTGGTACCTTCCAAATGGAACCCAATCAAAATTCATCGTCCAGCAATGAAGGTCTCTGGTTACTCCAACACGAGTGGTCGTAAAATCCTTCGCTTCAAAGTCATATCCTGAATTAAAGGTAATCTGTGTTTTATCTGTAAGCCCCAATGTTCCGCTGAACTGGAAACTCTGCCTGATTGATGCTTCCTGAAATCCTCTCTTATTTCGATTGATCGAGTATTGCATTCTCAAGGTCCATGGGACATTAAAGTCAACATATTGTTCAGGGTTGTTCTGGATATGTTGAACTTGCTGCCTTTCAAAATCGCTATAGCCATCAAATCCGACTTGATCCTCAGGAGGAATTATACCTTGGTCACCATTAAGTGGATCGCTTGGAAGTGCTGAGGTATTTCTTTTACTTCCCTTAGGGGATAAATTAAAGCTCACAGCTGTAGTCATGCTACTTAATTTACCAATTCCATTACCGTTATTCCAGGTAAATCGATTTAGTCGTCTTTGATTCACTACTTTGGCACCACTTGAATTAGTAGTTTCAGATATGAGTAAATATTCATAAGGGTCGATGGACCCGGTAAAGTTTAGTGACACCTTTCCATCAAAAAGACTTGTTCTCGCATTAATATTTATGTTGCTAAGTTTAAATGAGTCGGCCGCTAAATTATATCCAGAGCTTAGCCCAAGGTTTTCAAAAAGCTTCACTTTCTTAAAACCTGTTACTGTATCCTTCTTGCTGGCAACTTTCATCTCGATATTGTTGGATAAAGAGAGTCCTATTGTTTTACTTTCTCCTCCTGGGGGTGACCCAAAAGCAAATCCTTGATATTTACTAACCCTTTGTGTGTTTCCTAGTGAATCAATTTGAACATCACTATATACGCCATATTTAGTATCTGAAAAATCGGGACTGTAACTAAATGATACGCTTGGTGTCATGACGTGGCGAATAGCTTGGATTTTACCCCCATTGAAGAATGCTGTTCCATAAAGCCGTGTATTTAGTGAAGCTCCCGTTGACCAACTCCCTGCTCTGCTAAATCCATCAACTGTATCTACACGCACACCATTTTCTTCTGCGATATATTCATATCTTAATTCTTTGATGTACCATAACTCTTGATAATTGAATGTTGGGTTTAAAGTGAAGTACTTTAATACATTCATAGATGTGGATATAGGAATTGTATGCTTCCCCCCAAGTTGTGAACGTCTGAAAATTTCGTTTAAGTTGTTTTCATTAAAGGCAATGACAGAGTCAGATTTCGCACTCCTGTTGAGAACGTCGAAGCTAAATGGATCTCTAACCTGATCGTTGGTTAACTCATTTTTTGCTGCAAAATTGTGACTAAAGCTAAATTTTGCGAGTGGTGATTTGCTAGAACTTACTACATCTTTAAATGGGTAAATCCTGTTCATATTTACTGTAATGTCAGGTAATGTTAAGTTAACAATACCTGTCTGAATGTTTTGTGAATGCCTCAGATTAGATGACATATTAAATGGAGTTCCAGCAAATATCTTCCGGTAACTAATATTGGATGCGAATTGTGAGTTAATACTTCGAGTAAAATCCTGATTAACTAGGTTGTTGTTATTGTTATAAGAGGAAGTACCAGCGGAGACGGAAGCTGAAATTGATGAATTCCCCTTAGACTCTGGGGTGTGATTCCATCGAACCCAATAGTCGTTGGTCTCCAATGGATTTTCAACATCATCGGAAACGGACTTATTGTAAGAAAAATTAAATGTGCCTCGGAAAGAATATCGTTTGTAATAATTGGAATTAGCAGTAATTCCATTCCCTCCTTTTGAATAAATGTCTCCAGTTAGTCTTAGGTCTACATAGTCACTGATGGCAAAATAATAACCCCCATTTCTTAAGAAGAACCCCCTTCTACGCTCTTCACCATAGGAGGGTACGATTATTCCTGAAGACTTTTCTTTTGGTTGAGGAAACATACCAAACGGAAAAAATAGTGGAGTGGGCACATCCCTGAATCGCATATTGAAAGGTCCTGAAACTACTTTGTTGTTCGGTATTACTTTTAATTTGGTAGACCGTATAGAGAAATGAGGATCTTCAAGATTACAGGTGGTGTACTCAGCTCCTCGAATGAATAACTCGTCTTCTGAATTCTTCTTGACATCTTCGCCGTGCATGAAGCCACCTTGTTGTTCAGTGACCACACCCTTAATTAATGCACGTTCTGTCTTAAAATTATAGACAATATTATCAGTTACATAAGCATCTGGACCATCCGTAAAAACGGGTTTACCAATTTTTCTGCCTGTCGAGTCTGTTGTGTATTTAGCTTTAAGCGTTCGCTTATTCCAATCAATATCCATTCGCTCTGCGTCTAGCGCAATTTCTCCATAATCAATATGCGTTTCGCCGTATAGGAAAAGCTCTCTACTATTTATATTGAAGAAAAGGGAATCTTTTGCATTGTAATTGATTGTTGTTTCTATATCGCTTTTGCGAGATGCATTTGTAGGCTTTACGGTAGTAGTATCAACAATTATTGTATCTCCAACTTCAACCTCATTCGAAACACGCTCAAGCGAATCAGTTTCTTGAGAATTCCCCTGAAAAAATAAGAGCAAAAAGAAAATTATAATTAAACCCCTCAATCCTTCGCGCTTTTTTGAAAATGAACAATGACCAAATTATCTTTGAGATGTTTATATGATGGCATAGTTGGCAGGTTTTTTGATAACATTTGCATTTGAAAACTGCTGTTTTTGCCTGATTTTGTATCTTTTGCGTAAAAGTATTTCATTTTAGACAATATTAAGAAGTGAGAAACCTGGTACTACCCATAGGCTTGACCTTATTTTTAGTTTTAGCTTCATTTAATCCGGTTGGTAAGAAAAGTTTTGCTGTTACTAAAATTGTCATTGACCCTGGCCATGGAGGGAAGGATCCTGGAACGCTGGGAGCTTACACTAAAGAAAAAGATGTCGCTCTTCAGGTCGCACTTAAAGTGGGTGAGTATGTCAAGAAAAACATTCCAGATGTAGAAATCATTTACACCAGAAAAGACGACACGTTTATTGACCTTAAAAAGCGATCGGAAATTGCAAATAATCATGATGCAGATTTATTTGTTTCTGTTCATGCAAACTCCTTACCAAAAACCACACCTCTTACTAGAAAGAAATCTATAAGAGGTTCTGAGGTGTATGTAATGGGAGTGCAGAATACGGATCGAGCATTAGAAGTTGCCCAAAGAGAAAACTCTGTAATTCTTTTAGAAGAAGATTACGAAAAAAATTATGACTTTGATCCACAATCAGAGGAATCCTACATCCTTTTTAACCTGACACAATCTGCTTATCAGGACAATAGTTTATTACTTGCCAGTTTAATTGACGATCAATTGAAAAATCGGGCAGGAAGAAGAAGTTATGGCGTAAAACAATCTAGCTTGTATGTGATGTGGAGCACCGCAATGCCAAGTGTGTTGGTGGAAATTGGCTACCTTTCCAACCCGGTAGAAGAAAAAGAATTGAACAACACGGAAGTGCAGTCTTATATTGCCTCAGGTATATACAGAGCGATAAAAGAATATAAGGAAGCATTTGATGCTCAGAACTAAAAATTAAGAACTGTGTCAAAAGAATTTAAGATTGGTTTAATAACGATTATTGCAGGTGCACTACTCTATTATGGGTTCAATTTTCTAAGAGGATCAGATCTTTTTTCACCCTCGAATAGATACTTTGCCACATATGCCAATGTTTCCGGACTGAATGTTTCAAATCCGGTTTATTTCAATGGACTTCCGGTAGGTAGAGTTAGTGGATTTGAGCTTGTTCAGGAAAAAGGATACATCGTTGTGTCCATAGATATAGATGAAGGTCTAGTGATCGGAGATGACGCTTCTGCCACACTAGCTAATGACGGACTTTTTGGAGGAAAAGCGATCGTTCTCAATGTCGGCGAATCTGAGATTCCATTAGAACCAGGAGATACTCTGGCTTCTGATATGGATGAGGGGATGTTGTCTCAATTCGAACCAGTTGCTGACAACTTGAATACCACAATTACAAAGCTGAATGATCTGCTTGATGAATTAAACGAGACAGATATTTCTGGAACAGTAGATACGCTAAAGTACTCAATTGGCACGTTGACAAACAAAGTCAACAGACTGGATATAGAATCTCCCGTACGAAATGCGAACGAACTTCTCATTTCATTTAAAGAGCGCTCCGATCAGCTCGAAGGAGTTTTAGAGAGCTCTAAATATTTATTGGACTCGTTGAATGCTGTCCCTCTTTCAGAGACACTCGCGAAAGTAAATGAATCACTAGATCACGTAAATAATCTATTACTCGCTGTTCAGTCAGATGAAGGTACTCTTGGGAAGATGCTTAATAATGATTCTGTCTACAACAATTTAAACAAGCTTCTTGTCGATATGGATGAGTTAATTATTCATTTCAATAACTATCCAAAAGACTTCATGAGTCCGTTGGGAAGAAAGACCAAAAAACTAAAAGGAAAGCCACAACAAGGCGATTAAGCTTACATGGATATTCAATTCAACAAAAATGAAGATACCAATAAGCAATTGGTATTTAAACTAAAGGAACGCCTCAAAAAAATTCATTTAGGAGGAGGTGAGAAAAAAATCGCATCACATCATAAGAAAGGAAAACTCACTGCAAGAGAAAGAATTGATTACTTGTTAGATGATCCGAGCGACTTTTTGGAGATAGGTGCTTTTGCTGCTGATGGCATGTATCAAGAAGTTGGTGGATGTCCCTCAGCCGGTGTAGTTACCGGTATAGGGAAGGTTTCAGGTAAACAGTGTATGGTGGTAGCGAATGATGCTACTGTTAAAGCGGGGGCATGGTTTCCTATGACTGCCAAGAAAAACTTGAGAGCACAAGAGATTTCTTTAGAAAATAATCTTCCAATTATTTATTTGGTAGATAGCGCAGGGGTTTTTCTTCCGATGCAAGATGAAATTTTCCCAGACAAAGAGCATTTTGGCCGTCAGTTCAGAAACAATGCAATAATGTCCTCTAAAGGCATTATTCAAATCGCTGCTATTATGGGGAGTTGTGTGGCCGGCGGGGCTTATTTACCTATCATGGCTGATGAGGCGTTGATTGTAGATGGTACTGGTTCTGTATTTCTTGCGGGTAGCTATTTGGTTAAATCTGCAGTAGGAGAGGATATTGATAACGAAACATTAGGTGGAGCTACTACACACTGTGAAATATCAGGTGTGACGGATAACAAGTTTGCTGACGATAAAGAAGCACTGGACGCGATTAAGAAAATATTTGATAAAGTTGGTGATCCTCAAAATGCAGGTTTCAATAGATCTAAAAGTAAGCTTCCCAAAAAGAAAATTGAAGATATCTATGGAGAATTCCCTGCTAACAGAGGCATTCAGTATGACATGGTAGAGGTAATTAAATGCCTTGTGGACGATTCAGATTTTGATCAGTATAAAGAGCTCTATGGAAAGTCAATTGTTTGCGGATATGGAAGAATAGATGGCTGGAGTGTGGGTATTGTGGCTAATCAACGGAAGGTAGTAAAGACCAAAAAAGGTGAAATGCAGATGGGAGGGGTGATTTATTCTGATTCAGCTGATAAAGCCGCCCGATTCATCATGAACTGCAATCAACGAAAAATTCCACTGGTATTTCTTCATGATGTGAATGGATTCATGGTCGGTTCACGCTCTGAACATGGGGGAATTATCAAAGATGGAGCAAAAATGGTGAATGCCGTTTCTAATTCAGTGGTACCAAAGTTTAGCATTGTGATGGGTAGCTCATATGGGGCAGGAAATTATGCAATGTGTGGGAAAGCATATGATCCGCGACTTATTTATGCCTGGCCAACAGCGGAGATTGCAGTCATGAGTGGGGGCTCGGCAGCAAAAACGCTATTACAAATCGAAATTGCGTCCGCAAAAGCAAAAGGCAAAGAGCTTACCGAGGAGGAAAAAGAGGCACAACTAAAGAAAATAGAGGATTCGTATAAGGAAAAGTTGAGTCCATACTATGCTGCCTCCAGGCTTTGGGTAGATGGAATCATTGACCCAAAAGAGACTCGAAATGTCATTTCAACAGGAATTAAAATGGCAAATCATGCCCCTGTTGAAGAGCGAATGAATGTTGGAGTCATTCAAACTTGATAAATTTATTCCTTGCTCAAAGAATCTGAAATAAAAGCCTTAGTTGTCCTATTGGATGATGAAGATCATGAGGTCGTCACCCATGTTGAGGAAAAAATTATGTCTATTGGTACAAGTGTGATCCCATTACTTGAACAAGAGTGGGAAAGTACATTTAATCCAATTATACAGGCAAAGATCGAAGATCTTGTTCACGAGCTACAATTTGAATTATTAAAAGAAAGGTTTCTGGACTGGAAAGATTCCGGTGCTGAAAACCTACTTGAAGGACTTTGGATTGTTGCAACCTATCTATATCCAGATATTGAAATAGAAGAGCTAAATGAAGAAATAGAGCAATTATACCACGAATTATGGCGTCACATGGAAGATGATATGGCACCTTATGATCGGGTAAGAGTCTTTAATGAAGTATTCTTCAACAAGTTCAAGTTTAGAGCAAATACAAAAAATTTCCATTCTCCTGCCAATTCAATGATCAATGCAGTTTTGGAAACAAAAAAGGGAAATCCAATCTCCTTATGTGCTGTTTATCTACTTCTTGCTCAAAAAATGGATTTGCCTATCCATGGGGTTAATCTTCCAAATCTCTTTATCCTTACTTATCTGGTTGGTGAAGAATCGTTCTACATCAATGTTTTTAATCGAGGGCTTATTTTCACCCGTGATGACATTGACAATTACCTGGAAAGCCTACAGCTGGAAAAACAAGATATCTTTTATGATCCCTGTTCGAATCTGGATATCATTTTACGTGCGCTTAGAAACCTGATTGTCTCATTTGAGAAGCTCGGAGACTATCACAAAGCAGATGAGATTAAGCTGATTCTCCAGAAAATGGATGATCAATACTTCAGTTTATGAAAAGCTTAGATCTGATACTAAAAGATCTCAATGAAATGGCAGATCCGGAGTACGTTTCCAAAATGGAACACTTTGGCATAAAAGGGGCTCCAAAAGCTTTGGGTATTAAAAACGCCATTCTAAAACCCTACGCAAAGGAGCTGGGAAAAGATCAGATACTTGCAAACCAATTGTGGGATCAGCCGATTCACGAGTGTAAGCATCTGGCAATGCTACTTACTGAAGGAAAACTTTTCACTGAAGAAATTGCTGAAAAATGGACTTCAGAATGCTATTCGTGGGATTTGGTTGATGGCATAGGAATGAAGTTGGTGCCACTTACAGATTTTGCCTACCGTAAAGTGAACGAGTGGAGTACACGCGAACCGGAATTTGAAAAACGGATGGCATTTGCCACAATGGTTGGCTTAACCATAAGAGATAAAAAAGCATTAAACGAAAAATTATCTAGCTTTTTTCCCATTATAGAACGCGAAGCTTGGGATGATCGAAATTTCGTAAAAAAGGCTGTCAATTGGGCTTTAAGACAACTTGGTAAACGAAACCTTGAGCTCAACAAGGAAGCCATTAAAGTTGCTGAGCGAATTAAAAGTCAAGGTACGAAAGCAGCCAGTTGGATCGCCGCAGATGCGCTTCGGGAACTCAGAAGCGATAAAATAAAGGATCGCCTGGAATCCAAGAAACTATAATGAAAATTAACATTAACGTAACCTTTATTTCTTAGTGGAGTATTAAGACTACAATTAAGACTTAAATATTTTGATTACTTTTAGGATTTAAATACAAAATCTATGAATAAGTATTCGATAGGGGAATTTGAAGAAGTGGTGATGCTGACGGTAGCTGTGCTGTATGAAAACGCATATGGGATATCCATAAAGCAAGAAATTGAAAGCCGACTTAAGCGAAAAGTTAGTGTTGGGGCGATGAGAACCGCCTTAAATAGACTTGAAAAAAAAGGCTATCTCGATTCTCATTTTGGTGAGGCTACCGCAGTTCGAGGTGGGAAAAGAAAGCGATACTTTAAAGTAACTCCACTAGGTAAAAAAGTTTTAGAACAAGTAATGGAAACCAGAAAGCAGCTTTGGGACTCGATTCCATCAGTGGCCTTTGACTTCAAATTTGGATGAGTGATTTGAACTCGATACCGCCACCCAAGTTCCCAACCAGACTATTGCGATGGTTTTGTAATGATACTCTTATCGAAGATGTAGAAGGTGATTTGTCAGAGCTATTCGCTGAAAGACATAAAAAGAGCCCTGCAAAAGCAAGACTCAAATATTTTTTGGATGTAATGCTGCTTTTCAGGCCTGGAATCATCAAAAATTTCGAACTCAAAAACGGACTAATTAATACTGCCATGATTAAAAATTATTTGAAAATCGCACTAAGAAATGCCTTACGGTATAAGGGATTTACTATGCTAAACTTACTTGGATTAATCGTTGGACTTGTTTCGAGTATGCTTATTCTTTTATGGATCAACGATGAAATTCAGGTAGATAAATTCCATAAAAATGGAGATCGAATCTATCAGGTATTCAGAAATATGAAGCAATCAGGAGGAATGGTTAATACTACATGGTCCATTCCAAAACCTGCTGCTGATCTTATGAAACAAGAATATCCGGAAGTGGAAGAGGTGGCACAGCTTAGTTGGCTAATTGATATGGAGTTCATTAAAGACGATGAGCGCGCAGAAGAAGAAGGATACTTTGCAACACCTAATTTTCTGACCTTATTCTCCTTTGAATTTCTGGAAGGAGACGTTAAAACGGCACTGAATGATTTAGGATCAATCGTAATCTCACGAGCAATAGCCGAGAAACAGTTTGGATCAAATTGGAAAGAAAATGCAATTGGGTCGGCAATAATTATCGATGATGGAAGGGAAGCGATTGTTACTGGTGTATTTGAAGATGTTGGGACTAACTCCAGTCTCCAGTTTGACTGGCTTTTACCTGCCCAATACTTTTTCAATAGGAATGAATGGGTAGACGATTGGGGGAACGGAAGCTTCAGGATTTACTTTACACTTCGTGACGATACGGATCTGCCTGCGGTAGCGGAACGAATGTATGATGAAATCATAACTCATGCGGCTGGTCAGAGTAACTCGGGAGAAGAGTATCTAATTACCCATAAATTTCAGGACTATTACCTCTATTCGAATTTTGAAAATGGGGTTGTCGATGGTGGTCGAATAGACTATGTGAAGATCATGACAATAGTGGCTATTTTCATTCTACTCATTGCCTGCATAAATTTCATGAACCTTGCTACTGCAAGATCGGGAAGAAGGTCAAAAGAGATTGGCTTACGCAAGGTGATGGGTGCTTATAAATCTTCGATCAGCAAACAGTTTTTCATCGAATCTATTTCGCTCTCGTTCGTAGCAATGATGTTGTCAATTGTATTGGTTTTGTTGTTACTGCCTTTATTCAACCAGCTGGTTGACAGGCAACTGGGAGTTGATTTCACTCAACCTTCTACGTGGTATTTCTTAGTAGGCATCACATTGGGGGTTGGATTTCTATCAGGGCTATATCCAGCTGTATTATTACCAACATTTAATATCATCCGATCGCTCAAAGGCTCTGTTAAGCAATCCTCTGGTGCTGCATATTTCAGAAAGGGGTTGGTTGTTTTTCAATTTTCAATCTCCACTCTGTTAATTGTAGGAACAGCCATTATTTACTCCCAACTAGAATTTGTCCTAAATAAAAACCTGGGATTGGATAAAGACAATCTGGTTGCTATATGGATGGGCGATGATTTTGGAGAAAGACTGGACACCTACCGGACAGAAATTCAAAAAATACCGGAGGTGAAAGCAATAACCGCATCATCTGGAAACCCGATTTCCTATGGCAGGTCCACCAGTTCAGTGCGATGGGAGGGGATGAGTGAAGAAGGTTATGAAATAAATATTATGCTAACCGACGAGCATTTCATTAAAACTATGGGAATGGAGATCAAAAATGGAAGAGATTTTAATGAGCAATTGACCGACTCTACCAATTTTCTTATAAATGAGGTGCTTGCTGAACTCATGGGATTTGATGATCCTATCAATAAGGATTTATCGTTCTGGGGGATCGACGGAAAAGTAGTTGGGGTTGTTAAGAACTTTCACATGAGAAATCTTCATGAATCAATAGCACCTCTTGTTATTTCTTGCATAGCTCCCTCCAGAACCAACATTGCCCTGGTGAGAATTCAGGGTGAAGCTAATAAGGCTTTAGAATCAATTGCTCAGGTAAACCAGGAATTGGATCCCGATGAGGAATTTAATTACGAATTTGTTGATCAGGTGTATGCTGAAAGTTATCAAAGTGAAATGACAGTGAGCTCATTAGTGAAAATTTTTGCGGGCATTTCCATATTAATTTCCTGTCTCGGACTGTTTGGCTTGTCCGCATTTACGGCTGAACAAAGGTCTAAGGAAATTGGCGTTCGGAAGGTGCATGGTGCCAGCGTCAGGCAATTGGTTTTACTGCTTTCAAAAGATTACTCATTACTGATGGTTTTCGCATTTTTAGTGGCTATTCCGTTTGGATACTACTTTGGTAATTCATGGTTGGAAGGGTTTGAATTCAGGACGAATCTTGACCCCTTTCTCTTCCTGATGGCCGGATTATCTACTTTCGTAATTGGAGCAATCACTGTGAGTTTTAAATCATACCAGGCAGCAAGGGTAAACCCGGTAAAAACATTAAAAGATGAATAATTAGGTGCCATAGGCAAGAAGATACTCCTTTACCCACTCATGATGGATATAATGGGTGTCTTCATGCCCCTTTTTTAGAATTTCACCTTTAATTATTTCTTTAGATTCAAATGAGACTTTGATTTCGTCCTTAAGGCTTAGAAATTTTCTTCCAAAAATTTTGTAGATCACTTCTTTAGCACACCAGATCGTACACAGCTTTTCAAGATCATTCTTGAATTGCATTTCTGACGCATGCAAATATTTCATTTTTACGTATTCGTGCTTATCACGAGGGCGTTCCATATCTATCCCACAAGGTTTTTTGAGATGAATCATCGCTGCTGCTATTGGAAAGGAATGCGAAATAGAAATATTAGCATCACTACCATTTAAGTATGGCTTCCCTTTGTCTTGTTTTTTAATCCCTTGATAAGGGATTTCGAATTTTTCGCATAAAGTCTTTACCAACATCCGCCCGACAATCCACTCTGCTTGCCTTACAGGATTTAAATCTGCGGGAAAAGGCTCGGGGGACAAATAGGGAAGTTCCAAAAAGGTCTCTTGAATATTCCAAATGGCGTAAGCTGAATGCTCATCAATCTGCTTATTTAGTAGCAAAGGCATTAGCAATTGTAATACTTTTGCATACCAAATGGGCAAGATCGAGGTAAAAAAACTTCATACATTTCTAGGTCACAATGACAGCATCTACACATTAGCTGCACTGGATGATCATCGATTTATTTCTGCAGGAGGTGATGGGATGATTGTGCTCTGGGATTTGAAATCACCTGATGAAGGCGAGGTTGTTGTTAAGATACAAAACTCTGTTTACGCCTTGTGTGTAGATCGAGTCAATAGATGTTTATATGTGGGTCAAAACAATCAGGGGATTCATAAAATAGATCTCCGGACCAAGAAGGAGGTGAGCTCCATCAGCCTAGGAGACCATCAAGTATTCGCCATTGAGCTGGTTGATGATAAAATATGGGTCGGACTTTCCAATGGTGAGGTCGTAGAGCTATCACTGGATTTATCTTTGATTAAAAAAACGAAATATGCTGATGACCGGATTCGCAGTATTGATGAAAGCAAAGAAATAGTCGCTCTTGGATGTAGTGATAATCTCATTAGAATAATCCAAAAATCAAATGGTTCTGTTCTGCATGAGTTAAATGGTCACAAGAATTCAGTTTTTGCAACCAAGTACCACCCTTCAGGAAAATACTTAATTTCAGCTGGAAGAGATGCTCATTTAAAAGTTTGGGACACCCAGAGTGATTATGTATTAAGAGAGTCAATAGCAGCACATCTCTATACAATAAATGACGTCATATTCAACGCTAGTGGAAGGTACTTCGTAACAGCCAGTATGGATAAATCGATTAAGCTGTGGGATGCACACAACTTTAAACTTTTGAAAGTATTAGACAAACATAGACACGCTGGCCATGGAAATAGCGTTAACAAGCTTCTATGGATGAATTATCGTGACTTGTTAGTAACTTGTAGCGATGATCGTACGATCTCTGTTTGGGAAATTAAATTTGCAGAATGAAGATAACACCGCTGGAAATTCGTCAGAAAGATTTTGAAAAGAAACTTAGAGGTTACGATAAGGATGAAGTCAATGCTTTCCTTCAATCACTCTCAAATGAGTGGGAGCGGATGCTTGAAGAGAATAAAGAGCTTACACTAAAGCTAAAACAGGCAGAAAAAGAAGTAGAGAAGCTTCGTGAAGTAGAAAGCTCCCTATACAAAACCCTTAAAACAGCTGAAGATACAGGGGCTAATGTGATAGAACAGGCGAATAAGGCTGCTGAACTTCATATGAAGGAGACCAAGATGAATGCGGAGGGTCTCCTAAGCGAATCAAAAAACAAAGCTCGCGCAATGATAGAGCAGGCAGAGATGGAAGCTCGCCAGATTATTGAGGAACTTCAGGATGCGGTTAAAAGCATTGAGCAAAACCACAGAGACATTGAGAATCACAGACAAAATGCCCTTCAGGAGCTTAAGAACCTCTCTGTTACACTGATAGAAAAGGTTGAGCGAAACACAGGAGAGAGCAAAGAATTCAAATTTGATGATTATGTAAAGCGTGTCAAAAAACTTGCGAGAGAAAGTGAGGAGCGTATAAAATCTGAAAAGACGGAAGTTCAGGTAGAAGCAAAAAAATTAGAAACCCCTCCGGTTGAAATGCATAAGCAGGATGCATCAACTCGTGAACTCAATACAGAAACAGATGAAGTTTCATCCCCTTCAGAGCCTCCCAAAACAGAGGAGCTAAAGGAACGAATCATTCAAAAAACCACTCGCCAACCAGAACCTGAAAAAGAAGAGGAACCGACACAGACAAAGATAGAAGAGAAGCCTCTTGGAGATTCTCATGAAGAATTAGATATAAAGAAACCTGATGCGGTAAAGGAAGAGCCTAAAACTGAATCCATCAAGAAAGAAGAGCCTGCTGGGAAAAAGGAAGAGGAGGAGAAAAAAGGCCCGCGCATATCTAAAACAGTTTCTTTCTTTGACGAGCTCGATACCGATTAATTATGGGTAAGGTCTCGCTGGAAGGAATGGAATTCTATGCACGTCACGGATACTACGAAGAAGAGCGTGTCATCGGAAACAAGTATAGCGTGGACGTAACGCTTGATTTAGATTTTTCAGAAGCTGCTCTCGATGACAAGCTGGAGGGAACAGTAAATTATGAGAAAGTCTATGAGATCGTTCAGGATGTGATGAGTATAGATGCTAATTTGCTGGAGCATTTAGCAGGAAAGATGATCAAATCGTTAAAGGAAAATTTTTCTCAAATCAATCACGTACAGGTTAGGGTTAGTAAGTACAACCCACCTATCAAAGGGTTGTGTAAGAAGGCAACTGTGGAGTTAGAGGGCTAACTAAACACAAACCCCCTAGCATCTGCTTCATCATAAAACTCAATCTTTTTACCCACTAGAAACATCATCTCACTTTTCCTTACAAGGATCTGAACCCCATCAATGAAATATTCGTCATCAGATTCTTTTTTCTTATCAAACCCCAGCTTAAATCCAACCCCACATCCCATGCCTTTTGTAGCAATCCGAAGACCATACCCCTCAGGAATGCCTTTATTTTTTAAGATATTTTTTACCTCTTCGAGTGCTCTGTCCGTTATTTCCACTGGGGGCATCATGACCGTATATATTCATTTATCAAAAAGGCCTGTGACCTCCTTGTAAAAGTATTATTTTTGAAGTTTATCTAACACTAAACAATCCAATACATGGAAATGGTTTACGACCTATTAAAAATTACAATTCCAGCCGGTCTCGTACTTTACTTAGCATATTTACTGGTGCGTTCTTTTCTACAAAAACAGCTTGACGAAATCGCATTTAGTGTAAGACAAAAAAATCAGGAGATTGTAGTTCCCATTCGTCTGCAAGCATATGAGCGTATTGTGTTATTGCTCGAACGGATTACTCCATCAAATCTAATCTCTCGCCTAAGCAGTTCGGACTATACCGCTGAAGAATTTCAACAAATACTCATTCATGAGATAAGAAATGAATTTAATCATAACCTTTCACAGCAAGTATACATGTCTGACAGTGCGTGGACCTATGTAACCACAGCAGTTGAACAGACAATTTCTGTAATCAATTCATCAACCAATACGTTAGCGGATAAGGCGAAAGGGTTTGATTTGGCTAGAGCAATTTTAGAAAATACTGCTGGAGAGGAAATGGATACACCTAAACAAGCCATAAAATATATTAAAGAAGAGATTCAGGACGTTTTTTAAAGCATGGAAAAAACCAAGAAAATATGGGAGAAGGCTAAAAAAACAGCAACAGACAGGGATGCAATGAAGGCCACTTTGTCAAATGCCGGCAATAAGCTTAAAAGCCTCGCAAAAAATTCGAATGAGCTTCAAGAGTTTAAATCCAAACTTGAGATATTAATGAGAATGTTTCAAGCACACCTTTCACGCGAATATCGAGCATTCCCTATTTCTACAATCATTTTAATTGTGTTTGCCCTGGTGTATTTTATCACGCCTACAGATCTAATTCCTGATTTCATTCCTGCCGTAGGATTTACTGATGATGCGTCTGTTGTTTTTCTTATAGTGAAAAAGCTTAATCGAGATATTAAGAAGTTTCATCGATGGGAGGAAGAACAGTGGGAACAAGCTGACTAATTTAATTGTACTACGTTATCAATTGAATGAAGGAAGTATGGCTAAAAAGGCGATTGTAATTGGAGCTACGGGACTTGTGGGGAAGCAGCTAATCAGACTTATGGTCAAGGACGAAAAATATGATTCAATTGTCGTTGTTACTCGTCGACCACATGAGATTAAGGATCCCAAGTTAATAGAAGTTATTGTTGAAGATTTTAAAGATCTCAAAAAAATTGCTTCAAAAATGAATGGTAATGACTTTTACTGCGCTTTAGGAACAACCAGAAGCAAGGCAGGGTCAAAAGAAGTCTTCCTTAAAGTAGATGTAGAGTATCCGCAGGAATTTGCCAGAATAGCTCAATCTCAGACAGGCTTTGAGCAGTTATTAGTTGTATCCGCTGTAGGCGCAAATAGTTCATCTCCACTCTTCTACAATAGCGCTAAAGGTCAGCTGGAAGATAAGTTGCAAGAAATGAACTTAAAGGCTTTGAAAATATTTCAACCATCACTTTTATTAGGAGATCGTAAGGAATATCGATTTTTCGAGGAGGTTGCCAAAGTAATTAGCGCGATTGCTTCATTTTTCACCATTGGGTCCAAAAAGAAAGTGGGAGCTATCCGAGACGTTGAGGTAGCAAAAGCCATGATCGAAGTAGCGCATAAAGACGAACCTGGGTTTCAAAGATTTAAGCCAGGGCAAATGATTGATATTGCCTACGCATGAGAGCCTTAATTCAGCGTGTTTCTTCAGCTTCTGTCACTATAGATTCCCATCTAAAATCTGAGATTCAGACAGGAATTCTCATCCTGCTTGGCATTGAAGAGGCGGATGATGAATCAGACATTGAGTGGTTGAGTCGAAAGATCGTCAATATGCGAATCTTCCCGGACGATAATGGTGTCATGAACAAAAGCTTATTAGATGTAGATGGAGAAGTATTGATTGTAAGTCAATTCACTTTGCATGCAAGCACCAAAAAAGGAAATCGCCCCTCATATATCAAAGCAGCAAAGCCTGAAATAGCAATCCCACTATACGAAGCTTTTATAAAGGAAATCCAATCAGTCCTTACCACAGAAGTGAAAACAGGCGAATTTGGAGCGGACATGAAGGTGTCGCTTATAAATGATGGCCCTGTTACCATTTTTGTTGACACTAAAAACAAAGAGTAATTCTTTTTTAATCAATTTATATATCCGCCCTTTGTAGCCGAATAGGGGGATGTTACCTTTGCGCCTAATTTTCAAAGGATTGAGGAGAAGGAAGTCGCAATCCGCGGACTGATACATATGAAAAATATTAGAAATTTCTGCATCATTGCTCACATCGATCATGGTAAAAGTACCTTGGCTGATCGCTTATTAGAGTTTACGCAGACGGTAAGTGATCGCGACATGCAGGCTCAGCTGTTGGATAACATGGATCTGGAAAGAGAGCGTGGAATCACTATCAAAAGCCATGCGATCCAGATGGACTATGAGCTCAATGGTCAGAAGTATGTTCTCAACCTAATCGATACTCCGGGACACGTCGATTTTTCATATGAAGTTTCCAGGTCGATCGCAGCATGTGAAGGCGCATTGTTAGTTGTAGACGCGGCGCAAGGCATTGAGGCCCAAACCATATCAAACTTGTATCTGGCACTCGAACATGATCTTGAGATTATTCCCGTGTTGAATAAAATTGATCTTCCGGGCGCAATGCCGGATGAAGTATCAGATCAGATTATCGATTTAATTGGATGCGAGAAAGAATCCATTATTCACGCAAGTGCAAAAGAAGGAATAGGAATTACGGATATTCTGGAAGCGATTGTCAATATCGTTCCTGCTCCCGAGGGAGATCCGGAAGAGCCACTGCAGGCGATGATTTTTGATTCAGTGTTCAATCCATATCGAGGGATCGAAGTATTTTTTCGTGTATTTAACGGTACATTGAATAAAGGAGATAAGGTGAAGTTTGTCAATACTGGCAAGACCTATGAAGCAGATGAAATTGGAGTTCTGAGGTTAGAGCATGAGCCGAAGAAATCTATTTCAGCCGGTAATGTTGGCTACCTTATTTCAGGAATCAAAGTAGCAAAAGAGGTTAAGGTAGGAGATACAATCACCCATGTCGACAAACCAACGCAAAGACAGGTAAAGGGATTTGAGGATGTTAAACCGATGGTTTTTGCTGGAATTTATCCGGTAGAAACAAGCGAGTTTGAAGAGCTTAGAGCTTCGATGGAAAAGCTACAGTTAAATGACGCTTCGTTGATTTGGGAACCCGAAACCTCTGCCGCGCTCGGGTTTGGATTTAGGTGTGGTTTCCTAGGGATGCTTCACATGGAAATTGTCCAGGAAAGACTGGAGCGGGAGTTTGATATGACGGTAATTACCACCGTCCCCTCCGTTCGATTCCACGCGATTGAAAATGATGGAAATATCCTAAAAGTAAGTGCGCCTTCTGAGTTACCTGAATCGAATGTTATCAGCCACATTGAAGAACCGTTCATTCGTGCACAAATCATATCAAAAGCAGAATTCATAGGGCCTATTATTGCGCTATGCATGGATAAGAGGGGTGAGATTAAGAATCAGGTTTACTTGACGTCCAATCGAGTAGAGTTGACTTTCGAAATTCCTTTGGCAGAGATTGTTTTCGACTTTTTTGACAAACTAAAAACGATTTCCAGAGGGTATGCTTCGCTGGATTATGAATTGATAGGTTACCGGAAATCCGACATGGTAAAATTGGATATCATGCTAAATGGGGATAAAGTAGATGCCCTTTCTGCAATTGTCCACAGGGACAAGGCATATGAGTGGGGTAAAAGACTTTGTGAAAAGCTTAAAGAGCTAATTCCAAGGCAAATGTTTGAGATTGCAGTTCAAGCAGCAATCGGGACAAAAATTATTGCTAGAGAATCTGTAAAAGCCATGCGTAAAAACGTTTTAGCAAAATGCTATGGTGGAGATATTTCCAGAAAAAGAAAATTGCTTGAAAAACAGAAAAAAGGTAAAAAGCGAATGCGACAAGTTGGAAATGTAGAAATTCCTCAGGAAGCATTCATGGCCGTACTTAAACTTGATTAAAATGTCATCTCCAGTAATCATCGACGGAAGAAAAACCTCCAAGGACATAAAAAATGAGATCACTCAAAAGGTAGATCAATTAAAAGCTGATGGAAAAAGGGTTCCGCATCTGGCGATAATAATCGTTGGTGATGATGGAGCCAGCCATACATATGTAAACGGAAAGATCAATGCATGCAAGGCAGTAGGATTTGATTTTACGCTGATGCATTTTGCAACTACAATTTCTGAAGAAAAACTAATTAAGCACATTCAGCAACTCAATGAAGATGATGATATTGATGGCTTTATTGTGCAAATCCCTCTGCCGGATCACATTTCCGTTGAGCATATAACCGAAAGAATTGCCCCTCGAAAAGATGTTGATGGATTTACTAACCAAAATTTCGGTAGTATTATGTCACATCATCAACTTTTATTACCAGCTACACCTTTTGGAGTCATGGAGCTGATTAATAGGTACAACATTCCAACTGAAGGAAAACATTGTGTAATCGTCGGTGCTTCGCGGATTGCAGGAGCTCCACTTAGCTTAATGATGTTACAGGATGGGGGAGCAACAGTTACCGTATGTCACAAGCTCACTAAAGACCTTAAAAGCCATACAAAAGAGGCGGATATTTTAATTGTCGCTGTAGGTAAGCCTGGATTAATTACCAAAGACATGGTGAAAGAGGGAGCAGTTGTAGTAGACGTGGGAACTACCCGCGTGGAGGATAGCACCAAGAAGTCCGGGTTTAGATTATCAGGGGATGTGGTTTATGATGAAGTTGCACCGATTTCAAGTTTCATCACTCCAGTTCCAGGCGGAGTTGGCCCGATGACAATCGCTTCATTGCTTTTAAATACACTGAAAGCTTATGAGCTCAATTACTGATCCGGAATTTTTACCGGTGATGGAGTCTTTCTACACTATACAGGGAGAAGGCTCCTTCTCAGGCACTCCAGCTTACTTTATTAGACTTGGAGGCTGTGATGTTGGGTGTGTTTGGTGCGACGTTAAAGAATCCTGGGATGCTTCTCAATTTGAATGGGTCAATGTCAAAGAGATTGCACAAGAAGCGAAAGATTCAGGTGCAAACCTTGTGGTTGTAACTGGAGGGGAACCGCTAATGTATGACCTTGCTGAATTAACAACTTCGTTGAAGGCATTGGGCCTGCAAACCAACATTGAAACTTCAGGTGCGTACCCTCTGTCCGGCAAATGGGATTGGATTTGCTTTTCGCCAAAGAAGTTTAAAGAGCCTTTGAATGAATTCTACAGCGAATCTCAGGAACTGAAGGTAATTGGCTACAATAAGAGTGATTTTAAATGGGCAGAAGGACATGCAGAGAAAATGAATCCTGAAGCTCAACTATTTCTTCAGCCGGAGTGGTCAAAAGAAAAAGAAATGACACCTTTGATCGTTGATTTTGTGAAGCAAAACCCAAAATGGAAGATTTCACTCCAGACACACAAATACATGGACGTCCCTTAATGAGGATTGCGTTTACACTTACCTTATTATCTATTGCTCCTTTTGTATTCTCACAATCTCTTTCTACCGAAAGCAGAAAAGCACAGAAGCTTTACGAAAAAGCTGATAAAAAATACAAGGAACGAGATTTTTACACAGCTATAGATTATTTGGAAGAAGCAGCTCTCGAAGATCCCACCTTTTTTGAGGCATATATCCGTATGGGCAGCTTATATAAGGCGATAGGACTTGAAGACTCTGTTTATTCAAAGTTCCGCTCGTATATAGAATCTGCTCCGGATCCAATTGCTTCTGTTTTGGAGCGAATGGCTTTTCTGTCTTTTGATAGAGGAGAATACCTTCAATCACAAAAATACCTCGACCTGTTTATCAAGAAAGTGCCTGAGCGGGCAAGCAGCTACGAAATTGGCTTACTCCAAAAAAGCTTAAGATTCGCAGAAAATCAATTAGCAACCTCTTCAGACTTAATAAAAGTCGAAGAATTACCGCTTAATGTAAATCGTTTCAAGTTACAATACTTACCATCACTAACAATTGATAATGCATCGATCTTCTACACGAAAAGAGATCGTGTAAATGGTGACGAAGATATCGTTGTTAGTGACTTTAGAGATGGAGAGTGGACGCCAGCTAAATCAGTATCCAATAGAATAAACTCTCCTTTAAATGAAGGGGCGTGTGCGGTCTCTGCTGATGGTAAAACGATGATATTTACCTCTTGTGATGGAAGAAATTCACTTGGAAGTTGTGATTTATACATTTCAAAGAGAGTCGGTGATTTGTGGTCATATCCCAAAAATCTTGGAAAGCCTGTCAATACCATGTATTGGGAGTCACAGCCATCTTTATCAGCAGATGGTAAAACACTTTACTTTTCATCCAATAGAAGAGGAGGTTTTGGAGGTCGGGATATTTGGGTGACAAAAAATGAAGGAGGTAGCTGGACCAAGCCAGAAAATCTGGGACAACCAATCAATACCCGCCAAGATGAGACAACTCCTTTTATTCACCCGAATGGAAGCTCACTGTATTTTTCTGCAAATGGATTCCCGGGCATGGGAGGCTATGATTTATATTATTCAGAAAAATTAGATACCGTCTGGTCATCACCCAAAAACCTGGGCTATCCCATTAATACATTTAAGGACGAAGTTTCAATCGTAATAACAGGCGATGGCTCACAGGCCTACTTTGCTAAGGAAGAACAAAAGAATTATGAAATACTAGATAGTAAAATCGTAACAATCAAACTTAAGGAGAGACTTAAGGTCAAGTCGGCATCTTATATAATAGGTACAATTACCGATGAAAAGACAAGTCAACCACTTTCTGCAGACATTCAGGTCGTTAACTTGGAAACAAATGAAATTATATATGAAAACAAATCTGATTCCTTAAAAGGAAATTACTTCATGGTTTTACCTGTAGGATTAGATTTAGCTGGCTATGTAAAAAAAAGAGGATATATCTACTCTGACTTTCATTTTTCCACGGAATCCAATGTTGCTGTGGAGCCAGACACCATTAATATTAGTCTCCAAAGAGTTGAATTTGGGCAAGTTTTGGTATTGAAGAATATATATTTTGAAACAAATTCATTTGAATTAAGTCAAAAATCTGATTCAGAGCTGCAAAATGCTTTTCAGCTGCTAAAGGAAAATCCTGCCATCAGCGTTGAGATAGCAGGTCATACTGATAATACGGGAGCTGCCGCATTTAACGAGGAACTATCTGAAAATAGGGCCAGGCAAGTCTACATCCAATTAGTCAATAGAGGTATAAAAAAGGAAAGATTAAGCTTTAAAGGATACTCAGATTTCCAACCAATAGAGCCCAATGATACCCCAGAAGGCCGTAAATCCAACCGCAGGATAGAATTCCGTGTCCTACGTGGGAAGCGCTAAAAGTGTTGCGTAAAAGACAAATTTTAACATTTTATTATTCAAAATTTTGTTAAACCATTACTTTAAGATGAAGTGAAAAATTTGGTTAAAATCATTAATGCCAATTTTTTGATCATTTTTCAGTATTTGAAAGAAAAAACTGCTTTCTATTAACATTAGCAAAGGATTTTATTTTGTTAAATATTCTTAAAATGGCATATCTTGCGGGTTTCAAATAATTAATGTTTAACGATTAACTAGTTAGTATGAAGAGGATTTTACTACTAAGTTTTGCGTTCTTAACTGTTGTTGCATTCAGTGCAATGGCGCAAAGGACGGTTTCTGGTAAGGTCACCGATGATACAGGTGAATCTCTACCAGGAGTGAATGTTGTGATTAAAGGCACAACAACTGGTGTTACTACTGATTTAGATGGAAATTACCGTCTTTCAGTAGATGATGGCGCTACTTTGATTTTTTCTTATGTTGGTTTTGAAACACAAGAAATTCAGGTAGGGGCTAGAACAACAATCGATGTTACACTAGGTGGAGCTACTGAGCTTCAAGAGGTTGTTGTAACAGGATACCAAAACCAGCTTAAAAGAGAGGTTACGGGTTCAATTGCATCAGTTAAGGCTGAGGAAATTGAAAACCTTCCAATGCAATCTTTTGATAGAGCTATTCAGGGTCGAGCAGCGGGTACGCAAATTGCGGCAGCTTCTGGTCAGCCTGGAGGAAATCTAAATATTAGAATTAGAGGTATTGGTTCAATTAACTCAGGAAATGATCCATTGATCATTATTGATGGGGTACAAGTTGCGTCTGCTGGAGGATCTACTCAAGCAAACTCAAACCCACTTGCATCAATTAACCCGAATGATATCGAATCAATTGATATTCTTAAGGACGCATCTGCTGCTGCAATCTACGGAGCGCAAGCTGCAAATGGTGTAATTGTTGTAACTACCAAGTCTGGTGGTTCTGGAGGTACTTCCAACATCAACATTTCCGTTCAGGAAGGTATTGTACAGCCTATTAATCTGTACGATGTACTTAACGGTAATCAGTATGCAACAATTAGAGCAGAGCAGGAAATCAACAGTGGTTTAGATCCAGCAAGAGCTGGTGGAGCTTATGAGCTTTTCGGAAACCCGGATGATCCATCTACAATCGAAAATCAAGATTGGGTTGATTTAATGTTCCAGGATGCACGATTCAGAACAGTAGATTTCTCTATGAATGGAGGAGATGATAAAACAAGCTTCTTCTTTGGTGGATCTTACAACTACCAGGAAGCTCAAATCATCAAATCTGATTTCGAGAGATATACTGGACGTTTGAACTTAACTCACAGACCTACTGATAAATTAACAGTAAATGCGAAACTGAGTGTAGCTCATATTAAGCAGTTTGGAACAATAGCGAATGGTAACTTCGTAAATGGTCCTTTCGTAGCAACATTTGCTTCCATCCCTACTTCACTAGCAGTCGATGACGAAGGTGAGTACAATCCATATCCTACAAACGGTCTTAGTCACCTTTTTGGATATAACATTTTCCAGGGGGTTAATGAAGAAGTTAGATTAGGTAGAACACTTCAAACTGTTTCTAGTGCATCTGCTACTTACCAGATTATTCCTGAGTTATCTATTTCAGGTTTGATTGGTGTTGACATGTCCATGAACAAAGACATCAACGAGAGACCTCAAACAATTCCGGTATTTGCAGCTTCTGGTGGTTCTGTATTCCACAGAAACAGAAGATCGATCAACTGGAACGGAAACGTAAACATGAACTTCAACAAGACATTTAACGATGTTCATACCATTAAGGCGCTTGTTGGATATGAGTATAAAAGAGAAAGAAGAGAAGCTTCTGATTTGACTGCTAACACTTTCCCGGATGCATTTTTCAGAGTTCCTGCTGATGGTCAGCCATTTAGAGTAGGCGGTTTTGATGTGGAGTATAAGAGACTGGGTATCTTCGGTAAGGCAGATTACTCTTACGATGATAAATACCTTGCGAGTGCGACAGTTAGAAGAGACGGTCACTCAAGATTCGGAACAAATACGAAGTATGGTACTTTCTATGCGGGATCATTAGGATGGAGAGTTTCTGAAGAGTCATTCCTTTCTTCTGTTAGCATCATAGATGACTTGAAGCTTAGAGCGAGTTACGGTATCTTAGGTAACGCTGAAATCGGTGATTATCAATCTCAAACGCAGTTTGGTGCTTCTTCAGGTCAGTACGCTGGCGCTTCCCCTTTAACCATTACTCAAATCGGAAACGACTTGATCACATGGGAGGAAGAAGAGTCTTTCAACGTGGGAATCGACTTCTCTGTATTAAGCAATAGAATTTACGGTAACGTGGATGTTTGGAGAACAAACAACAATGATCTACTATTCAACGTGCCATTTACTGGATATGGCGGTATCAATAATAACAGCGTAACTTCTAACGTAGGTTCTGTGAGAAATCAGGGAATCGACTTGGAACTAGGTGGTATAATAATGGATTCTGATGGTTTCCGTTGGGATACCAGGTTCAACATGTCTTGGTTAGAAAACGAAGTAACTGAATTGGTTGATGGAGATACTATCGGTGGTAACATTCCAACTCTTATAGTTGGTCAGCCAGTAGATTTCTTCTACCTGTTAGACTATGCGGGTGTTAACCCGGCAAATGGTCGTGCAATGGTAAGAGGAGCTGATGGAACACTTACGTATAACCCTGGATTTGCTGACGGTTCTGTGAGAGGTTCTGCGATACCTTCAAGCTTTGGTGGATGGACAAACACGTTCTCCTACAAAGGTCTGACATTAGACGTATTCTTCCAGTTCCAGTTAGGTTCTGAAGCGTTCAACGGTGACCTTTACAACTTACTAGGTACAGGTGGTAACGATAACAGAAGAACTGATATCCTTAACAGATGGCAACAGCCGGGCGATATGACTAATATCCCTATGCTTACCAACAATGGTACCATCGAAGGTATTGATCAGCAATTCGGATTTATTGGTACTACGCAATACATGTCTGATGCATCATACATAAGACTGAAGACGATAACACTTTCGTATAACTTACCTCAATCCCTATTGAATAATATTGGGATGAAAAGTGTGAATGTGTTTGTACAAGGTGTGAACCTTGCAACTTGGTCAAACTTTGACGGAATTGATCCTGAAGTTGTTACGAATAACAACACTACAGGAGCGTCTTCATTTGGTGCTTATCCACTTGGACGACAGTTTTCAGCTGGTTTAAGTATTGGACTATAAAATAGAATTTTATGAAAAGAATAATATATATCCTATTAGCAGGGTCCTTACTAACGAATTGTACGGATCTTGAAACAGTCAACCCTAGAGCCCTTCCACAAGAGCAAGTTCTAGGAAGTGTTGATGGTTATAACGCTTTCTTGACAGCTGCTTATGAGTCTGTAAATGACTTTGGTTACTATGGTCAAACAATGATGATAGGACCAGAAATTTTAGCTGACAACATGAACCTGGTGCAATTGACCGGAAGATACGAATTAGAGTATGTGAATGCAGTAAACTCTGGTATCGGTATCTGGTTCGGTAGATACAACGCGATTAATGAGTGTAACGTAATCATTGGTTCGGTCTATGACGAAACCGTAGAAGGAACTACTGAAGAGAAAGATGCACTTTATGCTCAGGCACTTTTCCTTCGGGCTTTATTCTACCATGACCTTGCGAGAGTGTATGGTTATGAGCCTGGTCAGGAAGTGAATGGATTCAATCTTTCAGTGATCTTAAAGACAAACCCTACGTTTGGTCTTTCTGACATTGAAGATGTTCCAAGAGCTACAAATACAGAGGTATACACGCAAATTAAGGCAGACCTAATGGAAGCAATTCCAATGCTGCCTACAGCAACTCCTGGATCTAGCGAAGCAATTTTTGCTAATGCTGATGCAGCGAGATTACTTCTTGCCAGAGTGTATTTATATGAAGGTAACATGACTGAGGCGGCTAATTTTGCACAGCAAGTCATCACTGGTGATGGGTCTGATTTGGTTCAGCCTGCTGATTATGATGCTTCTTGGGATGATGCAACTAATGCATATCACCCTGAGTCATTATTTGAGTCAGAATTACGTTCTCCGGATTGGAGTACGGTTGACGGGCCAAATGCTAGCCTTCATTCGCTATTGATGAATGATGGTGGTGGTTCTCAGTTTATCATCGCTGCGAGTGATGAGCTATTAACTGTTATCAATAATGAGCCTACTGATGTTAGAGCTGGTTTATTTAACACTGAGACGCTTGGTGAAGAATTTACCAAGTGGAGAGCAACTGGTTCAGGTCTTCCTTTCCAGGAAAACATTCCGATCTTAAGATTATCAGAAGCTTATCTTATTGCTGCTGAAGCATTAGGTGCAGGAGCTGGTGACGCGATATTCAATGCTTTCCGAGCAGCAAGAGGACTTCCTGCTTCGACTGCAACTGTGAATAACGTACTTCGTGAGAGAAGAATTGAATTCATGGCAGAAGGTCACAGATGGTTTGATCTGAAAAGACTTGGAAGAGACGTAACTAAGCCTGCTGCTTCGGGTGCGCCAACACTTCCATATACAGACTTTAAGATTTTGCCTAGAATCCCTCAGTCAGAAATAGAAATTACTGAGAATCTGGTGAACAACCCAGGTTATAACTAAGAGATGAATACTATGAAAAATATATTTAAGTCGATAATGATTTTAGCACTTGTCCCGGTTATGACAGGGTGCTTTGATGAAGCTGGATCTGAAATTGCCTTTCCAGGTGATGTATCCCAGGTTGAACTGAATGCAGCAAGTGCTGCCTCAGGAGATTTCACCTATTTAAGGGAGAACATAGGTGCTGAGCTTGATGCAGGTTTTGTGGTAACGCTTACTAGCACTGCTAATACAGGTGGTGTAGAGGTTACTTTCGAACTTGATGCAAGTTCTACAGCAACCGAAGGTGATCAGTTTAACTTGAATGGAACTACTGTGACTATCCCAGCGGGAGAGTTTACTGCTCCATTACCAATTACGGTTAACCCTGATAATATCGAGGCAGGAGAGAGATGGACAATTGTTGTGAATTTGACTGGAGCTACGGGTGCTGAACTCAGCCCTAACTTCAGCACTGCAACTCATACGGTTCAAATCTCATGTCCTCCAAATATTGGAATCGGAAATTATGTAACTGCAACTGCAGGAATTCCTGATCCTGATGGATGTGCAACTGGATTTGCATACTCAGGAGAGGCTGTTACAGTAACCTATGACGCTGGAACAGAGACTTACACGGTATCAGATGCTGATATTGGATACTTCTCTGGAGATTATACTGCAGCTGCTGATTTTGTTAACATCTGTGATAGATTAACAATTAGTCCAAATTCAGGTGCACCTTATGGGATTGGTTTCACTGGAAGTGGAATCTTTATTCCAGGAGGAGGAGCTAACGGAACAGGTCAAATTGTTTTCCAATGCTATTATGATGCAACGTATGCTGGAGCTGGTGCTACAGAAACTGTTGCTTATGATGCTGCGGCTGACGTAAACTTTGACTATTAATATTAATTAGTTTAAAAAAACCGCTCTACAAAATAGAGCGGTTTTTTTGTTTAATATGATCATGAGAAAACTAGGAGTTTTTATTTGCCTGATAAGCAGTTTGCTTAGTTATGGCCAAGATTTGACTGTGGGAGCAGTTGAGCTTAATGAAGGAGCCTATGATGGACTAACTCTTTTTTCACCAGCTGGAAATACGACAACATATCTCATCAACAATTGTGGACAAGTTATGAATACTTGGGAAAGCGCCTACTCACCAGGGGCTTCCGTATATCTACTAAATGATGGATCAATCATACGAGCAGGTTCCAAGGAAGGTGCTCGACTTGGTGAACCCGGTGTAGGAGGTATTTTTGAAAGAATAAATTGGCAGGGAGATGTGGTTTGGACGTGGGAGTATTCCAATGATACAGCTAACGCACACCACGATTTTCATGTAATGCCGAATGGAAATTTGTTGTTCATTGCATGGGAGTTAAAAACACTGGAAGAGGCAGTAGAGCAAGGTAGAGATCCTTCAACACTTGCAGATGATGAGTTATGGCCCGACCATATCGTGGAAATTGAACCACTACCAAATAATGATGCCAAAATTGTTTGGTTATGGAATTCCTGGGATCATTTGATTCAGGATTTCGATGATACGAAACCTAATTACGGAGTTGTAGCTGACAATCCGGAAAAGATAGATATCAATTACCGCTTGACAGACGGCCCGGATTGGCTTCATTTTAACTCAATTCACTACAGCGAAATGAATGATTACATTATTCTAAGTACACCTTTCTTCAATGAAATTTGGATAATTGATCACAATACAACAACAGCAGAAGCAAAGGGAGAAAAAGGAGATATACTGTTCAGATGGGGAAATCCCAGAGCATATCAGCGGGGTGATACAGTAGATCAAAAGATGTTCTTTCAACATACAGCTGAGTGGATAGATGATGACTTAGATTATGGCGGTAACATCATTGTATTTAATAATGGAAGAGGAAGAATGCCAGAAGAATTTTCGTCAGTTGATATTATTAATCCATTTGACACGGACGGAAATTTTTACCTTAATAATGGTGTTTTTGGACCTCAAGATCTTGTCACAAGTTATCAGCGTCCAAATCCAACAGATATTTTCGCATCATTTATCTCTGGAGCTCAAATTTTGAGCAATGGAAACCTTTTAATAGATGATGGACCAAAGGGTACTTTTTGGGAGGTTGACTTTGATGATAATGTACATTGGAAGTATGTAAATCCAGTTTCAACTGCTACTGGAATTGTCTCACAAGGAGAAGTAGCAACAGGAAATCTGGTTTTTAGAGCTAAAAAATACGCATCAGACCATCCTGCTTTTTCTAACCTTACCAGTCAAACCAGCTATATAGAACTTAATCCAATTCCTTTAGAAAGCTGTGAACCACTGTCTGTAGCCGAACAAAAACCGGTTATTTCAATTTATCCTAACCCCGTTGAGAACTTTTTGTCTGTAAATGGTTCTTATACTAACATAAGATTGGTAGATATAACTGGATCGGAATTTGATGTAAAGTACATTGATAATAAAAATCAAATTGATTTAACCGCTTTGGAAAGCGGTTTATATCATCTGATTATTGATAAAGAAATATTTAAAATAATTAAAAAGTAAATAAGTAATGAGACTAAAGAGTTTAATAACGACTATTTGCATTGGTGTTTTTTTCAATCTGAATGCACAAATATCTAATGTGAATGATGCTACAGGAAACCCAATCCGTGTTGGTAGTTATGACAAAATAGAAGGCTCACCATACATAAATGATGGAAACTGGAGCGACGGAATTATTATCACTCAAACAGATAAATTTCTCACCAATGTTAAAATCCGTTACAATGCATTTGAGGATGAGCTTCAGTATTTGAACAAAGGAGAGCCATTTTACTATGCAAATCAAGATTTGAAATCATTCGAATTTTCCTTAGCAGATAAGCTTGGAAACGTAGAGAGATTCTATTTTGAGAATGGATTTGAGTATCCTGGTGAGATTAATAAGAAGAACTTTGTTCGGGTCCTTTATAATGGAAAGAAGGTTAAAATATTGGAAAAAATCACTGCCGTAAAGCAAAAAATGACACCTGCTTCCTATGGTGAAAGTGATTACGATAAGTTCATCTTGATCAGTGATCAGTACGTTTGGAGAGACGGTAAACTGAGTGAATTAAAGCTGAAAAAGGGCAAAATTCTAAAAGAGTTTGCAAGCGTTAAAGATCAAGTGTCCTCTTATTTTAAAGAGAACACGCTTGATTTAGGTAATCCAAAAGATGTTAAAGATCTTTTTAGTTACATAGATGAATTACTCCAGTAAATTTTGATCATCCATGAGCTAAATTAGTTAAGTATGAGAAGGAAATATTTTTTAATGGTTTTATCATGTGTCATGACCTTATCCATATATGGTCAGGATTTCACATGTGGAACCGAGGTTTCAGAGAAGGAGGTGCAGTTCTTGGAAAAGGCGCTTCTGAAAAGCAAAATTGCTAGCAGAGCAAGAACTGCGGAGTTTACGCAGAAGTTTATTGGGATTACAGCACATGTTGTAAGGAAATCGGACGGTACCGGAGGTTTAGCAGAAGCACAATTATTGGATGCGATAGAATACCTCAATGAGACCTACGAACCAATGAAAATGGACTTTTTCCTGGTTGGAGATATTAACTACATTAATTCGGACGATTACTATGATTTTGACTCTTCGCTTGAAGATCAGATTACGGGTGTACACAACGTAGCTAATACCATTAACATCTATTTCTATAATTCACTTTCTTCGGGAGCAAGTGCACTATGCGGTTACGCATACTTTCCTTCGACAGGGAGAGATCATGTAATGATGGCGAACGGATGTACGGTGAATAGAGGCCCTACGCTACCACATGAATTAGGGCATTATTTTAATCTTTATCATACACATGGTAAAACAAATTCGGGAACAACAGACGAGTTGGTTGATGGTTCCAATTGTTCCAGCGCAGGGGATAACCTCTGTGATACTGCTGCTGATCCCAATCTAACAGGTAAAGTAGACGGAAATTGTTCTTATACAGGAGATAACAGAGATGCAAATGGTGAACTTTTTTCGCCGGATCCGCGAAATTTTATGTCTTATTCTCGCGATCAGTGCATGCAGCTTTTTTCAGCAGATCAGGCTGGTAGAATTGTGGATGCCTACGAGAGCTTTAAAACCTATTTAGTAGATAAATACTACCTGGCCGATTTCAAATCGGAGGGCAGAAGAGTATGTGAAGGTCAAAACATTCAGTTTATTGATGAATCAATAGCTGCAAGTTCACTTCTATGGGAATTTCCTGGAGGAACACCGAGTACCTCTACAGAAAAGTTTCCGACAGTCACCTATTCGACCTCTGGGATCTATAATGTATCACTTAAAATCGATACCGAAAATGGAGACACAGAGACTAAAATACTTGAGAACTATGTGACAGTTCTGGGTAGTACAGCAGGAATTGCTGAAACCGCTGGTTCATTCGAGGCAGCATCCCTGGAAGAAGAGGTACTTAATGATGATTTAGATGTGACGTTTGAAATAACAAACGCAGTTGCATCTGAAGGGACTCAATCCATTAAAATTGAATTATCAGACTATACAGCAATTGGGCAGGAAGATTTCTTGATCGTTGATAAATTGAATACTTCAGTAAACAAGCAATTCGAACTTTCATTTGACTATGCATATGCGAGATATGATGAGCAATATGCTGATGCATTAGAAGTAGTAATGAAAAATGATTGTGGAGAATGGAATACGATTTGGAGCAAATCCGGATCTGACTTAGCCACAGCCGCAGATCATACAGTGCCGTTTACACCAACAGCCGAAGAGTGGGGCACAGCAACACTAACGGTACAAATACCTGCAGACTTTGATAATACAGAGTTTGCATTTAAAACAATAAACGGCTTTGGTAATAATCTTTATTTAGATAATTATTCACTGACTCCTACAACAACCACATTTGAGATTAGCGGTGTAGAAGTAACTAATGCGTCTTGTTCGGATGAAAACGATGGGCAAATTGTAATTAGTAATACAGGATCTGGTAATTATGAATACAGTTTAGGAGGAATTGATTTTCAAACGTCTAATGCCTTTACAAGTATTGGCCCGGGATCATACATTGTGTCATTGAGAGATACAGATTCAAACGTTTCGATAAGTTCATTCGCTTCAGTAGGTCCAAACCCTATTGACTACACCACAAGTGTTTCAAACCCTGATTGCAGCGATGATGACTCAGGTTTTGTAGAATTTTTGGCAAGCGGAGGAACCGGAGCACTTGAATTGAACTTTAATAATGCAGGATTTTCGGACCAATTAGTTTTTGAGAATCTGACCGAAGGTATCTATACATTCCAGTTCATGGATGAAAATGGTTGCACCACTAATGGTAGTATCAACATCGTCTCCCAAAATGGGAGCCCTTCCATGCCCGAAATTGCTGCATTCTCTAACATCTTGTCATTCAATGTTGATAGTGATGTGCAGTCGATTCAGTGGTACCGTGATGGTACGGCTATTGAGGGCGCCACAAGATCAACACTTGTTAATCCAGGGAAAGGATCCTATACTGTAGAGGTATCCAATGAATTTTGTTCAGCCTTATCAGATCCTTTCGTGGTTTTGACCGCTGACGAGATTCGATCATCAATAGTGATAGCGCCTAATCCGGTCAATGCGCTCTTAGTTGTTGATTTGGATCAAAACCTATCTAGGGAAATCTTAGAAATGGAAATCGTAGATTTGACAGGGAAATCACATTTAAGGAATGCTTTTGAATCTAAAACCAATGTTTCAACCTTAAGAGAAGGCATCTATTTCCTTCAATTGAAAACAGTTGATGGAATGGTTGTAAAGAGATTTTTTAAAGAATAGTAGTTAATCATACATGCAAAAAAGCCCTTCTAAAAAGAAGGGCTTTTTTTATTTATGAATCTTACTCATCATATTTTTGCATCATGATTCTTGTACATCGTAAAGAGCACTTCAATGCAGCTCACAAGCTTTACAATCCAAACTGGTCTGAAGAGAAAAATAAAGAGGTTTTTGGTCCATGTGCGAATGCAAACTGGCACGGCCACAATTTTGAATTAATCACATCAGTAAAAGGTCAAATAGATCCGGAGACCGGTTTTGTAGTGGATTTGAAAAAGCTGAGTGATTTAATCAACACTGAAATAATTGATAAGGTTGATCATAAGAACATCAATCTGGATGTTCCATTCATGGTGGGAAAAATGGGCAGCTGTGAAAATCTCATTTTCGAATTTTGGAAAATATTAGCTCCCCAGATAAATAAATTAAATCAAAAAGCTTCTTTGCATAGATTAAGACTTTATGAGACCCCTCGAAATTTTGTGGACTATTACGGCGAATGAAGTATCTAATTGTATCAGAAGGAAAGATTTTCGCACAGCTTGCTAAACCACTTATACAAGAATTAGAAAGATTTGATGTGCGTGGTGAGGTAGTCCATCTTGCTTTAGATAAAAAAAAGGTAAGCAAATCTGTCAAAGATTTTCAACCTGATTTATTGATTGCTGTGGGATCTTTGAAGATGAGTTCCATACTTGAGCTTGCTAAAAAGCGAAAAATTAATTCCTGTTTTTTCTATCATTCGCTTTTCGATAAAAATCCGAGGGGAGACATACAAAAGTTTGAGAAATCCCGTATTTACAGAGATATTCCTATTAATGAAAATGGAAATGGGAGCTTGGTTTTTGACTTTGTTCGTAAAGTAGATATTGAAACTGTAGATAGAAAGAAGCCTTTAATATCAATTGTTAGTGGTAAGGTGTCAAAGTCGAGTGTGCAACTAAGTCGTAAGCTGATTAGCAAATCTGACAGTATTGAATTTCAGCTAATAAATGCATCTAATGATCTCCAAGAAGCAGTCAGGAAGTTGTCTAATGCTAATGCAGTAATTGCAACTGATCCTTTTTCCAATATGTTAGCAGTATTTTGTAATTGCCCTGCGATTAACGTTTATGAAAAATCAATATTTTCCAGCACTCCGAATGAAAAATCAATCATAAATAGGCTCATAAACAAAGAGGTCGTCAAAAGTTATCCAAAATCTAAGGATTTGCTTATTCTAAATGAGTTAGATAGAATTTTGAACGATCATCAGTATAGCGCAGGTATGATGGATGATTACCAAAATCTAAAATCTAAAATTGGTGCACAACCATTTGTTAGAAATGTGTCTCGCGAAATAGTTGATTGGCTGGAAGACCTTGATTAGGCAGCCCTTAACTTATTGAACTTAGACTTTTCAAATTTCTCAGCTGCATAGGTTCGGTCAATAACAATTTCTTTAATGTCTTTGTTTGATGGTAATTCGAACATTGCGTCCGTTACAATAGCTTCACAGATGGATCGTAACCCACGTGCACCAAGTTTAAATTCCATTGCCTTTTCTACAATATACTCTAGAGCATCTTCCTGAAGCTCTAACTTAACGTCTTCCATTTCAAAGAGCTTGGTGTACTGCTTTACAAGTGCATTTTTTGGCTCTGTAAGAATACGTTTTAACGCATCTATATTCAGAGGGTCTAAATGGGTTAAAACTGGAAGTCGGCCTATTAACTCAGGGATAAGTCCGAAACTCTTAATGTCTTGAGCTGTAATGTACTGTAGGAGATTATCCTTATCAATCGCTTCAGTTCTAAATTCATTATCGTTGGCAAAGCCTATTGGTCGAGTGTTAAGTCTATTGGCTATATGTCTTTCGATTCCGTCGAAAGCACCCCCACAGATAAATAGAATATTCTCGGTATTCACATTGATCATTTTCTGATCAGGATGCTTTCGGCCACCTTGTGGTGGTACATTGACCGTAGTTCCTTCTAATAATTTAAGTAGGGCTTGCTGAACTCCTTCGCCACTGACATCACGCGTAATCGATGGGTTATCTGATTTGCGAGCTATTTTATCAATCTCGTCAATGTAAACAATCCCACGTTCAGCTGCCTCAACATCATAATTCGCTGATTGAAGCAAGCGAGTCAAAATACTTTCGACATCTTCACCTACATAACCAGCCTCTGTAAGAACTGTAGCATCAGCTATACAAAAAGGAACCTGCAATATTTTAGCAAGGGTACGAGCCAGATAGGTTTTACCGGTACCAGTTTGACCAACCATGATGATGTTTGATTTTTCAATCACAACATCATCCTTATCAGCCGTTTGCATCAATCGTTTATAATGATTGTAAACAGCAACAGAGATGTATTTTTTAGCCTCATCTTGACCAATTACAAACTCATCAAGATGAGACTTCATGTCAGCAGGCTTGATGAGTTTGAAATTTGGGCTTTCATTGTCCGATGAAGTTTTTAACTCTTCGTTCAAAATTTGTTGAGCTTGAGAAATACACTTATCACAAATGTGAGCGTGTATACCCGAGATCATCAGATCTACATCTTTTTTATTTCTACCGCAAAAACTACAAGTAACCTGAGCCATTATTCTATTTTTTTTCTAGTACCTCATCAATAAGGCCATATTCTTTTGCTTCTGACGCCCTCATCCAGTAGTCACGGTCAGAGTCCTTTTCAATATCCTTCAGAGATTTTCCTGAATGCTTCGATAGGATGCCATAAAGGTCCTTCCTTAGTTCCTGCATTTGCTTTAGCGTGATCTCCATATCTCTTGATTGACCCTGCATTCCGCCACTTGGTTGGTGTATCATTACCCTCGCGTGTGGTAAGGCCGATCTTTTACCTGGAGCACCTCCGGATAGAAGCACCGCACCCATTGATGCTGCCATTCCTGTACAAATAGTTGCTACATCAGGATTTACGTACTGCATAGTGTCATACATACCAAGACCTGCGTATACAGATCCCCCAGGACTGTTTACATATAGTAATATGTCCTTTTTGGAGTCAACAGATTCTAGAAATAGTAACTGTGCAGTAATAATATTCGCAATATTCTCCTCTACTTGCATGCCAAGGAAGATAATACGATCCATTATTAAACGAGAAAAAACATCAATCTCGCGGAAATTTGTCGGCCTTTCTTCTATGACAGCTCTCGTCATGTTCTCAACATGTTGAACATAACTGTCTACAGTTGTTCCGCTTATATTTTGCCCTTTTACAGCAAATTTTCTGAATTCCTCAGTATTTATCATTTCAATAAGTTAAAGTATAAGGTGTAAAAATAAAAAAGTCCTGGGTACAGGACTTCTTCAAAACCTAAAATGATATTGTTTGGTTCAAAATTAAAGTTTTCTAAATTCATCTAAAGAAACAGTTTTCTCTTTAACTGTTACCTCTTCTTTGATATGATCAAGTACTTTCTGTGATTGCACTTGATTGAATACCTTCATGTAATTCTCTCCGTTTTCACCCTGAAGATAATTATTAGCAAAAGTGTCTAATTGATCATCCATCTGATTTCCAATTCCAGAACCTGCAAATTGCTTTTTGATTAACTCTTTAGCTTCAGCTATTACATCTTCATGCTCAACCTTTATTTCCTGATTCTTAACAATTTGGTTTCTGATTAGCGACCATTTTAACTCTTTCGCATAAGAATCATATTCTAATTCCATTAGTTCAGGTGTGATGTTCTCATTGGTTCTGACTAACCATTTTTTAAGAAATTCGTCAGGTAAATTGATTTTAGCAGATTCAGATAATTTCTCTCTAACCTGATGGTCAAAAAATTGTTCTGACTCACCCTTGTAGTTTTGGGAAACTATTTCTTTTACTCGATCTCTAAAACCTACTTCATCTTTGATAGTGTCTTTCCCGAAAGTCTTGTCAAATAGTTCTTGATTTACTGGAGCTAGCTTGTGGTGATTTACTGCTTTTAGTTCAAACGAAAGCTTTTTAAGTTTTTTGTAGTCCTCATCATTCAACTTTAACTGATTTTTAAGAACATTTTCATGCTTAAAACTTTTCTTTGGATCAATTTCTACCTCAGCGCCAACTTTTATTCCTACCAGTTTTTTAAGAGTGCCTTTTTCAACATCTCTCAAATCAATACTAATCTCCTGATCGATTGATTCATCTTTTGATTTCACTTGACCATAAAGTGTATCCTTATCAGAAGAAATTTCAGGATTCTCCATTTCACCAAATTGACGTTGGAGGTTTTCAATGGTTTCATCAATGACCTTGTCATCTACATTGATGAAATATTTTTCCAGTTTTACTTTTTTGTCAGCCTTCACCTCAAATGGCTCAGCAAATCCGATTTCATATTCAAATTCAAATGAGTCTTGATTTTCCCAATCAAACTCCTCATCTTTTTGGATTGGTAAAGGCTCACCTAAAAACTGTGTATCGCTTTCCTTTAGATAGCCATTGAGTTTTTCAGAAACCAATTTGTTTATTTCATCAACAATAAGAGCATTGCCATACATTTTTTTGATCATGCCAACAGGCACTTTCCCCTGGCGGAATCCTTTAATGTTAGCGGTCTTACTATACTCTTTGATTTTTTGATCTACTCCGGGTTGAAAATCAGCTCTGTTTACGCTAATTTTAATTACGCCTTGTGTTTTTTCGGTTTTGTCAAAAGTTATATCCAAAGTACTATTGTTTGATGTTTATAAAATAAAAACCCTCTTACTCGTCCCGTTTAACGGGTTTCGGAAAGAGGGTTGTTTTTCAGTGCGGATGGAGGGACTCGAACCCCCATGCCTCGCGGCGCTAGATCCTAAGTCTAGTGCGTCTACCAATTTCGCCACATCCGCAGTTTTCAATGCAAGAACTTTTTCTTGCCTCGAAAATCGGATGGCAAAAGTAGGTAATATTTTTGATTCAACAAGAGTTTAATTTTTAAAATTACTATGGTCGTAGAGGAAGATTTAGAATCAGAAAAAAAAGAGATAATAAGGCGTTATAGACGCCTGCTTAGAAAAGCTAAACCGATTCTCAAAGATGGAGATGCAAAGATCATTAAAAAAGCTTTCAATACTTCAATGGAAGCACATAGTGGAATGCGCCGAAGATCAGGAGAACCATACATATATCATCCACTTGAGGTCGCTGAAATTTGTATCGCCGAAATTGGTTTAGGTACTACATCAATTGTTGCGGCGCTCTTACATGATGTAGTAGAGGATACGGATTACGAGTTAGAAGATATTGAAAGACTTTTTGGTAAGAAAGTAGCAGTAATCATTGATGGATTGACCAAAATTTCTGGAGTTTTTGATCAGGGGAGTTCCCAGCAGGCAGAAAATTTCAGGAAAATGCTACTTACACTATCTGATGATGTAAGAGTAATCCTAATTAAGCTGGCTGATCGACTTCATAACATGCGAACATTAGAAAGCATGCCAAGAAATAAGCAGTTGAAGATTGCCAATGAGACTATATACTTATATGCCCCTTTAGCCCATCGATTAGGATTATATGCTTTCAAGTCTGAGTTAGAAGATTTATATCTCAAATACAGTGAACCTGAAGTGTATGATGAAATCGCAGGTAAAATCAACGAGACCAAAGATTCTAGAAATAAATTCATAAGAAATTTCATAAGACCGATAAAAGACAAGCTTAATGCCTTGAATATAGAGTATGAGATTAAGGGAAGACCTAAGTCAATACACTCTATTTGGAATAAGATGAAAAAACAAAGTGTTCCATTTGAAGAGGTATATGACTTATTTGCCGTCAGAATAATATTGAATGTCCCTTACAGAGAAGAAAAAGCTTTTTGTTGGCAAGTCTATTCATTAGTAACTGATTATTATCAACCAAATCCTGACAGGTTAAGAGATTGGATCAGTATCCCAAAAGCGAATGGATACGAATCGCTTCATACTACAGTAATGAGCGATACAGGTAAATGGGTTGAAGTTCAGGTACGAACAACTCGAATGGATGAAATAGCAGAAAAGGGGTATGCCGCACACTGGAAGTATAAGGATGGGAAAACAACCGATGAAACCGGTCTTGAAATGTGGATTACAAAAGTCCGAGAAATTCTAGAACAGAATGATGGTACAGCAATAGAATTTGTCGATGACTTTAGATCCAACTTGTATAGTGATGAGGTTTTTGTCTTTACCCCTAAAGGGGATTTAAGAACCTTACCACAAGGTGCAACAGCTTTAGATTTTGCCTTTGATATACATACAGAAATAGGCGAACATTGTTTGGGAGCAAAAGTGAATCAGAAACTAGTCCCTTTAAACTTTGAATTAAAGAATGGAGATCAAGTAGAAATACTGACATCAAATAAGCAAAAACCTAATGAAAGCTGGTTGCAATATGTTGTTAGTTCAAAGGCCAAGTCTAAGATTAAAGATGCCTTAAAAGAAGAACGTAAAGTTTTTATTGATGAAGGGAGAGAAATTGTAAAAAGAAAACTTAAACAGCTAAAGATTGATTATAGGCAAACAGTACTGGAAGATATCGCTCATTATTTTAATGTGAAAAGTGCATCTGATATGCTTTACCTCGTAGGTACTGGCAAAATTGATCATTCACTTATTAAGTCTTTTGCCAAATCAGATAAAGTTGACAAGCTCAAGCCCAATGTAAGAGAGGCAAAAGATGTTCAGGAAAAACTAAGTAGAGTAAGGAAAACCGATAGCGATCTTTTGTTGCTCGGAGAAGACCTTGATATCATTGACTATAAGTTTGCCAAATGTTGTAATCCAATTGCAGGAGATGATGTTTTTGGATTTGTTACCGTAAGCGATGGAATTAAAATACACAGGACGACATGCCCAAATGCTGCCGAGTTATTATCCAATTACGGATACCGCATAATAAAAGCAAAGTGGGCATCATCTAGAAAGCATTCTTTTGAAGCGACACTATCTATAATAGGTACAGATAGAATGGGGCTAGTAAGTGACGTTTCTAATATAATATCTGAGGAGCTAAAAGTAAATATGAGATCATTGTCAATAAACACGGAAGGAGGGATTTTTGAAGGCATAATCAGGTTGTATGTAGAGGATACTTCACACCTGGATAAACTATCTCACAAGCTGGAAAAAGTCAATGGTGTAGTTAAGGTAAGCCGTACCAATTGATCATTTGCTATAAAGTATATTTGCATCATGCAAGGACAGAGTATATTGGAAGAGGTCAAAAAAATTTTTCAAGCTCATTTGGAAAATAAGAACCTTAGGAAGACCCCTGAACGATTCGCTATTTTGGAGGAAATATACCTTCGGGAAGGACATTTTGATGTTGAGTCTCTAT